>JAHLKT010000011.1 GCA_020444545.1 Desulfarculaceae bacterium | reverse complement strand
TTGATCATGTCTATGAAGTTGGCGATGCTTCTAAGTGCGTTCATGCGCTACTCCCCAGGGAGCCGGTTGCGGGATTATTGAATCGGCGACAAAGCCTACCGGGTGCACTACATTACTACAAACAGACTATATGTACCGTAGGCCCTCTCCTGGTGACAAGGGCTAATTGCTAGTAGGTGTTGAGAAAACCGGCACGAGTCCCGTCCGGGCATCCGGCTTGGCCGGGGCGGGCCGGGTAGGCGGCGGGAGGGGGCGAAAAGCCGGGGCATGGCCTCTCCGGGGCAAAAATTTGAGCATTCGCAGGCCCCACTTTAAGCCAATTCGCCCCCCCACGCCAAGGGGATGTTCCAAGATGGGGCTTGGCTTTAGCTCCGTCGAAGGGCAATATTTATTATCAAAGGGTACAAACCGTGCTCTAGCGGAGATAACAAACCCATGTTTAAAGGCAAATCCTTGACCGCCCGCGCCCTGGCCGCGACCCTGGGCTTTCTCTTGCTGACCCTGTCCGTTTGGGCCGCCGCCCCGGTTGCCCGCGCGGCGGTGGACGACATGAAGCCCGAGGAGTTTCTCAAGAACGTCAAGAAGCCCTGGAAGGGCGACCTTGAGGGCATGGTGAAACGCCGGGCGGTGCGGGCCTTGGTGGTCTACAGCAAGACCAACTACTTCCTGGACGGACTGACCGAACGCGGCCTCACCTACGAGGCCATGCAGCAGTTCGAGAAATACCTCAACCAGCAGCTCAGGAAGCAGGGCAAGAAGAAGAAGCACCTCAAGGTGCACGTGCTGCTCTTCCCGGTGGCCCGCGACAAGCTCCTGCCCTACCTGGCCGAGGGCAAGGGAGACATCGCCGCGGCCATGCTCACCGTGACCCCGGGCCGCCAGAAGCTGGTGGCCTTCACCAACCCCTTTGCCAAGGACGTCAAGGAGCTGGTGGTCACCGGACCGGGCGCGCCCAAGATCGCCAAACTGGAGGACCTGGCCGGCAAACGGGTCTACGTGCGCACGTCCAGCAGCTACGCCGAAAGCCTCAAGCGGCTCAACAAAGAGTTCAAGAAAAAGGGCCTCAAGCCCGTGCGCATCGAGCCGGCCGACGAGAACCTGGAGACCGAGGACATCCTGGAGATGGTCAACGCCGGTCTGATCAAGATCACCGTGGCCGACAACTACCTGGCCGAGTTCTGGGCCAAGATATTCAAGCAGATCAAGCTGCACCAAAAGGTGTACGTGGACCAGGGCGGAACCATCGCCTGGGCCATCCGCAAGGACAGCCCCCAGCTCATGAAGATGCTCAACGGCTTTGTGAAAGGCCACAAAGCGGGCACCCTCATGGGCAATATCCTCATCAAGCGTTACCTGGAAAACACCAAATTCGCGCGCAACCTCATGGCCCCCGAGGAGATCAAGCGCTTCGACCAGACCATCAAGTATTTCCGGAAATACTCCGGCGAGTACGGCTTCGACTGGCTGATGATCACCGCCCTGGCCTATCAGGAGTCGCGTCTCAACCAGAAGCTCAGGAGCTCGGCCGGGGCCATCGGGGTGATGCAGATATTGCCCTCCACCGCGGCCGGAGCGCCCATCGAGATCAAGAACATCACCGTGCTGGACCGCAACATCCACGCCGGGGTCAAGTATCTGCGCTTCATCTACGACCAGTACTTCAAAGACGACAAGAAGATGGACCAGCTGGACAAGGTGCTGTTCACCTTTGCCGCCTACAACGCGGGCCCGGCCCGGGTGGAGCAGCTGCGCAGGCGGGCGGTGAAGATGGGCCTGAACCCCAACGTGTGGTTCCGCAACGTGGAGCAGGCGGCGGCCCGGGTCATCGGCCGCGAGACGGTGCAGTACGTGGCCAACATCTACAAGTACTACATCGCCTACCGCATGATCATGCACCAGCGGAGCGAGCGGGCCAAGCTGCTCGACAAGAAAAACTAGACCGGGACCGGCTTGGCGAAAAAGTAAGGGGCGCCCCCTAGGGGGCGCCCCACCGCATTGAGGAGTGCGGAAGAGGGGCTGAGTGACGGGGCGGGGGCGCCAAGGGGCCCGGGGTAACGATCGGCGCTGCTCTACGCCGCCCGGACCGGTTGAGTTCCTCCCCCCCGGGGTCAGCCCTGCACCAGGGCCTTGGCGGTGAGGTCGGAGAGGTACTCCACCTTCACGCCCAGGCCGTAGTGATCGTTCAGGTCGCTCAGCTGGGTGTGGCAGTTCTCGCAGGCGGTGCAAAGCACCTCGGCCCCGGTGGCCTTGACCTGCTCGGCCTTCACCTTGGCCGAGGACATGCGAAAGTCCTTCTCGCCCATGGCCACCAGGCCGCCGCCCCCGCCGCAGCACCAGTTGGCCTGGCGGTTGGGGATCATCTCCACGAAGTTGTCGGTCAGGTGCTCCAGCACGTAGCGCGGCTGTTCGTAGATGCCGCCCTGGCGGGCGATCTGGCAGGGGTCGTGATAGGTGACCTTGCCCGGGAGCTTCGTCTTGTCCAGCTTGATGCGGCCTTCCTTGACGTAGCGGGCGATGAGCTCGGCGAAGGTGATGACCCCGAAGGGCTTCTCGCCGCTCATATGCTTCATCACGCGGTAGGCGGTGCCGCACTCGCAGATCACCACCTCTTTCACGTTGAGGCGCTTGGCCTCCTCGATGATGCGCCCGGCGATCTCCTTGGTCTTGGCCGGGTTGCCCACGAAGGCCCCGAAGTTCACCGCCTCGAAGTAGCTCAGGGACCACTTCTCCTTGGCCGCGTTCATGATGGCGGCCGCGGGAATGATGGAGTGCTTGCCGGCCAGGGCCACGTAGAGCACGCTCGCGTCCTGCACGTCCAGGGGCACCACCTCCTCGCCGCCCTCGGAGCGCCAGCGCTCCAGAACCTCTTTCTCCAGGTTCTTGGCCGCGGCGGCGAAGTTCTCCTTGGTCTTTTCGATGGTCTTACCCTTGGCGATGGACATGTCGGCCAGCATGGTGAGCGTCTTGGGCTCTTCGTTGGCCGCGATGAGCATCATCTTGGCGATGCCCTGGATTACCCCGGTGTCGATGCCAAAGGGGCAGTAGGTCATGCAGCGGCGGCAGCCGGTGCAGGTGTAGGCGGTCTCGTAGACCTTCTGCATCCAGTGGTCACTGAGCTCCACCGCCTCGTTGAGCTTTTTGGCGATCTTGCCCTTCTTGAAGTACTCCTCGTAGAGCCGGCGGATGTTCTGGGCGCGGCCCACGGCGCTGTAGCGGGTCTCCGGCGAGGAGGCGTAGGCGTGGCAGGCCTCGATGCAGATGCCGCAGCGCGAGCAGTTGTCCAGATACATCTTGGCCGCCTGGCTCAGGCGCTCGCCAAAGGTCTCGATGATCTCTCTTTTCAGCTTGGCGTCCATGGCTCTAGCCCCTCCTCAGCTTGTTCAGCGGGATGGCGAAGAAGGTGTGCATGATCTTGCTGAAGGGCAGCACCATCAGCAGGAGGTTGGCCAGGAACACGTGCACCACCAGCACCACGTAGTGGCCGCCGTCGATGGTCTCGGCCGGATCGGCCCAGGAGAAGTGGAACAGGCCGTTCAGATAGGCCCCGAAGTCCTGCTTGGTGAGCACAAAGCCGTTCTCGCTCCAGGAGTTGGCCCAGGAGATGATGTCCCCGCTCATGGCCGTGCAGAACAAGAGGAACAACAGCAGGTAGTCCGCCGGCACCGAAATCTCGCGCAGCGGGGTTCCGAAGCGGCGCAGCAGGAAATAGAGGATGGCCGCGGTGACCACCACGCCCACCGCGCCGTTGCCGATCATGTCGCCGGAGTCCGCGGGGTAGATGTTGAACCAAGGCAGAAGGTCCAGGTGGGCCAGGATGAGCACCGCGATGCCCAGGTGGAACAGGATCAGGGCCACCCAGAAGCTGGGGTTGTGACGGCGCACCGTGGGCATGCTGAGGGAGCCCCACACCGGGCTGGGCACGGGGTGGTCCTTGTCGGGGAACACCTTGAGGGTGAAGGGGTGGGCGGGGGTCTTGGCCACCCGCGCCACCTTCACCGCGATTCCCACGAGGCACCAGGCCACGGCCAGGTAGACCATGGGAACGGTGACTAGATAGAAGATCTGATTGACCATGATTCCGGCGCCTTCTGGGGTTAGTTATTGCGCTTGACGAAAATCTTGATGAACTCGCCCTGCTCGGAGCCCAACACCTCGTTGCCCGAGGTCTCGGCCCAGGCCGGGAAGTCGCTCAGGGAGCCGGGGTCGGTGGTGTGCACTTCGATGACCTGGCCCACGTCCACGGAGCCGATCTCCTGGCTCATCTTGACCACGGGCATGGGGCAGGGCAGGCCTTTGAGATCCAAAACCTTGTCGGCGGCGTAATCGGACATTGCTATTCCTCCTAGGATTGTTGGCTTGGGTTAGATGAAAAGCTGGTTCACGGAGTTCTTGGCATGGGCCAGGAAGGTGGCCACGCCCACGAAATCCATGCCGGGGTAGTCGATGAGTTCCTCGTGCTTGAAGCCCATCAGGTCCATGGACATCTCGCACACCTTGATCTCCACCCCCAGGGTGGCCGCGATCTCGAAGAGCTGGTCCAGGGTGGGGGCGTTCTTCTTCTTCATGAGGCCCCTCAGCATGCTGGTGCCCATGCCGCCCATGTTCATCTGGGAGAGCTTGAGCTCATTGCGGCCCTTGGGCAGCATCCAGCCGAACATCTTGGACATGAAGTCCTTGCCCCCGGCCTGCTTCTTGGCGTCGCGCAGGGCGGCGGTACCCCAGAAGGTGAAGAACATGACGACCTTCATGCCCATGGCCGCCGCGCCGGTGGCGATGATCATGGAGGCCAGCATCTTGTCCAGGTCGCCCGAGAAGACCACCATGGACAGCTTGTTCTCCGGCCCGGGCTTGATGCCCGCGACCTGATGTTTGAGTTCGTCCAGCTGGCCCTGCAAGGCGGCCAGGTTCATCTCCTGGTTGCCGTCCAGGCTGACGGCGGCTTCGGCGTTCATGGCACACTCCTCAAAAAAGAAACGGTTGCGATTTAAATCGGTCTCTAGCGCGAGCAGCCCTGCAAACAGCCGATCAGGTCCTTGATGCGGGGCTCGGCCAGGGTGTAGCGCAGCTCCCCGCCGATCTTGACCGCGCTGACCAGGCCGCTCATGCGCAGGATGCGCAGTTGCTGGCTCACCGCCGAGGAGGACCGGCCCATGTCTTCGGCCATGCCCATCACCCGTTGGTCACCTTCGCAGAGCATGGCCACGATCCTCAGGCGCAGGGGGTGGCCCAGGGCTTTGACCACTTCGGCCAGGCTTTCGGCCCTCTCTTGATCCACGGCCAGGGCATTCACGGCGGATATTCCTTCCTTCGGATATGCAAACTTTTGCATGTCGTGATTTCGCGATATGACAAAGCAGGGGATGTGCCAAGGCGGGCCCAAAGGGGCAATTAACAGCTAACCATCTGCAATTAATTAAAATTATTTTATAGCCCATTTAGATGGTGGGTGTTTAAATGTTCCGGTATATTGTTAAGAGATTTAACACCGATTAAACGGATGGGACTTATGGGCATCCATTTGGGAGAGCATTGGGCCACCGTGGCCGACACCCTGCACGACGGCCTGTTGGTGGTGGACGACACCGGGTCCATCGTGGCGGTGAACCCGGCGGGCGAGGAGCTGACCGGCTACAAGAAAGAGGATCTGGTGGGCCAGAACTGCCGGGTCCTCAACTGCACCGGCTGCAAGGTGATCGGCAAGGGGCGCGGCGAGGACTACTGCGGCCTGTTCCGCCAGGGCTCGGTGACCTCCAAGCGCTGCACCATCACCAACGCGGCGGGCCAGCCGGTGGACGTGCTCAAGCGGGCCTCGGTGCTCAAGGACGCCGAGGGCCGGGCCATTGGCGCGGTGGAGACGCTCACCGACCTTAGCGAGCTGATGCGCCGCGACCAGCAGATAAGCCAGCTTAGGCGCACCCTAAAAGGGGCCGACGGCTTCCAGGGCATGATCGGCCAGTCCCCGGCCATGCGCCGCCTCTATAGATTAGTGGAAACGGTGGCCAACTCCGCCGCCCCGGTCTTGATCCAGGGCCAGAGCGGCACCGGCAAGGAGCTGGTGGCCCGGGCCATCCACAAGCTGGGCCCCCGCGCCGAAGGCCCCTACATCCGGGTGAACTGCGCGGCGCTCAACCAGGACCTCTTGGAGAGCGAGCTCTTCGGCCACGTGAAGGGCGCCTTCACCGGGGCGGACCGCGACCGACTGGGCCGCTTCGAGGCGGCCCAAGGGGGCGACATCCTTTTGGACGAGGTGGGCGATCTGCCCCCGGCCACCCAGGTGAAGCTCCTGCGGGTGTTGGAGGAAAAAGAGATCGAGCGGGTGGGCGACCACCAGCCCATCCCGGTGGACGTGCGCATCATCGCGGCCACCCACCGCGACCTGCCCGAGCTGATCCGCGAGGGCCGCTTCCGCGAGGACCTTTTCTACCGCATCGAGGGGGTGCCCATCCTGGTGCCGCCGCTCAACGAGCGGCGCGAGGACATACCACTGCTGGCCTCGGAGTTCCTGGAGCGGGCCGCGGCCAAGAACGGCAAGCTCATCACCGCCCTTTCGCCCGCGGCCATGCGCGCCCTGGAGGGCTACGCCTGGCCGGGCAACGTGCGCCAGCTCAAGCACGCCATGGAGTACGCGGCGGTGCTCTGCCCCGGCGGGGCGGTGGAGCCGGAGCATTTGCCCGCCAAGGTGCTGGGAACGGACGCCGAGGCCCCGGCCGCGGCCGCCCGCCCCTCCCGCCAGGGCCGCCACATGTGCGCCGAGCTGCTGGAGGCGCTAAAGGCCACCGGCGGCAACCAGACCCGCGCGGCCGAGCTCTTGGGCGTGAGCCGGGTTACGGTCTGGAACCGCATCAATCGCTGCGGCATCGATTTAGAGAGGGATTTGTAGGCGGCTGGAGCGCTCCAAAAGGAATTTGCTTCGGAGCGATTTGCTATTCTAGAGGCTACGAGGGGAACAACTCAGGGGAGCGATGCGATGAAAACCGTGCTGATGATTCTCGCCCTGGCCGTGTCTCTGGCCGTGGCGCTTCTGGCCCTGGCCGGGGAAACCTCGCTCAAGCAGGAGATCTTCCAGCCGGGCAAGCTCAAGCCGGTGGACAGCAAGACCGCCCTAAAGCCCGGCGACAAGGCTCCGGAGTTCACCCTGCCGGGCATCAGCGGCAAAAAGGTGAGCCTGGCCGAGTTTCGCGGCAAGAAGATCGTGGTGCTCTCCTTTGTGCCCGCCGCCTTCACCCCGGTGTGCTCGGGCCAGTGGCCGGGCTACAACCTGGCCGAGAAGGAGTTCACCAAGCGCGGCGCGGTGGTGCTGGGCATCAGCGAGGACAACACCCCTTCCCAGTTCGCCTGGGTGCAGGCCATGGACGGCCTGTGGTTCCCGGTGCTCAGCGACTTCTGGCCCCACGGTAAGGTGGCCTCGGCCTACGGCGTCCTGCGTAGTAACGGCACGGCAGAGCGCGCCCTGTTCGTCATCGACCGCGATGGCATCATCCGCTACATCGACGTGCACGACATCAACCAGCGCCCCGACCTGGGGGTGCTCATGGCCGAGCTGGACAAGCTGAACAAGTAGCCGGCCCCTAAAAGACCGGAGGCGGCCTAGTGGCCGGCTCCCAGGGGCAGACGCTGAGCGTTCAGCTTAGCAGTTGAACTTGTGCAGGATGCCTTCCAGCACCGACCCACCGATGGCGCGGGCCTTCTCGCTGATGGTGTTGAGATACTCCAGCTCGCCGCGCGGGTCCACGTCGCCCACCTTCCAACCAGGCTCCACCACGATGCCGGGCCGGATGAGGCCGCGCAGCACGCCGCCCACCTTGGCCGTCACCTCCTGGCCGTTCACCACGGCCACCGCCTCGCCCTCGGCCACCGCGTCGCCCAGCTGGTGCAGGGTCTCGAAAGGCCCCGCCGCCGGGGAGCGCAGCACCCGCTGATGGGTGAAGCCCGCGATGTTGCCGGGCTGTCCGGTGTTGGCCGCGGCCGGGCCCTCATAGATCAGCCGGCCCAGGTTGTGGCCCCGGTTGGTCTCGATGACCAGGTCGGCGTCGGTGGGCGCGGTGAAGCCGGGGCCCAGACCGATGGTCAGGGGGGCCATGTCCGCGCGGAGGCCGGTGTTGCGTTTGGCCAAGAGCGCGTCCACCACCACCAGGGGCTTCAGGTGGTGGCGGCAGGCGGTATCGGGGTCCACCAGGACCGGCAGCTCGCCGGCGTCCCAAGTGGGCTGGAACTCTTCGGGGCCCCGGACCAGGCGGGCGGTGAGGCCCTCCACGGTCTTGGCTCCGTCGTACACCGCCTCGCAGAAGCTGACCGCGCGGCGCACCGCCAGGGGCTGGGGCACCTCGGTCAGGGCCACGCGCAGACCGGCGCGGTGCAGGCGATAGGCCACACCGGTGGCCATCTCGCCGGCTCCCCGGATCAACACGGGCATTCCCTTGAGGCTGGTGGATTGAGAACTCACGGTAAAGCTCCTGAAAAGATCGCCGGGCGTGGCGTCCCGCCTAAAAATTAAAAAATCGGCGGTGCGCCACGCCCAGCGTTGGGGGGCTAGTCGAACACCTCCGGATTGAGGCAGTTGGGCGGGACCTTACCCTCGATTAGGCAAGCTTTCAAGTTGTCGTAGTCCAACATGCCCATGGCGGTGCGGGTTTCGATGGAGGCGCTGCCGATATGGGGCAGCAGGACCACCGAGGGATTGGCCACCAGGTCGGGATGGATGGCCGGCTCGTTTTCGAACACGTCGATGCCCGCCCCGGCGATCTCGCCGCTTTTGACGGCCGCGGCCAGGGCCGCCTCGTCGATCACCTCGCCGCGCGCCGTGTTGATCACATAGGCGGTGGGCTTCATCTTGGCGAACTCGTCCGTGCTCATCAGGTGGTGGGTCTCGGGGGTCAGGGGCACGTGCATGGAGATGAAGTCCGACTCCCTGAGCAGGGTGTCCTTGTCCACGCACTTGGCGCCCACCTTGGCCTCCAGCTCGGGGGGGCAGGCATGGGCGTCGTGGTAGAGGATATTCATGTCAAACCCGGCGGCGCGCTGGGCCACGGCGTAGCCCACCCGGCCGAAGCCCATGAGGCCCAGGGTCTTGTGGTGCACGTCGGTGCCCAGGAACAACAGAGGCGCCCAGCCATCGTACTTGCCGGCCCGGGCGTACACGTCGCTCTCGCACAGGCGGCGGGCGGTGCAGAGCAAAAGGGCCATGGTCAGGTCGGCGGTGGTGTCGGTGAGCACCCCGGGGGTGTTGGTCACGGCCACCTTGTGGGCGGTGCAGGCGGGCACGTCGACGTTGTTGAAGCCCACCGCGTAGTTGGCCATGATCTTGAGCTGCGGCCCGGCCGCGTCCAACACCTCGTCGTCGATGCGGTCGGTGAGCAGCGACACCACGCCGTCCTTGCCGGCCACCCCGGCCAGAAGCTCCTCGCGGGTCAGCACCCGGTCGTTGGGATTGCACTCCACGTCGAAAGCGGACTCCAGGGCCTCCATGGCCCCTTCGGGTAGACGGCGGCAAACGAAAATCTTGGGTTTCATAGCAAGCCTCCTCGGGCTTTTTTTACAGTTGGGCCCAGGCCAGGTTCATGACCCGTTGGGCATTGGCGATCACCAGCTCCGGGTCCTGGCCCTCCATGGGCTTGATCTCGAAGCTGACCATGGGCCGCTTGACCCCGTCCAGGAAACCGATCTCCTTGAGCACCCGCAAGAACTCCAGCACCTCGGGAACGTCGTTCACCGAACCGGGGGTGCCGAAGATGGGGTGGTAGTCGCCGTAGCCGGGCATGCCCTCCACGGTCACCGCGTTGCCGATGTGCGCGGCCATGAGATAGGGCACCACCGGCTCCAGGGCCTCTTTGGGGCTCTCGCCCAACAGCGGGATGTGGCTCAGGTCCACCATCAGGCCGAAGTTCTCGTGATCGGCCCGGACCATCCGGCCCACCCGGGCGGCCAGGGGCGCGGGGCCCAGGAGGCAGCACTTGTCCACGTCGCAGTCGAAGACCTCGGCGATAACCGGCGGGCCGCCCCGCTCGGCCGAGTAGGCGCAGAGCCGGCCCAGGGAAGCCGCCAAGGCCTCCACCGCCTGCTCGCGCTTGTCCGCGCCCGGGTCCTTGCCCGAGAGCACCACGAAGCTTTCGGCCTCCATGTAGATGGCCTCGTCGATCAGCTCCTCCAGGCGGGCCACGGCGGCCAGGCGCTCGTCGTCGTCCAGGGAGTTGATATTGAGCCCGCCGCCCAGGATGGGCGGGTGGGCCCCGAAGCCCACGGCCAGCTTGGCCAAGCGGCACACATCGCGGACGCGCTCGCGCTCGGCCGGGTCGGCGATGTGGGTTATCTCGATGGCCGTGAAAAAGGTGTCCCGGCCGATGCGGGCGGCGGTTTCGGCCCAGGGGCCCTCGCCGCCCCCCAGCTGGGGATAGGCCATGAAATGGACGATGCCCATCTTGAGGTAGGCGTCCATGGGGGTTTGCATCAGGATTCCTCCCTTGACCTTAGGCGCTGGCCTCGATGGGCCGGAAGATGAGCACCACCGCCATGACCACATAGACCGCGGCGTCGGCCGCCGAGGAGACCAGGTACACCGCGGTGAGCGAGTGCACCAGTCCCAGGCCGAAGGCGGCGACGGCGGTGCCTTTGAGGTTGCCCATGCCGCCCACGATCACCACCGCGAAGCACAGGATGATGATCTCGAAGCCCATGTAGGGGTCCAGGGTGGACAAGGGGGCGTAGAGCACCCCGCCCAGGGCGGCCAGGGCGCTGCCGATGATGAACACGATGGCGAAGTAGCGCTCCACCCTGATGCCCAGGCTGCGCACCGCCTCGCGGTCCTGCAACCCGGCCACCACGATCTTGCCCACCAGGGTTTTCTTGAAGAACAGGCTGAGGCCCACGAACACCGCGATGCTCAGAGCGATGATGATCACCCGGTAGGCGGGCATCTGCAGGCCGCCGAAGTACCACAGCTCGCCGATGGGGTCGCTGATGGGCAGGGGGCTGGCCCCGAAGAACCACTTGAGCGCGTCCGCGCCGATCAAGAGCACCGCGTAGGTGGCGATGATGGCGTAGTCGATGCTCTGGCCGTAGAGCCGCCTGATGATGAAGCGCTCTATCAGATAGGCCAGGGGTATGCTCACCACCACGGCCGCGATGGCCCCCACCAGGAAGTTGGCTCCCAAGAGGGTGGCCACGGTGTAGAGGGCATAGGCCCCCACCGCGTAGATCAGCCCGTGGGCGAAGTTGACGATGCCCATGGCCCCGAAGGTCAGCGACAGGCCGATGGAGATGATGTACAGGATGCCGCCTATGGTCAGGCCGTAGAGTATGGACTGAATAAAGTTAATCATGGCTGGCTGCCTTGTCTTTGCCCGTGATCGGATGAGCTACAGTTTGCGCGCATAGCCCCAGATCCCCTTGCGGAACCAGAAGGCGAAGGCCAGCAGGGCCACGCCCAGGAACATCTCCCAGCGCACGATGTAGGAGGCCAGGTAGTTGCTGATGGTCATGAAGGCCGTGCCGCCCACGATGGCGCCCATCACCTTGCCCGCGCCGCCCATGAGCGCCGCGAAGATAACCTCCACGTTGCGCGAGGGGGCGATGAGGCTGGTGTTGCAGTAGGCCAGGTTCACGCTGGTCAGCGCGCCGGCGAAGCCCACGATGGCCCCGGAGATGATGAAGGTCACGTACTTGTACATGAAGGTGTTGTAGCCCAGGAACTTGACCCGGGTTTCGTTTTCCTTGATGGACTTGAGCAGGATGCCGTAGGGCGAGCGCACCAGGCGCAGCACGATGAAGGTGACCAACAACAGCGAGCCCAGGCAGAAATAGAAGCGGAAGGTGGCGTCGTTGAAGTCGATCCACCCGTAGCTGTTGAAAAACAGGCTCAGGCCGTCCTCGCCGCCGGTCCATTCGTGCAGGGGGCTCAAGACCAGATAGGCTCCCACCTCGTTGAGCGCGAGGTTCAATAGCGCGAAGGCCGCCGCCGAGGTCTTTACCACCACCGTGCCCAAAAGGGCGGCCAGGGCCGCGCCCAGGGCGATGCCCACCAGGATGGAGATGAAGGGATCGGGGTAGATCCAGTTGGCGAACATGCTGCAGCCATAGGCCCCGGCCCCCAGGTAGAGCATGTGGCCGAAGGAGAGCTGGCCCATGTGCCCGTAGAGCAGGTCGAAACCGATAACGAAGATGCAGAAGATGATGAAGTCGGTGATCTTGGGCAGGCTGGTGGCGTAGCCGTAGATGAGGAACAGCACCGTCACCAGGGCCAGGGTCAACAGCGGGTTCTTTTCGATTTTTGCTAACATGCTTCCCCCTCCCCTTATAGCTCGTCTTCATAGGAGGACGGGTTGGCGATGGTCTCGGGGTCGGTGATCTCGCGGGAGAAGACGCCTTCCTTCATCACGTAGACCCGGTCGGCCAGGCGCGAGACGGTGGCCAGGTTCTGCTCCACCACCACCATGGTGATCTTGGACTTCATGGCGGCCAGGATGTTGATGATCTCGCCGATGATGATGGCGGCCAGGCCCTCGGTGGGCTCGTCGATCAACAACAGCTTGGGATCGCCGATCAGGGCGCGGCCGATGAGCAATATCTGGCGCTCGCCGCCGGAGAGGCCCTTGGCCTTGGCGTCCAGGAGCTTTTTCATCTTGGGGTGGATGTCCACCACCTTGGCGATGGCTTGGTCCAGGCTCACGCGGCTGGGATGGGCGGCCAGCTCGATGTTCTCGCGAACCGTCAGCTCGCCGAAGACCCGCTTGTCCTGGTAGACATATTTGAGCCCCGAGAGCGCCACGTCTTCCAGGGACTTGCCGGCGATGGAGAGCCCCTGGAACTTCACCTCTCCGGCGGCGGGCTTCATGAAGCCGCCGATGGTCCGGAGAAGGGTGGTCTTGCCCGCGCCGTTGCGGCCCACCACGCACACCAACTCACCTTCATTGAGGTGCATGGAGACGTTGTGCAGGACCTGGGCGTGACCGTAGCGCACGTCGAGGTTTTCGACGCTCAGTAACATACCATGTCTTCCT
Organism: Desulfarculaceae bacterium; assembly: GCA_020444545.1. Classification (NCBI taxonomy): domain Bacteria; kingdom Pseudomonadati; phylum Thermodesulfobacteriota; class Desulfarculia; order Desulfarculales; family Desulfarculaceae; species Desulfarculaceae bacterium. The sequence goes on along the minus strand of JAHLKT010000011.1, from coordinate 18,917 downwards.
TGCCCCAGTAGCATTCCTTGACCTTGGCGTCGCAGATGACTTCCTGGGGGTTGCCGTTACACACCAAAGCCCCCTCGTTGATAACGCACAGGCTTTCCACCAGGTCCATCAACTTGGATATCTTGTGTTCAATGATCACAATGGTGAATTGGCCTTTGATTTTCTTGATCACCTCGGAAATGTGGGCGATGTCTACCAGGCTCAGCCCGGCGAAGGGCTCGTCCAAGAGCAGGATCTTGGGGTTCAGCGACAGAGCGATGGCAATCTCCAGCTCGCGCTTTTCGCCGTAGCCCATGTCCCCGGTGAGGGTGTCGGCCTTGTCGGCGATGCCCAGGGTGTCCAGCGCCTCGCCGCATTCCTTCTCCAGGTCCTTGTAATGGGCGTTCTTGAAGAAGAAGCGGCCCTTAGAGGCGTAGTCGCGCCCCTGGCGAACCCGGGCCAGCATCATGTTCTCCATCACGCTCATGGTGTCGAACACGCTGACCAACTGGAAGGTGCGGGCGATGCCCATCATCACCCTTTGGTAGGACGGCTCCTTGGTGATGTCTCGGCCCCGGAAGAAGACCTGGCCCTCGCAGGGCCGGAAATAGCCGGTCAACAGGTTGAAGAAGGTGCTCTTGCCCGCGCCGTTGGGCCCGATGATGCCCGCGGTCTCGCCTTCGCTCACCTGATAGGTGATGTCGTCCACCGCCACCAGGCCGTCGAAGCGCTTGGTGACTCCGGAGGTTGCCAGTATGGACTCGCCCATGTCTCTCACGTCCGGTTGGGGGTTGAAGGGGGGGCGGAAGGCCCGCCCCCCCGGTTAATCAATCCGCTGTTTCCTAGTAGCCTTCGGTCTTGAGCGGGGGCAGGTAGTCGTCGCCGGTGTAGGCGCCGATAACCTTGACCAGGTCCCACTTGCCCTTGCGCTCGGCCGGGGCCTTGCCCTGCACCACGAAAGCGCCGTACTTGAACACGGGCTGGTGGTCGATGCGCCAGGTGCCCGGGCCCTTCATGCTGGGGAAGGTAGGCTTGGCCATGATGGCCTTGGCGATCTTCATGGGGTCGGTGCTCTGGGCCTGCTCGATGCCGCGGATCAGCTCCTTGCAGCCCACGTAGGCCATGCCGGCATAGGGGTCGGGCGGGTCGCCGTAGACCTTGGTGTACTTGTCCACGAAGGACTTGCCCTCGGCGATGACGGCCTTGTCGGCGAAGCCTTCCAGGTTCCAGTACCAGCTCATCATGCTGTAGACGCCTTCCAGGGCCTCGGCGGGCACGCCGCTGCCGAAGACGTTGGTCATCCAGTTGAACCAAATCTTGGTGTGCTTTTTCAGGCCCAGCTCATGAGCCTGCTTGATCACCTGAATGGCGCCGGTGCCCCACTGGGCCATCATGCAGATGTCCGGCTTGGCCTGGGCGATCTTCTGGATGTAGGGGGTGTAGTCGGCGGTCTTGACCGGGGCCTCGTCGTAGATCACGGTGACGCCGTACTTGTCAAAGGCGGCCTTGGCGCCCTTGTACTGGTCGCGGCCGAAGGAGTAGGCCGGGGCCAGGAAGTAGACCTTCTTCAGCTTCAGCTTGGTGGCGATGTAGGCCGCGCCGGAGTAGCCGATGCTGTAGGCGGTGCCGTGGATGCCGAAGGTGGTGGGGGCCAGCTTGCCCTTCTCGAACATGTCCATGGGGGCCACGCAGCCGGCGATGTAGGGGATGGGCATGCGCCTCACCTGGTTGTTGAGCGCCTTGGCGATGCCCGCGAAGGTGCTGCCCACGATGCCCACGACCTTGTCTTCGTTCCTGAGCTCCTTGAACCGGCGCACGGCCACGTCGCCCTTGGTCTCGTCGTCCTTGACCACCGCCTCGAACAGCACCTTCTTGCCGTTCAGGGTGATGCCGCCGGCGGCGTTGACCTCGTCGATGGCCATCTTGGCGCCCTTCATCTGCACCGGGCCGATGGGCGAGGCCGGGCCGGTGAGCCCGAACATCAGGCCGATTTTCAGCTTGTCGGCCGCGATGCCCACGCCGGGCACGGCCAGCAGCAGGCTGAAGGCCACCAGGCAAGTAGCGAGGATAGTCAGTTTACGACTCATGTTCTTTCCCTCCCGTATGGGTGTAGGTTCTGGGTTGTCCCTTATGTCCGGCGGGCGCTCCCCGCGCCCGTTCGCTTACCGCATCAGAGCAACTAGTCTTGGGGCGGGCCTCCCGCCTCCTTCATGGCCCAGAAGATCCTCTCCGGATCGGCCGGCAAACGGCGCACCCGGCCGCCGCAGGCGTGGGTGATGGCGTTCAGGATGGCCGGAGTGGCCGGGATGTTGGGCATCTCGCCGATGCCCTTGGCCCCGTAGGGGCCCATCTCGTTGGTCTCTTCCAGGATCACCGGCTGGATGTCGGGCACGTCCAGCATGGTGGGCACCAGATAGCCTTGCAGGCTGGGGTTCTGGGTCACGCCCTGGTCCAGCACCACCTCTTCCATGAGGGCATAGCCCAGGCCCATGGCCACGCCGCCCTCGATCTGGCCCTCCAGGGCCTTGGGGTTGATGGCCTTGCCCACGTCGAAGGCGGCCACGTAGTCCTCCAGGGCCACCTCGCCGGTCTCCACGTCCACCACCACCTGCACCATGTGGGTGGAGTAGGTGTAGACGTGATAGGGGGCGCCCTGGCCGGTGTGGCCGTCCAGGCTGGGCTTGGGCGGGGTCCACCAGCCCTGGCCGATCATGCGCTTGCCCGCGGCCATGGTGGCTCCGGCCACCGCCGCGAACTCCAGGCTTTTCTCCGGGTTCTCCCGGTCGTAGATCTTGCGGTTCTTGGCCTCCAGGCGCTCGGTGGGCACCATGAGCATCATGGAGGCGGTGTCCATCAGCGACTCCTTCACCTGGCGGGCGGCCAGGATGATGGCGTTGCCCATCAGGGTGGTGGAGCGGCTGCCCACGGTGGGGCCGGACTCGGGCACCAGGTCGGTGTCCGGCTGCACGATGCGCACGTCCTCGGGCTCGACGCCCAGCTCCTCGGCGCAGATCTGGGGCAGGACGGTGAAGGCGCCCTGGCCCATCTCGGTGATGCCGGAGTACAGAAGCACCGAGCCGTCCTCGTGCAGGTGCACCGCCGCGCCGCAGCCGTCGCCGTTGGTGCCGATGCTGGTGCGGTACCAGCCCATGGCCACGCCCACGCCGCGCCGCTTGGTGTGGGCCTCGTCAGCCCAACCGCTGGCGGCGTATTTTTCGTCCCAGCCGAAGCGCTCGGCGCAGGATTCCAAGGTCTGTCTCAGGCCCACGCTCTGGTTGAGCACCTGGCCGGTGGCGGTCTGGGAGCCCAGCTTGAAGGCGTTTTTGCGCCGCATCTCCACCGGGCTCAGGCCCAACTCGGCGGCCATCTCGTCCATCATCTGCTCATGGGCGATGTGCACCTGGGGCGCGCCGAAACCGCGCATGGCCCCGCCGTAGGGATGGTTGGTGAACAGCAGGTAGGCGTCCACCTTGGCGTTGGGAATCTCGTAGGGCCCGGGCATCATGACCATGGCGTGCACGTGGCTGCCGCCGGCCGGGGGAATCTTGGGCCCCAGGGAGGCATAGGCCCCCTGCTCGTCGTAGATCACGCCCTGGAAGGCGGTGAGGGTGCCGTCCTTTTTGGCGCCCAGCTTCACCTCCATGATCATGGGGTGGCGCTTGGCGGTCTGGATGGTGACCTCCTCGCGCTCCAGGGTGATCTTCACCGGGCGGCCGGTGTGCACGGCCAAGACCGCCGCGCGGCAGGCCAGGTCGATGGGCGAGTCTTCCTTGCCGCCGAAGCCGCCGCCCATGTGGATCTGGCGGACCCGCACCCGGTTGATGGGCACGCCCAACACCGGGGCCACGTTGCGCCGGGTGGTGAAGGGCGCCTGCATGGGCCCCTCGATGAGCATCACCCCGTCGGGCTGGGGAATGGCCATCACCGTGTCGGGCTCCAGGTAGGCGTGCTCCAGGAAGGGCACCTGATAGGTGCGCTCCAGGATCACGTCGGCCTCGGCGAAGCCCATCTCCACGTCGCCCTTGACCAGCTTGTCGTCGGAGAGGATGTTGCCCTTCTCGTGAATTTTGGGGGCGTCCGGGGCCATGGCGTCGCGGGGGTCGAAGATCCCGGGCAGGACCTCGTACTCCACCTCGATGAGCTTCAGGGCCTCGTGGGCGATGGTCTCGGTCTCCGCGGCCACCAGGGCCACGCCGTCGCCGATGAAGCGCACCTTGTCCCCGCAGATGACCGGCTGATCGGGGATGATGGCCCCGAAGCCGTTGCGCCCGGGCACGTCCTCGGCGGTAAGCACCGCCGCCACGCCTTCGAGCTCCTTGGCCTTTTTGGTGTCGATGGACTTAATCAGGGCGTGGGGGTGCGGGCTCCGGAGAATCTTGCCGAAGAGGAAGCCCTCGGCCGGATAGTCCGCCCCGTACTTGAGCTTGCCGGTGACCTTGAGCGGGTCGTCGCGGCGGCGTACGGAGGTTCCGGCCACGGTCAGGGGCTTGTCGGCGGTGCGCAGCCGGCGGGCCAGGTCGGTGTCCTCCCTGGTCAGCACCTGGGTCTGGGTCTTGTCTTGGGTCTTGTCTTGCATTTCGACTTTCCCCTTACCTAGGACCGGGCCTTGGCCGCGGTCTGCACCGCCTGCACGATCTTGCGGTAGCCGGTGCAGCGGCAGATGACCCCGGAGAGGGCGTGACGAATCTCGCCTTCGTCGGGGTCCTGGTTTTCTTTGAGCAGGGCGGTGGCGGTGAGGATCATGGCCGGGGTGCAGAAGCCGCACTGGGCCGCGCCTTCGCCCATGAAGGCCTCCTGCAAGGGGGCCAGGGTGCCGTCGGCCATCTCCAGGCCTTCGATGGTGGTGACCTCGCGGCCCTGGGCCTTGATGGCGGGCATGAGGCAGGAGTTCACCGGCGTGCCGTCCACCAGGACGGTGCAGGCCCCGCACTCGCCCTCGCGGCAGCCGGCCTTGGTGCCGGTCAGGCCCAGGCCCTCGCGCAGCAGATCCACCATCAGGGTGTCCGGGGACACGCTTACCGTGGTTTCCTGTCCGTTCAGTTTGAAAGAAAGCTCCACAGTGCTCATGAGCGCCCCCTTACTTAACCGTGCAGCCGGCCTGGGCCAGAGCGGCGGCCAGGCCACGGCGCACGAAGACTTTGACCATCTCGGTGCGGTAGTCGCAGGAACCCCGCAGCAGGCTGTCGCGGGGGCTGCAGGTGTTGACGGCCAGCTCGCCGGCCTGGGCGCAGACCTCCAGGGTGGCGGGCTTGCCGGCCACGAAATCCTCGGAGCCCTTCTCGCGCAGGGGCGTGGGGGCCACCGGCCCCAGGGCGATGGCCGCCGAGGCGATGCTGGCCAGGTCCTCGCCGGCGGTGGCCTTCACCGCGCAGACCAGGATGGGCAGGTTGAGTGCCTTGCGCTTGGCCAGGCGCAGGTAGGAAGAGCCTTGGCCTTGGCCCAGGGCCTTGAAGCGGATGGCGGTAAGGATCTCCTTGCTGGGGTCCACCACCGTCTTGCCCACGCTCAGAAAGAACTCGCTGAGCGGCACCACGCGCTCGCCCTGGGGCGAGGCGATGGTCACTTCGGCGTCCAGGGCCAACAGCGGCACCGAGGCATCGGCCGCGGGCTGGCCGGAGACCAGGTTGCCGGCCAGGGTGGCCACGTTCCTGATCTGGGGAGAGCCCACCCAGCCGCAGCCGGTGGCCAGGACGGTGGCTTTTTCCTTGATCAGGGGCGAGGCGGCGGCCGCGGCGTGGGTCACGCCCCCGCCGATGACGATGTCGTCGCCGTCGGTTTCGATGCCGTCCATTCCGGGCAGGCGCGAGACGTCCACCAGGGCGGCGGCGTCGAGCTTCTTGCTGCGCAGCTCGGGGATCACATCGGTGCCCCCGGCGATGACGTGGGCTTTGCCGCCGTGGGAGGCCAGCATGTCCAGGGCCTGGTCCAGGCTGGTGGGGACCAGATACTCGGCCACGTCCAGCTTGCTGTGCCAGTGCAGCTTTTCAAAGGCTAGTGCCATTTCTTTGCATCCTCGTTTATGGGCCGGGTCCCTCGGGGCCGGCGCCTCCCCGGTCTAGGAGGCGGCCTCTTGCCCGCTCTGGGAGCCGCAGCTCTTGCGTACGATCAGCTTGGGCTCCATAACCACTTGCAGGGGCTTGTCCCAGCCCCGCTTCTTGTTGATCAGGTCGATGAGGCGCTCGGCTCCCAGGCGCCCCATCTCATGGGCCTGCACGTCGATGGTGGTGAGGCTCACCGTGGGCAGCGAGGTGTAGGCCGCGTTGTTGAAACCCACCAGGGCCAGGTCCTCGGGCACCCTCATGCCCATGTCCAGGGCGGCTTCCAAGGCGCCCATGGCCATATCGTCGTTGCAGGCGTAGATGGCGCTGGGGCGCTCCTTGTCCGAGAGCTGGAGCATGTGCAGGGCGGCCAGGTAGGCCGCGCCCCGGGTGAACTCGCCGGGGGAGAACAGCTTGGGGTCCACCGCGACCTTGTGCTCCTTGAGGGCGGCCACCGCACCCTCGAAGCGGCCGATGCCGGTGGTGGTGTTGGGGGTGCCCTTGATGATGCCGATGCGCTTGTGGCCCAGCTTGATCAGGTGCTCCGCCGCCAGGTAGCCCCCCTTGCAGGAGTCTTCCATCACATAATTGAGCTCGCCCAGCCCCGGCACCCGCCGGAGCACCGAAACCAGGGGCACCCCGTCCTCCACCAGCTCCTTGATGCCCGGGCTCTCCACCTGGGCCGAGGTGATGAGGAACCCGTCCACCCCCCGGGCCCGCGCGCTGGAAAGCTCCTTGGTCTCTAGGTCCGGGTCGTCGAAGGTGGAGGCCATCATGATGGAGTAGCCGTTTTCCTTGAGCACCTCGGCGGCGCCCTCGGCGATCTCCATGAACAGCGAGTTGCGGGCTTGCAGGATGGTCAGGGCGATGATGTCGCTGTGGTTCTTGGCCAGGGAACGGGCCATGAGATTGGGGGTGTATTTGAGCTCGCTGGCCACGCGCAGAATGCGGTAGCGGGTTTCCTTGCCCACGCCTTTCTTGTTGTTCAACACCAGGCTGACGGTGGTGGGGGACACCTCCGCGATGCGGGCGATGTCCTTGATTGTCACCTTTTTGTGCGTCCTGGTCATATTCCCCAACAGTGGGCAAGCCGGCGGGAGCGGCATGGCCGCGTTCCCCCGCCGTTTGGTTTAACGTTTTACTAAACCGTTTTACTAAAACGGTTTGGTATCAAAATCGCCGATCGTTTGTCAACCATCAACTTGCCCGATCCGGGGATTGCGCCGGGGTCTCCCGGCCCAGTTGAGTGCGCTCCACCAGCCGGCGAACCCGGCGGTTGTGCTCCATCATGGCTTGGGCCGCCGCGTCTTCGTCGCAGGCCTTCAGGGCCAGGATCAGGTTGTGATGGTCTTGGTAGAGTTCCGGCAAAATAGGAGAGATATCGCGCACAAAGGGACGGGCCTTGCTCTTGACCCCATCGAGTTGTTCGCGGAGAAGCCAGTTGCCGCAGGCCTCGTAGAGCACCTGGTGGAACTCGAAGTCGGTGCGGGAATAGGCCGCCGAGTCGCCCTCGGCCACCGAGCGCTCCTGGCGGGATAGTATTTTTTCCATGCGCGCCAGAGCCTTGGCCGAAGGTTCGCGGGCCATGAGCCGGGCGGCGAGAGCTTCCAGAACCCCGCGAACTTCATACAAATCCACGGCCATTTCCGGAGTCATCTCCACCATGCGCACGCCCCGGTTGGGCACGTGTTGCACCAGCCCTTCGGCCTCCAGCTGCTTGAGCGCCTGCCACACCGGAGTGCGGCTTACTCCCAGCTCCTTGGCCAAAAGCTCGGCGTTGATCCAGGTGCCCGAAGAGAAGCGCTGCCCGGCAATCATCTCGCGCAAGGCGAGATATGCCTGTTCTTTAAGGGTGTTGCGCTTCAAAGGTTGGGACATCTGCGCTTCTCCGCCGGGGTGGCCGGATATGGTTGGCCAATGTTTTGATTGTGGCTCTATTTTCTTATCGGATAGGGCCCCCAAGTCAACAAGAATTTCATTTTAAGTGAAATAAAAATGAAAAAACTTTATACGCGATAAAAGTGCAGGTGTATGGGCGCTCGCTATAGTTAACAAAATATAACGGACCGCTCTCACCGCCCCGGGCCGCGCTTTCTTATCCTGGCCATAGCGGCGCAAAAGGAGGTTTTGTGGTATGGGTTGAGGCATATTTCTCACGCCCCTGGTCCTTGTTCGGCCCAGGGGCTTAATGATTTGGTTTAAGACGGACGGCGAATCATGAGCGGCACAATCATCCGCGAGGACCTGCGAAACCTGGCCATCGTGGCCCACGTTGACCACGGCAAGACTACTTTGGTGGACGCCATGCTCTGGCAGAGCGGGGTGTTCCGCGCCAACGAGCAGGTGAACGAGCGGGTGATGGACTCCCTGGACCTGGAACGGGAAAAGGGCATCACCATCATGGCCAAGAACACCGCCGTCACCTGGGGCGGGGTTAAGCTGAACATCGTGGACACCCCGGGCCACGCCGACTTCGGCGGCGAGGTGGAGCGCACCCTGAACATGGTGGACGGGGTGATGCTCCTGGTGGACGCCAGCGAGGGGCCCCTGCCCCAGACCCGCTTCGTGCTCTCCAAGTCCCTGGCCAAGGGCCTGCCCCTGATCGCGGTGATCAACAAGATCGACCGCCCGGACCGGCGCATCAACGAGGTGCTGGACGAGCTCTACGACCTGCTCATAGACCTGGACGCCAGCGAGGAGCAGCTGGATTTTCCGGTGCTCTACACCAACGCCAAGGCGGGCATCGCCCTCACCGAGCCCGAGGACGAAGGCTCGGACCTGAAGCCCCTGTTCGAGGCGATCCTCGAGCACATCCCCGCCCCCAGCTACGATCCCGATTCGCCCTTGCGCTTCCTGGTGACCAACCTGGACTACTCGGACTACGTGGGCCGCATCGCGGTGGGCAAGATCGTGGGCGGGGTGCTCACCGCCGGGGAGCCGGTGGCCCTTTTGAAAAAGGGCGAGATGGAGGGGACCTACAACCTGAGCCAGGTCTACACCTACAAGGGCCTGGAGCGGGTGTCGGTGGAGGAGATTCAGGCCGGGGACATCGCGGCCGTGGCCGGGGTGGAGGAGGCCTTCATCGGCGACACCCTGGGCGACCCCGACGACCCCCGCCCCCTGCCCTCCATCAGCGTGGAAGAGCCCACCATGTCCATGGAGTTCTCCATCAACACCTCCCCCCTGGCCGGCACCGAGGGCAAGCTGATCACCACCCGCCAGATCAAAGCCCGCCTGGAAAAAGAGACCCTGTACAACGTCTCCATCCGGGTGGAGCCCGGCGAGGGCACCGATTCGTTCAAGGTGAGCGCCCGGGGCGAGCTGCAGCTGGCCGTGTTGGTGGAGACCATGCGCCGCGAGGGCTTCGAGCTGTCCCTGTCCAAGCCCAAGGTCATCACCCAGACCAAGGACGGCAAGCTCATGGAGCCCCTGGAGCTGGCCGTGGTGGACGTGCCCGACGAGTACGTGGGCGTGGTCACCGAGAAGCTCTCCGCCCGGCGGGGCAAGATGACCAAGATGCTCAACAACGGCCTGGGCCGGGCCCGGTTGGAGTTCGAGATCCCCACCCGGGGGCTCATCGGCTACCGCTCCCAGTTCCTCACCGACACCCGGGGCTCGGGCATCCTCACCACCCTGGTGATCGGCCACACCCCCTATGCGGGCGAGGTGGCCGGCCGGGGCAACGGCTCCTTGGTCAGCGACCGCTCGGGCAAGGCGGTGGCTTACGCCATCTACCACTTGCAGCCCCGCGGCTCCATCTTCGTGAGCCCGGGCGAGCCCTCCTACCCCGGGCTCATCGTGGGCCAGAACTCGCGGGCCATCGACATCGCGGTGAACATCACCAAGGAAAAGAAGCTCACCAACATGCGCGCCTCCGGGGCCGACGAGGCGCTGCGCCTGATCCCGCCCCGGCGTTTCACGCTGGAGCAGGCCATGGAGTACATCGCCGACGACGAGCTGGTGGAGGTGACTCCCAAGTCGATCAGACTGCGCAAAAAAGAAGTAATGAAGCTGGGCGGGGCGCGCAAGAACGTGTGAAACAGGCGCTAACCTGCCTTGATACGGTAAAAAATTATTGAATCCCCGATTGACATCCAAACTTACTAGTGGTATTAGCCTTAATATTGATCCCATTCGGAGCCCGAGATTGCACTTGTCTGATAAGGCGCGGCCGCGCCGAAATACAGCTGGCATACCCAAGGCTTGATTAGGATCGCGGATGCTACCCCATCGGCGGGGTAGCCGGTTTTTCTTTTGTTTGGAGAGTGATACGTGAACAAGAAGATCTATGTGGGCAACCTGCCCTGGTCCGCCACCGACGAAGACGTGGCCGAACTGTTCAGCCAACACGGCGACGTTATTTCCAGCCGGGTCATCACCGACCGTGAGACCGGCCGTTCCCGTGGCTTCGGCTTCGTGGAGATGGACGAGTCGGCGGCAAACGCGGCCATCGAGGCCCTCAACGGCGTCGATATGGGCGGTAGGGCCCTCAGGGTCAACGAGGCCCAGGAGCGCAAGCCCCGCAACTCCTGGTAGGGAGCAGCTCCTGCCGGTCTAGGCTAGTCTAGACAAACAAACCCCGCTCCGGGCAACCGGAGCGGGGTTTTTTGTGGACCGCGCTGGACCTCTCTCCGGCCCCATCCCCGCCTTTCACCAAACCTTTCCGAAGTATCGGCCATATCTATCGTAATCTTTTTTTGCAGCGAATCTAACGATTTGCCCGCCCAAGTCTCCCCGGCTATGCTCAATATTTCAGTAAGATACCGTACCCATCTTTTTTCTTGGGAGGCAGCGATGAGCGAAGACTACAACGCCATGTGGCAGAGCCTGGGCCTGGACCTGGCGGCCCACGACCAACTACTGGCCGTGCTGGGCCAGGGCTATCAGGACATTTTCCTTAGCCAGCAGGACCGCCCCGAGGGCATGGAATACTTCAACTTCGTGATGAGCGAGGTGCACGGCCTACGCATCAAGGAGCTCGTCGACGGCCAGGCCGAGGGCAAGAAGGTGGTGGGCTCGTTCTGCGTGTTCGTGCCCGAGGAGATCGTGCGGGCCACCGGGGCCACCCTGGTGGGGCTGTGCACCGGGGCCGACTTCGCCACCGAGGAGGTGGACAAGTATCTGCCGCGCAACACCTGCGCCCTGATCAAGAGCGCCTTCGGCTTCAAGCTGGGCAAGGTCTGCCCTTACCTGGAGTCCGCTGATTTGATCGTGGGCGAGAACACCTGCGACGGCAAGAAGAAGTCCTACGAGACCCTTAACGACCTGGTGCCCAACCTCTACGTCATGGACCTGCCCCAGGTGCACAGCGACGAGGGCAAGGCGCTGATGGCCGCGGAGTACGAGCGCTTCAAGATCGCCATGGAGGAGCTGACCGGGGTGGAGATCACCCCTGAGCGCCTGAAAGAAGGCATCGAGATCGTGAACAACAAGCGGGCCGCGTTGCACCGCCTGTATAAGCTCCGGGCCCACGACCCGGCCCCCATCTCCGGCCTGGACGCCCTTCTTATAAATCAGGTTTCCTTTTACGACGACCCGGTGCGCTTCACCGCCTCGGTGCACAAGATCTGCGACGAGCTGGAGGAGCGCATCGCCAAAGGCGAGGGCGCCGTGGCTCAGGGCGCGCCCCGCATCCTGTTCTCCGGCTGCCCCATGGCGGTGCCCAACTGGAAGCTGCCCTGGGTGGTGGAGAGCGCCGGCGCGGTGGTGGTGGGCGAGGAGTCCTGCGTAGGCGAGCGCGGCACCCGCAACCTCACCGACGGCAGCGGGGCGACCATGGAGGAGCTGATGGCGGCCATCGTGGACCGCTATTGGAAGATCGACTGCGCGGTGTTCACCCCCAACCCAGAGCGCCCCGAGCACGTCAAGCAGATGGCCGAGGACTACAAGGCCCAGGGCGTGATCCACTACGGGCTCCAGTTCTGTCAGCCCTATGCCATGGAGGCCATCCCCATGGAGAGAAAGGTGGAGGTAGGCGGCCTGCCGGTGCTGCGCATCGAGACCGACTACAGCATGGAGGACGCCGAGCAGCTCAAGACGCGGGTGGAGGCATTTTTGGAAATGATCGCCTAACTAGCGTTTTAAGCCAGCAAGCATGGGGCCGTTCCGGGAGACACCCGGAGCGGCCCTTTATTTATGCGCCTTTTTGGGGAACAAACCGGAGACCTCCACCTTGCGGCTCCAGGCGTGCACCGGAATTTCGTCGCCCGGCCGCAGCTGATAGACCAAACGCAGGCTCAGCGTCAGGATCCGGGCCGGTTGGGCCAGCCGGATGTCGAACACCTCGCGCTTGGCCGCGAAGGGCTGGAAGGTGGTGTCGCGCAGGAGGCCCAGCTTCTTGTCCGGCCCCAGCACCATCACCGAGCCCCGGCTGTCGCCGCACTGGGGCATGAACACGCGCTGATCCTTGAACACCTCCCGGTTCCGCTCGTCGGTGGCGGTGGCATACAGCACCGCTTGCGCCCGGGAGGGTCAGCCGTCGGGCAGGCGGTGGCCCGCCTGGTTCTGGATGGAGGCAGTGAGCACCACCCGGGGGAAGTTCTCGCCGTGTCCCGGATGGAAGGTGTAGGGCAGCACCTCCACGCTCATGGGCAGGGCCCGGGCGTAGAGCTTGCCGGTGGCCGCCTTGTCGCTGAAGTCCGGCGGGAAAGTATGATCCGATCCCCGCTTGTGACAGTCCAGGCAGCTCTGGGAGCCGCCGCTGGCCACGTAGGCGTGCAGATAGCTGCCGTAGAGGGTGGCGCACTGAATGGGCGGGGTGAACTCGAAGTTGGGGCCCAGGCCGTGGCACTGGCCGCAGAAGGCGGGCGAGGACATGAAGCGGCTCTTCTTGACCGCCCTGAAGGCCCCCTCGTGCTCCTCGATCTCGCGGCCGCCGTAGAGCGCCCGGGTGTCGGGCCGGTGGTGCACCACCGCCTTGTCCTGGTGGCACACCAGGCAGCCGATGTTCAGCTTGGCCACGGTGGCCTTGTCGTCGCGCCAGACCACCTCGGCCAGCTCCTTGGCCACCCGGTCGTTGGTGGCTAAAAGCTGTGGCAGATGGCATTTGGCGCAGGGGAAGTTGGCCAGGGTGGCGTCCTGGGGCTTTTTGACCGACAGGGGGCCCTTCTTGAGGTACTTGGACATGAAGCTGAAGTTGTTCAGCCCCATCATGGAGCGGGCGTGGTGGGAGCGGGACCACTGCTGGTAAATCTCGCCGTGACACTCGGCGCAGCGGGCCGAGTCGTAATGCTCCACCAGCTGGGACAGGCTGTTTATGGCCGATTTGGCGGCGGCAGGCCCCGTGGCCAACAGCATTGCCATTGCCAACAGAGCCAGCGAGACCGCCCAGGGCATACGTGACTTTTTCAAGCTCTTACCTCTTTACCCTGGCGGCTCAGGCCCCCATCCAGGGCGAAAGGATGAAGTAAACCCCCAGCAGGGCGATGCCCGCCCCGGCGGCCCGCTTGAACCACAGGCTGCCTTGCTGAAAGGAGCTGTTCTCCAGAAGATTGCTCACCGCCGCGGTGGAGCTGCCCGCCAGGGCGATGGGCAGGCAATGGCCCAGGCCGAAGAGCAGGATCATGGCCCCGCCGGCCAGGAAGTCCTTTTGCACCGTGATGATGGCCAGGATGGGCGCGATGAAGCCGAAGGTGCAGGAGCCCGAGAGCACCCCGTAGCCCAGGCCCAGGACAAAAGCTCCGCTCCGCCCCGTCACCCGAAGGCGGGCCAGCAGGGTTCCCGAGAGCGGCAGGGCCTTGATCCCCAGCATGTCCAGGGCCACCCAGATGAGCATGGCCCCCACCAGCAGGGCCCAATAGGGCCCCACCTCGCCCAGCATGAGCCCCAGCAGGGAGCAGACCACCCCCACCAGGGCGATGGTGATGAACAGGCCCAGGGTGAACAGCCCGGCGTACTGGGCCGCCCGGCGGGGGCGCACCGCCGCCTCCTGGCCGGCCACGTAGGTGACGATCAGGGGGATGGAGGCCAGGTGGCAAGGGCTGAGCGCCACGCTGACCACGCCCCACAGAAAGGCTCCGGCCAGGGCGGCCGCGCTGCCTCCGGTGATCCACTGGTTAAGGGTGAGGAACCACTGCTCCAACATATCCCCGCGCCTCCGGCCGCGAGCCGCTTATTTGGCGGCGGGCTTGGCCACGCCCATTTTATCCAGCACCATCACGATGCTCTCCTTGCTCAGGAAGCCTTCGTGACGCAGGAACTCCTTGCCCTTGCGGTCGTAGAAAATCTGGGTGGGGATCACCTGGATGCCGAAGCGCGGCGCCAGGGAGCTGTCCTTCCACACATCCAGGAAAACGATGGCCGCCTTGCCCTGGTACTCCTGCTTCAGCTCCTCCAAGATGGGGGCCATCATTCGGCAAGGGATGCAGCGGTCGGCCCCCAGGTCCACCAGGGTCACCATGCCCTTGGCCGGTATCTCGGCGGGGGTGTCGGCGGCGAAGGAGGGCCCGGCCAGGCACATGGCCAGGAGCAGCAGGCCCCAGAGGCAAAATTTCTTCGGCATCTTGTTTCCTTTTACGAAGTTTCCGGCCAAGCTCAACAACTCTCGCGCGAAGCGGCCAGGGCCTGGCGCGCGGCGTCCTTGACCATGGCCAGCTCCGCGTCCTTGAGCTCGAAGTCCTTGTTCTTGGCTATGCCCAACTCGGTGAGCACCAGGTAATTGCGCAGGGGCACTCCGGCCTGCTCGAAGATGGCCTTGGCGCAGCCCAGCTCGCAGCCGTCCAGCACCACCATCTCCGGCACGTCCTTGGCCGACTGCACGAAGCCCGAGAGCTTGCCCCCGATGCCGGCCAGGCAGAACATCTTGCCCAGGCCGTCCTGGGTCAACTCCACGCAGGCCCGGTTGGCCAGCTGGCCCACGTTGGAGCCCCCCGAGCAGGCGAGCAGCATCACGTTGCCGTCGGTCGCGCAACAATCGCCGCCTTGGCGGCCTTGCTCCCCGGCGGCGCAACAGGAAGACGTCATCACCAACCCCCTTATGTCCTCTATAGCGCTAAACTTTATGCACGCCTGGCGGCCCCCGGGCCTACAGCCAGGACTTGACCTGATCCTTGCTGGGCACCTTGCCCACGATCTTCACCTCGCCGTCCACGATGACCGCCGGGGTGCCAAAAACCCCCGCCGCCGCGATGTCCATTGTGCCGGTGACCTTTTCGATCTGGGCCTCCACGCCCGCCTCGGCCACGGCCTCGCGCACGATCTCCTCGGTCTTGTGACACTTGGGGCAGCCCGGCCCCAGCACTTTGATCTGCATGATTCTCGCTCCTTGTTTACTCTTCCGCGGCCGCGCGCAGCCACTGGCTGAGCTGTGGTTCGCCGGGCACCTTGCCGCTGGCCACCACCCGGCCGTTTATGATCAGCCCCGGGGTTATCACCACCCCGGTGGCCGCGATTTCCTTGGGGTCCTTGATGCTATCCAGGTCGGCGGCCAGGTTCAGCTCGGCCAGCACCTTGGCCACCCGGTGGAACAGCTGCTCGCAGCGGGGGCAGCCCGGCCCCAGCACCCGCACCGTGAGCCCGCCCGCCGCGCCTTCCTCGTAGGGCTGGCCCAGGGCCTTGCGGAACTCACGCAGCAGGGCGGCGGCGTATTCACCCCGGGCCGGGGGCGCGAAGTAGTTGGTCTTCTCCAGCTTGGCCAGCATGGCCTCGGCCACCTCGGTGTCGCTCTTGGCCGCGTACTCGGCTTGTAGCTCCTCGATGGCGTCGTCCAGGCCCCGGATGCCGATGCTGTCGCCGCCCACGTTTATCTTGCGTATGCCGTCCATGGATACTTACCTCGCCGCGCTCCGGCGGATTACTCGGCCACCTCGATGGCCAGCTCGTCGCATTCTATGACGTGGTGACGGATCAGGGCGAAGCTCAGCAGCCAGGTGAGCAGCAGGGCCACGCCGTAGAGATAGAACAGGTCTATGAGCCCCCAGCGGGAGACCAGGGCCCCGCCCAGGGCGGTGCCCGCCCCGCCGCCGCCCATGAAGCAGAAGGCCACCAGGGACATGGCCGCGCCCCGCGCCTTTTGGGCGAACTCGGTGGCCCGGGTGAGCAAGGTGGAGTGGGTGAATATGAAGCCGAAGCCCAACAGGGCCACCGCCGCCACCAGCGAGCCCAGCCAGTGGCCCCCGAAGCCCAGGAGCAGCTCGGCGGTGGCGGCCAGGAGCAGGCCCAGGGTGAGCAGGTTGCGCGGGCCCATGGACGCCGCCAGCTTGCCGCTGAGCCGCCCGCCGATCACCGTGGCCAGGCCGAAGGCGGTCATGATCAGGCCGATGTGCAGGTAGTTCAGGTGCTGCATCTGGGCGATGTAGGCCCCCAGGTAGGAGAAGGCCCCGATGATGAACATGCCTTCCAGAAGCACCAGGATATAGGTGTTCAGGCTGCGGCGGTCGGAGATGAGCTTGCGGTAGGGGGCCAGGAAGCGGGCCTGGGGGTTCTTGGCCGAGGGCAGCGAGGCGTAGGCCTTGATCAGGGCCAGGGTGGGGATGACCGAGAGCAGGCCGTAGAGCACGAACACTCCGCGCCAGCTAAGGAAGTAGGCGGTCACCCCGCCGATGGCCATGCTCAGGCCCTGGCCCAAAAAGCTGATGCCCATGAAGGAGCCGATGGCTCCCTGGCGCTTCTCGATGGGGAACAGGTCGCCGATAAGGGCCAGGGAGATGGGCATCACCGAAGCGGCGAAGGCGCCGGTGAGGGCGCGGTACAGGGCCAGGTCGGCCAGGCCCAGGCCCAGGGCGCAGGCCGCGGTGGCCAGGGTGAAGATGATCATGGAGAAGGTGATCACCTGCTTCTTGCCGTAGCGGTCGGCCAGGGGGCCGAATACCAGCTGCAACAGGCCGAAGGGCACCATGTAAGCGGTGATCAGCAGCCCGGCGGTGGCGATGTCCATGCCCAGGTCCTGGGCGATGGCCGGCAGGATGGGCGAGACCACCCAGTTGTCGGCCATGACCACAAACCCGGCCATTCCCAATAATCCGATTACCCTCTTGTTCTTCATATCGTTCCTCGCGGTTTTGGCGTGTCCGCTTGGGTCGAACCCCGGCTCAGGCGAATACCGCGCCGTAAATCAATCCGGCGATGGTGGACATGACCACGATGATCGAGCAAAACACCGCCGTCTTCTTCCAGCCCATCACCCCGCCGATCACCAGCATGTTGGGCAGGCTGAGCGCCGGGCCGGCCAAGAGCAGGGCCAGGGCCGGGCCCTTGCCCATGCCCGCGCCGATGAGCCCTTGCAGGATGGGTATCTCGGTGAGAGTGGCGAAGTACATCAGGGCCCCGGCCACCGAGGCGAAGAGGTTGGCCCCCAGGCCGTTGCCCCCCAGGGCGCCGGAGATCCACTCCGGCGGGATGAGGGCCGGGTGGCCCGGACGGCCCAGCATGAAGCCGGCCACCAAAACGCCCGCGCCCAACAGGGGCAGGATCTGCTTCATGAAGCCCCAGGTGGACTGCACCCACTCCACCCGCTCCTCGCGCTGGAACCAGGCGCGCAGCATGAACACCAGCACCACCAGCAGCCCGGCGGTGACCCACCACTTGATCCCGAACAACAGGGCCCACACTCCGGCCTCGCCGGCCTCGGGGCGGGCAAAGGCCGCGAAGACCAGGATGAGCACCAGGGTGAGCATGAACAGGGCTTCCTGCCCCAGGGAGCGGCCGGTGCCCTCGTCCTCGGGCAGGTAGATTTCGCCCGCAGCGCGGGCCGCGTCGTCCTTGCGGAAGATCAGGGCCATGATCAGGCCGGTGATGATGGCGAAGACCACCGCGCCAATGGCCCGGGCCAGGCCCAGCTCCCAACCCAGGATGCGGGCGGTGAGCACGATGGCCAAGACGTTGATGGCCGGGCCGGAGTAGAGAAAGGCCGTGGCCGGGCCTATTCCAGCGCCCCGGGTGTAGATGCCCGCGAACAGGGGCAGCACGGTGCAGGAGCACACCGCCAAGACCGAGCCGGACACCGAGGCCACCGAGTAGGAGAGCACCTTCTTGGCCTTGGCTCCGAAGTACTTGAGCACCGCGGCCTGGGACACGAACACGCTGATGGCCCCGGCGATGAAGAAGGCGGGGATCAGGCAGGTGAGCACGTGCTCGCGGGCATACTCCCGGAGCATGAGGAAGGCCTCCAGGCCCGAGCGGCGCACCACCTCGTTGCCCCAGGGCACGAAGTAGGCGGCGGCGAACACCCCGGCGATGATCAGTAGCTTGTAGCGTTCCTTCATCATGGCTTGCCTGCCTTGGTCCTTACTTGGCCAAAAGAATCTGACGCTGCACCTGGGCGTCCATCACGTTTTCCACGCACTCGAAGAAGCCCAGCACGCAGGGGGCGGTGAGGCGGTAAAAAATTTGGGTGCCTTGGCGGCGGTCCTCCACCAGCCCGACGGACTTGAGTAGGCTCAGGTGCTTGGACACGGTGGACATGTCGCTGCCCACCATCTCGGTGAGGTCGGCCACGCACTTCTCGCCGCCGGCCAGCTCCTCCACGATCATCAGGCGGGAGGCATGTCCCAGGGCCTTGAGGATGCGCGCCCTCGCCTCCAACCGGTTTTGTCTGCTTGCGTCCATCAGCCGCACCTCCTTATTTGCTAGTTTGGCCAAATTGCCAAATAAGTCAAGCAAAAATTTTCTTGTTTGATGAACTAACTGATTTTTCAGGGAATCAGGCGGCGCGCACTCCGCGATACCACTCGATGGTGTTCTTGAGGCCCTCTTCAAAGCCCACCTGAGCGGTGAAGCCGAACTCTTCCTTGGCCCGCTCCACGTCCAGGCGCCGCCGGGGCTGGCCGTCGGGCTTGCTCGGGTCCCAGCGTATCTCGCCAGTGAAACCGGTGAGCCGCGCGATAAGCTCCACCAGGTCCTTGATGGATATCTCCATGTCGCAGCCCAGGTTCACCGGGTCGGACTTGTCGTAGCGCTCGCTGG
>JAHLKT010000010.1 GCA_020444545.1 Desulfarculaceae bacterium | reverse complement strand
ACCGTGGCCCGGTTGCGCACCTGGGGCGAGCCCACCGCGCCCGCGCCCAGGGCCAGAACCTTGGCCGCGCCGCTAAGCTCCGCGCTGACGGCCAGGGCCGAGGCGGTGAGGCGGGGCCCCACCACCAGCGCGTCGCCCTCCGCCCTCAGCCCGGCCAGATCATCAAGGCGCTCAAGGCCGATGAGCTGGGCCGGAGCCAGCTTGCCGTGTTTCATGTTGACCAGCAGATCAGTGCCGCCGGCGATGATTGCCGCCCGTTCACCGTACTGCGCCATGATCTCCAGCGCCTCGGCCACGCCGGCCGGTTGGTGAAAGGCAAACTTGGGTAGAAGCATGCTTGGCCTCCGCGAATAAAATGCCGGGCGCCTATTGGCCGTCCCAGCGCCTAAACAGATCGTGCTCGATGCCCAGAAGGTCCAGAGCCTTGCCGATGCTCTGGTGGATCAGGTCCATGATGCTCTGGGGCCGGTGATAAAAGGCCGGCACCGGCGGCAGAATCACCGCCCCCATATCCGCCGCCCTGCTCATCAGCTCCAAATGACCCTTGTGCAAGGGCGTCTCGCGCACCATGAGCACCAGGGGGCGGCGCTCCTTAAGGCAAACGTCGGCCGCCCGGATGAGCAGGTTGTAGTTAAAGGAGTTGGCAATGGCCGAGAGCGTCTTGATGGTGCAGGGAGCCACCAACATGCCCCGGTGGCGGAAGGAGCCGCTGGCCACCGCGGCCCCCACGTCTCCCACCTCGTAAACCTTGGCGGCCATGCCCTTGACCTGCTCCACGGTGTAGTCCGTCTCGATGGCCAGGTTGCGCGCACCGGCCTCGCTAAGGATAAGATGGCAGGGCTGCCCAAGATCCCGAAGCACCTTGAGCGCCTCCACCCCGTAGATCACTCCGCTGGCTCCGCTGATGCCCAGCACTAACGGCAACTGTCCCACAGACTCCCTCACTTGCTCAGCTCCGCCAGCAAAAGGGCCAGCAGAGCCTCGCTGTTGTCCACCACCTGCCCGATGCCCGTCCGGTCCAGGCCGTCCCAGTGAATGCCCGCCGTCACCACCACCTTGGCCTCCAAGGCGGCGGAGAGCCGCTCGGCCATCCCCTTGGCCAGGGCGTCTTCCTTGTGGCCCACGTAGGTGAACACCGAGGCGGTGGAGCTGGCGCGCGCGGGATCGGCCAGGCTGGGCCGCGGAGTGGCCATGGCCACCGACCCGATGTGGGGAGCCTCGCCGCCCCACACGTAGACCAGAAGATCAGGGCCGATCCATACCGCCGATGCTTCCAAGTTGTAGCGCCCGGCGGCGGTTTTTACCGTGACGGTGTTCATGCCGAAATCATCCCGCCGCTTGCCTTATGATTCATGGCCGCAAGTTTGCACGGCATTGGTTTTTTCGAAAATCCGGTAGCCGGCTTGCTCCAGGGCCCGGGCCACCGTTTCCACATCAGCGCCCCCGTCAAAACGCAGGATGATCCGTTTCCCCTCCACGCCAGGCAGACGCATAGTGAAAACGCCGAAAAGAATCGCGCCGGTATCCTCCACCACCTGGGTCACCTTGGCGATGGTGCCGCTCTCTATGGGCATGGCCTCCAAGGTGATGCCGCACCAGATTTCATTGGCCCCCAGAATGCTGCTCAGGGCTGAAAAGAGTTCCAGCGAGGAGATCATGCCCACCAACTTCCCCTGATCCATTACCGGGTAGTTGCGGATGAGCTCCTCTTGCCCCTTGAGCATGCAAGACTCCACCGTGTCCCCTACTTCCACCGTGTTGGGCATGCGGATCATGATGTCCTTGATCCTCAGGCGGTGGAGAAAGTAGTCGTTCTCGTGCTCGTTCTGGGCCCGGGCCACGGCGGTGGCGCAGCCCTGTAAATCCTTGCGGGTCACCAGGCCCCGCAGCACTCCATCGTCCACCACCGGCAAGGCCCGCAGGTTCTCCTCCACCAGCAAGGAGATAGCCTCGGCCACCAGGGTGTCGCTGGCGACGGTGACCGGTTCCCTTTCCATCCAGTTGCGCAGAATCATTTCCCCTCCCCTAAAGCACTCCGGCCTGACGGGCCAGGCCCAAAGCCATTACGCTCATGGCGTTGTGAATCTCGCCGCTGGCCAACAGCCTCTCCAGCTCCCCGGGCCCGGCCAAAACCACCTCCAAGTCCTCGCCCGCGTCCTGCTCCTGGTCGCCGGCCAGCTCCACCCCGGAGGCCGCGAAAAAGTGGACCCGGTTGGCCAGCAAGGCGGGCTGGGGCCAGTAGGTGCCCAGATCGGCCACCTGGCCGCCGGCATAGCCGGTTTCCTCCCTGAGCTCGCGGGCCGCGGCCGCGGCCGGGTCTGGGTCCGAAGCGTCCAGCAGCCCTCCGGGCACCTCCAGGCCGCTACGCCGGCTGGCGTGGCGGTATTGCCGCACCAGCACCAGCAGCCCTTGCGCGGTGATCGCCACCATGTGCAACCAATCTGGCATGTGCACCACCCAAAAGTCCCGCTCTTGTTTGGTGCGCGGCGAAAGGGCCCGGTCGCGGGTGACGGAAAACAGCCCCACGTCGCTGACTGTTTGTGAACTTATCAAGGGCCAGGGTTTGGCCATGCTATGCCTCTAGCCCGACTTCGACCGGCGGCAGCAAATCCAAAAAGGCCTCTTCCACCGCATCCCCGAAGGCGTCGTCCTCCAAGTTGGCGTCCACCTCGCGCAGGGTTACCCCGGGCTTGAGCCGGGCCCTGAGCTCTTGGGTAAAGATCCGGTCTTCTTCCGGCGCAAAGACCGATCCGCCCTCGCGGTCAAAGGAGCACCAGCCCTGTGTGGGCACCAAAACGGTCACCGGCCCCTGGGCCTGATTCAGCTTGTCCGCGAAGGCCTGGGCCACTTCCCGAAGCTCCTCCGGGTCCAGGCGCAGGAAAGTCCTCAGTTTGTCCAAGTCGTATTTGCGGCGCTGGTGATAATCGGGCTTGTAGCGGGACTTGCGCGGGCTCATCAGGTTCACCCCACTGGGCGCGATGACCTGGGGGATGCCCCGCTTGCCCGCCGCCTCCAGGCGGTGGGGCCCGGCCGAGCGCATGCCCCCCAACAGGTGCTCGCCCACGCCGCCCGGAGCCAGGTCCACCACCCCCGCGAAGTAGCCTTGGGCGATCATATCCTCCATGGCCCGGTCACAGACCCCGGCGGCGGAAAACCCGATGACCTGGAACCCCTTTTCCTCCAGCTTCAGGCGCACCTGGTGGGCGCAGCGCTCGCAAGGGCCGAACATGCTCATGGCCACCAGGCCCTGGCCCCCGACCGCCTCGGGGTTGATCACCGGCACCTTGGCCAGGGCCAAGGCCGCGGCGGCGGCCCGGTCCAGCACGCTGGTCAGCAGGGGCGAAAGCCCGGCGATCTCCACCACGGTGTGGAACAAAAGCAGATCCCCGGTGTCGATGTAGCGGGTGGCCAAACCGGGCAGTGCGGCTGTAGAGGAAATCATAAGCTTGGGCAGGCCGAAGGGCAAGGCCCGCATCACCTCCGTGGCCATCAGGGAGCCCGTGGAGCCGCCCAGGCCCACCACCGCGTCCAGCCGTCCACCGGCGAAACGCTCCGAGGCGATGTTCACTGCGCCCTGGATCATGGCCGCGGTTATCTTGGCCCGCTCCCGGGAGGCCCGGATGTCTTCGATTTTCCACCCCGCGGCGGCGGCCACCTCGCTGGGCGGAATCTCGCAGCTCTCATCCGAGGCCGCGCCCATGGACAGGTCCATGAGCAAAACCTCGGCCCCGCCCCGCTCCATGCGCTGGCGCAGGTAGCGGGTTTCCTGGGCCTTGGTGTCCAGGGTGGATATGAGCAGTATCGCGGCTGACATGTCAGGCCTTTTCCGCCGCGAGCTTGGCCGCGATATCCTTTTTCAGGTCTTCCTTGTTTATCTTGCCCGAGTCGCCCACCGTGGGCATGTCCTCGATGATCTCCAAGCGCTCGGGAAGCTTGTACTTGGAGATCTGCTTGCTCAGCAGGAATTCCACCATGTCCGCGAAGCTGAACGAAGCCCCGGGCTTGGGAGTCACGTAGGCGCAGGTCTTTTCGCCCATCTCCTCGTCGGGCATGCCCACCACCGCCACCGAGCCCACGGCGGGATGGTTGTTGAGCATCCCCTCGAGCTCGGCGGGATAGATGTTTTGGCCGCCGCGGATGATCATGTCCTTTTTACGGCCCATGATCCACAGGCACTCCTGGTCGAGCTTGACGATGTCGCCGGTGGTGCTCCAGCCGTCCGGGTTGAAAACCGTGGCCGTGAGATCCTCGTCGCGGTAATAGCCGGCCGGGGCATGGGGGCCCCTGAACCACAACACCCCGGGCTCTCCATCGGGTACCTGCTTGCCGTCGTCATCAAGCAGCTTGACCACGTTGCCCGGCAGGGGGCGGCCCACCGAGCCGCGCCGCACCTCCACCGAATCGGTGACCCGGCAGCCGCTCACCGAACCCACGTCCTGGGTGCCCAGGTCGCTGGTGATGGCTGCCGCGAAGCGCTCCTCGGCCTCGGAAGCCACCTTGGGAGGCAGATAGCCGCCGGCCGAACGAATGAAGCGCAGGCTGGACAGGTCGAAAGACTCTATGTCCTGCTCCAGCATGCGCACCAGGTGGGTGGGCACCACCCCGATGGCCGTGACCTTCTCCTTGGCCATGACCTCCAAGGCCAGGTGGGGGTCGAACTCCTCGAGCATCACCGTCTTGGCCCCGGCCATGGGCGCGGCGAAGTAGGTCAGGGTGCCGGCCGCGCCGCCGGCATGGGGGGCCACGGCCATGGTGATGTCGTCCTGATTCAGGCCCCAGATGTCGATGCGCCCCTTGGCGGTGCACACCCGCGAGGCGATGGGCCACTCCACCAGCTTGGGAATGCCGGTGGTGCCGGTGGTGGTGGTCAACAGGGCCACGTCGCCGGTGGTGTCCAGGCGGCGCGAATCCAAAAGCCCCAGGTCGATGCGGCCCAGGTACTCCTGGGAGGTGGCCACCAGGCTCTTGGTGCCTTCCGGAGCTGCCGCGGGCACCTGTTCGTCGAACAGGTAAACCTGCTTCAGGCTGGGGAACTTTTGCATGAACCCCTTGTACATCTCCAGGTAGTCGAACTTGCGGTACACGTGGGGGATCACCACCATTGAGGCCTGGGTGAGCTCCATCATGTATTCCAACTCGCGCTGCCGCAGATAGGGGTACACGGTCAGGGAAATGAGCCCGGCCCGCTCGGCGGCGATGCGGGCCAGGAAGCCGTAGACGCTGTTGGGCGACTGGATGATCACCCGGGCGTCCTTGGGCAGGCCGCCCTCGGCCCAGGCGGTGGCTATGGCGTTGGTCAGATCCTTGGCCTGGGCCCAGGTGACCCTGTACTGCGAGTCCACCAAGGCCTCGTTGTCACCCAATTGAGTTGCGTTGCGGTCGTAAAAGTCGAAGAAGGTCTCGTCGGTCCAATAGCCATCGCCCTTGAACTCGTCGATCATGGCTTGGGTGTATCTGATCGGCTTCATTTTGGCTGGCCTCCTTGCCTGTTTTTGGGCGTAGCTTCCCGTGTAGGGCCGGCGGACACCGCCCCTTTGTCTCGATCTGACTGGCCTGGATTTGCCGGCTGCGCGGGCCCTCGCAGCCGTGTTTAACAGGCGATATGCAACTTCCCGGCGCCCTCTCCCGGGCTGAACCCCTTAAGAGAGCTTCTTGCCCATCATGAGATTGGACAAAATATGATCCATGGCCGTCTTCTTCTTCCCCGTCTCGGGCGGCTTGTCCGACGACTTGCAACTCCAGACCGTTTCCGGCCGGCTCTGCAAAATGAACACGCTGCCGGTCTGAGGCATGTCTTTATCCACCGCCCACTCTATGTCTTGGGGGCATCGGTAATGCTGTTCGATGATCTTGCCCATGCGGGCCAGCTCGAGCACGTCCTTGTCGATGGTGGACTGGGACATCTGCCGCTCTTTGGGAAGAGTGAATTTGCGCGAACAGTGCTCGGCCGGCTCCAGGGTGTAGTAGACTTCTTTCTTGGAGATGGTCTTGTCCACGATCTCCATGGTCACCTTGTCCACCCGGAAGTTGTCCGGGGTGACCTCGCCGGAAACCACCGACTCCCCGAAACCAAAATTGGAATCGATGACGATCATTGAGCGGTCGCCGTTGGCCGGATTGAGGGTGAACATGACCCCGGCGGTGAATGCGTTGGCCATCTTTTGGATGCCCACGCTCAGGGCCACCTCTTCCTGGGCAAAGCCCATCTTGATGCGGTAGGCGATGGCCCGGGCGGTGAAAAGACTGGAGAAGCACTTACGCACGTGCTCCAGCACCCCCTCGGCCCCGCGGATCCACAGGTAGGTATCCTGCTGGCCGGCGAAGCTGGCCCCGGGCAGATCCTCGGCGGTGGCGCTGGAACGCACCGCCACCGGAGACGCGGGAAGTCCGCAGATCTTGGACAACCGGCGGTAGTAATCGGCGATGTGGTCTTCGAGCTCGGTGGAGATGGGGCAGGATTCGATCAAGCCTCTGATGCGGGAGCTGGCCTGGTCCAAGGCGGCGGAGTCCTCATGGTCCAACCCGGCCAAAGCGTCTTTGATCTCGCGGTCCACCCCGCCCTGGCTGATAAAGCGCCGATAGGCCTCGGTGGTGACCGCAAAGCCCGGAGGGACCCGGATGCCCGCGTTGATCAACTCGCCCAAGGATGCGTTCTTGCCGCCCACCAGGGGCACCGAGTCCTTGTGGCACTCTTGAAACCAGCAAACCAGGGGTTGAGTTCGGCTCATGCGTGCTCCGTGATGGCTCGCCGCAAAAGGCCAGGGGCGCCTTGTCCACGGCAAGCATGGCGTAACCCGGCCGCCCCGCCGGGGCGGCCGGGCGCGGGATTAACGTTCTACAATGATCACCTTGCCGGTGCCGCCGTCCACCTTGAGGGTCATGCCGGTCTTGATAATGCTGGTGCCGTGGCCGGTGCCCACCACCGCGGGCATGCCGTACTCCCGGCAGACGATGGCCGCGTGACACATGACCCCGCCGACGTCGGTGACCGCCGCTTGTATCTTTTGGAAAGCCGGGGCCCAGGAGGGCGAGGTGGTGGGCGCCACCAAAATTTCGCCCTCTTGCAGCTGGCCTATCTCGGCCACGGTGCGGCACACCCTGGCCTTGCCCTCGACCACGCCGGGGCTGCCCGCGAAGCCGGTGAGCTGGTTCACCGAATCCGGGTCGCCGGCCGCATCCACCTCGGCCCAGGCCTTGAGGGAGTCGTTGGTGACGCCCCACAGGACCACGGTGAAAGGCTCTTGGATCACCTCGGGCGCGGTGCCCACCGCCGCGGGGGGAGTCCACTCGCGGAACTTGTCCATTACCCCCTTGCGCCAGGCGATTTCCTGCGGCCACACCTGGGGGCCGCGCGGCTTGACGCCGGTGGCCCAGGCGGTGACCACGTCCCACAAGGCCTCCTTGATCTCGGCCCGCTTGAGATACCAGACATCCTCAATTTCCTCGATGAACCCGTAGTCCTTGAGAATGGCCGCCACCTCGCGCATCTTGTTCCAGAACACCGAATGGAACCAATGCTCCACATAGAACAGATGGTTCTCGACATAGGGGAACACGGTGCGGGCGGTGCCCAGCAGCTGTTCGAAGCCGGCCTTGGCCTCCTCGTCGTGCAGCAAGGCGCGGTACTCGTCGGTGATGCGGTCGCGCTCCTTGATGACATCGTCCATGGGCCGCTCAATCGGCTTGCCCGCCTTGACCTTGTCCACGTAGATGCACAGGGAGGCCAGGGGGATGTCCAGGTCGTCGTTCCAGGATTTGTCGTGGTGGTACCAACCGGTGCCCGTGGAGGTCCAGAACCAAGGATAGCGAGCCTTTTCGAAGGCTTGGAGCCATTCCTTGCCGTTTGGCGAGTTCTCCAGCTCGGCCTTTACCTCGACAAATTTCTTGCCGGAATTGACGATGTCATCCACCCCTAGATCCACCGCCGCCCGGGCCAGCTTCTTGAGCTCCTCGTCCGGGCGGTACATGATCACGTCGATGCCCGAGACCATCTGGGTGACCCGCTGCAGGGGGACGTCCGGGAAGGTTTTTTGGCAGAAGTCCAGGAAGGTCACGTAGGCCGCGTAGCCCAGGTTCAAGAACTCGAAGTGGTACTGCCAGCAGAGCAGGCCCAGATCGATCAGCTTGTCGTAGGCATGGAGCAGGTCATAGCCCTTGGACTTGCCCAAGCCCTCCATGACCACCGACTTGTCTTCCAGCTCGGGCAGGGGATCGATTTTGAGGGCCTCCAGGTCGGAGATGATCCCCTCGAGCTTCTTGACCCACTGCCCCTCGAGTTTGTTCCAATTCTCGTAGTAGTAGCCGGCCCTCTCCATGAAATGGCCCACCCGGGCCTCGATCTCGGCGGGGTCGGTCACCGGCACCGGCGAAATGTAGATGTAACCGTTGATGATGCGGTGATCCACGCCATATACCGGAGGCACGGCGAAGATTCGGGTGTTGAACTGGGACAGGGCCAGATACCAGGCCTCGTCCCAAATTATGTCAAAGGGATAAATAGGCTCAGGGTAATGCAGCCCGTCATAAAACCAGAACATCCCCTTTTCGTACTGTTCGCGTTCCGGGTCGTCGGTCACGAACGGATACTGATAGGGGAACATTCGCTCCCAACCCTCGGTACCAGGAATCTTTTCTACCTCGTGCGGGTCGGGAAACTTCAATTTACTTTCGCCCATAGCCCTATCTCCCTCTGAATAGAATGCCTCGGAAAAAAGGGGTGCCCCCTTTGTTTAGGACCGTGGGAAACCGCCAAAAATCTTTCCATTACTCAACAACCAAAGAGCCGGCGTAAGAATGAAAATATTCGAGCCAACCGTCCGCTGCATGATTTACCTATTTCAAATGGCGGATTGAATTACGTCATGATCATGGCTCATGGCTTTGCCAAACATCAAGCCAAATAAAATTATTGTTCTTATAAGTTTAACTTATGATCTAATTGTATTAGATCATGTATTTCCATGTGGTTACATCTTCACGCTTAATTTTACAGGTTGACATTACTTAGAGGCTGGCCTAATATCAAGCCATGAATTTGAACCAGTTACACACTTTTTTCCACGCCGCGCAGGCCCTGAACTTCTCCCAGGCAGCGGAAAAACTTAACGTAACCCAGCCTGCGGTCAGCGCACAGATCCGCAACCTGGAAGAAGACTTAGGAGTGAAGCTTTTCGCTCGCCTGGGCAAAAAGTTGGTGCTCACCGAGCCGGGCGAGGTTTTACTGGTCCACGCCCGCAAGATATTCAAGCTGCAAGAGGAGGCCACTCAGGCCATTAAACAGATGAGATTGGTCAAAAAGGGCACCCTCAAACTGGGCACCGCCCGCACCTATGCCCGCACCATAATGCCGCCCCTTTTGGCCCGCTTCCAAAGCAACTATCCTTTGGTAAACATTGTTTTGATCGAGGGCAGTTCCCGGGAGATGGCCAGGCGCCTCTGGTCCCTGGACATCGAGGTGGCGGTGATCGCGGCTCCGGGCCGGGTGCGGCGGGTGGAGTTTAAATCCTTCCGCAACGAAGTGCTGATACCCATCGTGGCCCCCGAGCATCCCTTGGCCCGCCAAAAAAATGTTCCCTTCAAAGCCATGGCCTCCCAACCCTTCATCATGCGGGAAAAGGGCTCGGGCACCCGCAAGGTGGTGGCCGACCTTTACCGGAGCCACCGCGCGAAGCCCATCATCGTGTTTGAAACCAGCAATGCCGAGGTGATCAAGGAGCAGGTGGCCCAGGGACAGGGCATTTCCTTTTTGACCCGCTCCGGGACGGAAGCGGAGATTCGGGCCGGCCGCATAGCCACCTTTACCTTGCAGGGGGAGCAGCCCAGCCTGGATATCTGCACCGCCGTTCTAAAGGGCCACGAGTTGTCGCGGCCGGCAAAAGCCTTCTTGAATCTGCTCTATCAGGACCAGGCTTGACCCTGGCTCCCAACCATCCCAGACCAGAAACCGCCCGCGCCACCCCGCCCCGCCAGCGAATCGTCACCTGCTTATAACAATCCAATTTATGCTTTCACATTTAATGTCCAACACTATTCAACGCTGACTACGGTTGCCTTCCCAAATTGAATTGCAATATTTTTTTATGTATTTTAAGCAGATACCAGAGCAGCTCAAGCTTACGATCGCGTAAATTAACTGCCTTAATATAACTTATAGTTATAGTGTGCATAATATTATATGAGTTGACTTTGCGGGCCTATCTTCCTCATATTTAAGGCGATTGTACAAAACGCCCCATTAGGGGAGGTGCTTTTGCACGTTTAACCCGCCCGAGGGCGACAAGGAGGGAGCAGTTTCTATGAAGGACATGAGGGATTTTATTGCCGCGTGTGAGCAGGAAGGCATCCTGCACCGAATTAAAGCCGAGGTGGATTGGGACCTTGAGCTTTCCCACATCGCCAAGCTCAACGAGGAGAAGAGCGGCCCCGCCTTGTTGTTTGAAAACGTAAAGGACTACGACACCCCGGTCATAACCAGCGTGTGCACCACCGCCGAACGGCTGGCGGTGATCATGGGCATGCCCAGGAGCTCCTCCCTGGTCCAAATCATGGAAAAATGGGTTGAGGTGGGCGATGATCTGCTGCCGCCGGTGGAGGTGGATCGAGACTCGGCCCCCTGCAAGCAGAACATCCTCACCGGCGACGATGTCGACCTGTACAAGTTCCCGGTGCCCAAGTGGTATCCCCTGGACGGCGGCCGCTTCTTCGGCACCGCCCACTTCATCATCACCAAGGATCCTGAGACGGGCTGGGTCAACCTGGGCACCTACCGCTCCCAGCTGTTGGGCAAGGACAAGCTGGGCACCCAGTTCATCAAGGGCAAGCACGCCGACATAATGCTCAAGAAGTACCAGGCCCTGGGCAAGCCCATGCCCGTGGCCTCCATCGTGGGCTGCGACCCCTTGCTGTTCATATTGGGAGCGGCCCGCCTCTCGGCCTTCACCAGCGAGTACGACGTGGCCGGCGCCATAAGGGGCCAGGCGGTGGAGGTGGTGCCTGGTGAAACGGTGGACCTGCCCATCCCGGCGCATGCCGAGATCGTGGTGGAGGGAGAGGTCGACGCCGAGAAGTTCATGGAGGAAGGGCCCTTCGGCGAGTACACCGGCTATTACTCCGGGGTGGGCACCGATCCGCGCAACTTCATCGACGTCAAATGCATCACCCACCGCGACAACCCCATCATGTGGGGAACCACCGTGGGGCGGGCGGTCACCGACACCCACATGACCATGGCCCTGTCCTATGGGGCCACCCTGTGGCAGCAGCTCAAGGCCATGAAGATACCCGGCATCCGTTCGGTCTACTGCCCGCCCGAAGGCTCGGGCCGCTTTTTGGCCATCATCTCGGTCAAGCAGATGTACCCCGGCCACGCCGACCAGGTGCTCACCGCGGCCATCTCCACGGAGATGGGGGCCTACGGCCTCAAGACCGTCATCGTGGTGGACGAGGACATCGACCCCTGGGACATCCCCCGGGTCATGTACGCCCTGGCCTTCCGTTTCCAGCCCAATCGGAGCCAGGTCATCAAGCGGGGACGCTCCACTCCTCTGGACCCCTCGCTGCCCATCAGCACCCGCGACATCACCGGCCGCCTGCTGCTGGACGCCACCATACCCTATGACTGGAAGGACAAGCCCATCCCCATCGCGCTCGACCCCGATGTGGTCAAGAAGGTCGAAGCGCGCTGGTCGGAGCTGGGATTCGAGTAAGCGACCCGGAAACTTTAACTAGACAATCACGGCGGATCCGCCCCAGGGCGGGTCCGCCGTTCACTTGCGGCCAGTGAAAAAAATATCCCCTGATGACTAAAGGGCTAGAGCATTCCGATCATGGCCAGCGCCGCCACGGCGGCAAAGGCGGGGTCGTTGATGTGATGCTCCACCTCTTCCACCGCGATCTCCGGACGCAGATCTCCGCGCAATTGGTCGATAAAGGCACGGCTCAAAGCCGAGTCGTGCAAGGGAGCGCCGGAACCATCGGCCGCGGACCATCCTCCCAAGGGGATGAGCACCTTGATCGGTGAAACGGCGCGGTTGAGCTTGTCTCCCAGTTGCTTGGCCAGAAAGAGAGTTTCCTCCCGGCTCAAACGCACCGCCGAGCGGAAGTCATAAAAAAATATCTTGCGGTGGGCGTATTCAGGGGGCACCGTGTCGCGGGTGAACTCCAGCACCGCGCAGTCCAGGCCGCCGGGCACCACTAGGCGAGGAATGCCGTTCCCAGGGCAGGGCTCCAGACGGCCCGGGCCGATGAGCCTGCAGTAGCCGTCCTTGAGGGTGTCGGCCAATTCGTGGGGCGCCAGGTCCAGGATGGCGTCGAAGCGGCCCTCGGCGGCCAACTCCTCCAGGGCCAAACCGCCGATGCCGTTGGCGTGAAAGGCGATTACCTCGTAACCATGGGCTTCCAGCCGTTCCTTGACTGCCTCGGCCGCTGGGGTGATGAACCCGAACATGCTCAAGCCGATGCGCCGTTTGCCCGCCGTCCCCTGCCAATCCCGGGCCACCATGCCGCAGATGGCGCCCGCGGCCCGGTCCAGGATCAGACCGGTGAGGGAGTTGACCCCCAGCAGGTCGCCCACGCTGTGCATCATGGTGATGTCTTTGGTGCCCACCACCTGGGCCATGTCATGGGCGGCCACGGTGGACACCATCACCTTGGGCACCCCCAGGGGCAGCACCTTCATGACGCTGGTGACCAAGTGGGTGCCGCTGCCCCCGCCGGCGGAGATGACGCCGCGGATATGGCCCCGAGCGAAAAGCTCGGCCAGGGCATGGCGGGCCCGCTGGATAGTGGCGGCTATGGCCTGGTCCCTGCTTTCCACCCGAGTGGGTCGCAGGTCCAGGTCCGGGGTAAAGGCCGGAGCGGTGCGGGTGCCCACATTGATGGTCAGCGCCCGATAACCCCTCCGCTCGATGCCCTCCTTTAAAAAAAGATGTTCATCACCCTTGGAGTCAAGGGTGCCCATTACTGCTATTGCGGCCTGGGTAATCATCAGCTCTTTTTCGACTGGCGGGTACCGGTGGTCGAAGCGCTATTCCCCCTAGAGACCACGAAGATTATAGCGCGATGAGCTTGGCATATAACAGGTCAAATTAGGAGTCTAAGTCCCAGAGTTTTTGCGCCCCTCGCGCCGCTCTGTCGTCATGACCGCCAACAGGCCACAAGACCCTGGCCGTGTTCCTCCGGTACAGCCATCTGGACCAAGAGCAGTCCGAGTCGGCCATGGAAAGCCTGGGGGCATTGCTTGAGGCAAAAAGGTCGTGACCATCCCTCTATGGACCGGTCGCCACGAGCTCAAGCCATGAGAAAATGTAGGCTATTTGTAGGCTATCGTGCTTTTTGTGCTTTGTATCTTATTGTTATAGTAATGTTTTTAAGGTCTTGTGTGATTGCCATCCTCACACGGTGGAAGTCACGGGTTCAAATCCCGTCCGGCCTACCAAAATTATCAGGCGGTTAGCGGAGTCGCTAACCGCCTGTTCCATTCCGTTCAGTCCCTACCCCTCCCAGTTCCGGCATTAACGCATCCGGCAATCCCGGAGCGCTTCGCCTGTCCGTGGGCCCTTGCCCCGCTCCAGCCCAAGCTTAGATAATTTTTCAGGCCCAATTCCGAACGCAATTTCAGCCTACAGAGAGTTGCCGCCCTGGCCTACCAATTATTTATACAGTATATTCTCTCACTTAAACACCACCCCCCCTCACCAAGCCCATCCAACGGCACTGCCATTTTAGAATTTTATTCAGTTATTATTTTTGTTGACACACATTTTAGCGGATTGCTATAACTACCTCCTGACTAGCCCTAAACATCCACGAGGATCTGAAAAATGGACTTTCAATTTTCCGAGGAGTTGATTCTTCTACGCGACAGCATCCGGAAAATCAGCGAGAACGAGTTCGCGCCCCGGGCGGCCTCCGTGGACGCCAACGGCGAGTTTCCCTGGGATAACAAGCGTATATTACAAGAAAACGGCCTACTCGGCGTACACATCCCCGAGGAGTACGGCGGAGCCGGCGCCGGCATGCTGGCCATGGCCCTGGTGGTGGAGGAAGTGGCCCGCTCCTGCGCCTCCACCTCGGTGATCCTGACTACCCAGGGGCTGGCCACGGACCCCATTCTCCTGGGCGGCAACGAGGAGCAGAAACAGAATTTCCTTCGGCCCATGGCTGAAGGAGAGTCCCTCGGAGCCTGCGCCATCACCGAACCGGGAGCCGGCTCGGACGTGACCGGCATCCGCACCACCGCGGTGAAGCAGGACGGCGGCTATCTGATCAACGGCAGCAAGATATTCATCACCAACGGCGGGGTGGCCGACTACACCACCGTGGTGGCCTATACGGACAAGGCCAAAGGCCACCGGGGCATCAGCCTGTTGGTGGTGCCCAAGGACACCGAGGGCTTCACGGTGGGCAAGCAGGAGCACAAGCTGGGCATCCGGGGCTCCGATACCCGCGAGCTGGTGTTCGAGGATTGCTGGGTGCCCGAGGCCAACCTCCTGGGCGAGCCGGGAAGCGGCTTCTATACCTTAATGAAAACCTTCAATTACACCCGCCCCTTGGTGGGGGCCCAGGCCTTGGGCATCGCCCAGGGCGCCTTGGACCATGCAGTGGCCTACATCAAGGAGCGCGAGCAGTTCAAGCAGCCGCTGAGCAACTTCCAGGGCGTGCAGTGGATGGTGGCCGAGATGGCCCTCAAGGTGGAGCTGGCCCGCACCATGGTCTATAGGGCCTGTTCCCTCATCGACCAGGAGCCCGATTCGCGCGAGATCAAAAAGCTGGCCTCCATGGCCAAGTGGAGCGCCTCGGACGCGGCCATGAGCGTGACCACCGACGCGGTGCAACTCCTGGGCGGTTACGGCTACACCCAGGAGTTCCCCTTGGAGCGCATGATGCGCGACGCCAAGATTACTCAAATTTATGAAGGCACGAATCAGATTCAGCGCTCCATAATCGCCAACGATCTGCTGGCCTAGGGGCGGCCCCACAGGCAAAACACCAAGGACGACGACACCTTAACACCGGGAAGCTCAGACATTGTACAAGGATATCGTGATCGTTGGGGCCACCAGAACCCCATTCGGCAAATACTGCGGCGCCCTGCGCGAGTTTGACTACTTCGACCTGGGCGCCTTGCCCATGCGCGAGGTGCTGGCCCGGACCGGCGTGGACGGCAAGGAAGTTGATGAGGTTTTCTGGGGGGTTGGCGACACCTCCGTCTGCAAGGACGTTTACACCCCCGTGGCGGCCCGCCAGACCCTGCTGAAGGCCGGGCTGCCCGCCGAAACCCCCTCTCTGGCCCTGGACAAGGCCTGCGTTTCGGCCATGAGCGCGGTGCACCTGGGCTGCCGGGCCATGATGGCCGGCGAGATCAGCTCGGCCATCGGCGGTGGGGCCACCTCCTTCAGCCAGGAGCCCCTGATCGTGCGTGGCCTTAGGTGGAAGGGCTTCCGCCTGGGCGACGTGAACATGGAAGACCCCCTCTATGCCCTGGGCTACAAGGACTTCAACCCCGTGTCCGTGGACTCGGACAACGTGGCCGCCGAGTACGGCGTCAGCCGCCAGGAGCAGGACGAGTGGGCCCAGCGCAGCCACCAGAACTACGGGGCTGCCTGGGAGGCGGGCAAGTTTGCAGAGGAAATGATGACCCTGAGCCTGCCCCAGCCCAAGGGCGAGGAGCGGGTGCTCAATATCGATGAGCAGTACCGCCCGGACGTGAGCCTGGAAAAGCTGGCCAAGCTGCCGGGCATCTACGGCTGCCAGGGCATCACCGCGGGCAACGCGCCGGGACTCAACGACGGGGCCACGGCCATCCTGTTCATGACCCGGGCGCGGGCCGAGGCCCTGGGCCTGGAGCCCCTGGCCGAGATCGTGTCCATGTCCTCCATCGCCATCGCCCCCAACCGCATGCCCGAGGGCCCGGCCTACGCCAGCCTCAAGGCCCTGGAGCTGGGGGGCATCGGCCTGGACGACGTGGCGGTCATGGAGATCAACGAGGCCTTCGCCGCGGTGCCCCTGGTCTCCACCCTGATGCTGGGCGGCAAGGACGCGGCCAAGACCGAGGCGGTGCGCGCCAAGACCAACATCAACGGCAGCGCCATAGCCATCGGCCACCCCAACACCTCCAGCGGGGCCCGCTTGATCATGACCCTGATGTACGAGCTGCGGCGGCGGGGCGGCGGCTACGCCCTGGCCTCCATCTGCGGGGGTCTGGCCCAGGCCGACGCCTGCCTCATCAAGGTGGCCTGAGGCCGGCGGACCGGAAAGCGAGAGCGGACAGCATGAGCGAGCTTAAAAACATCGGCGTGATCGGGGCGGGCATGATGGGCGCGGAGATCGCCCTGTGCTTCGCCCTGGCCGGCTGCAGGGTGGAGCTGATCGACCAACACCTGGAGGCCGCCCAAAAGGGCAAGGACCGCCTGGGCGCGGTGTTGGACAAGGCCATCGCCAAGGGCCGCCTGGAGGCCGGGGCCAAGGACGCCGCCCTGGAGCGCATCGCGCCCGCCGGGGAGCTGGCCCCCCTGGCCCGGGCCGAGCTGGTGATCGAGGCGGTGTTCGAAGATCTGGCGGTCAAGAGGGAGATTTGGCGGGGCGCTGACCAGGTATGCCCTCCTACTTGCTTGCTGGCCAGCAACACCTCCTCCCTGCCAATCACCCTCTTGGCCGCCGGCCTCGGCCCGGAGCGGCGCTCCCGCTTCCTGGGGGCCCATTTCTTCTCGCCGGCCTCGGTGATGAAGCTGGTGGAGGTGATCCCCGGCCTGGAGACCGGCGAGGAGGCGGTGGCCCAGATGAGCGAGGCCTGCCGCTTCATCGGCAAGACCCCCATTCGGGTCAAGGACGTGCCCGGCTTCGCGGTCAACCGCCTGCTGCACGCCATGTGGATCGAGGCCAACCGCCTGGTCGAGGAGGGCGTGGCCTCGGTGGAGGACGTGGACATCGCCTGCAAGCTGGGCCTGGGTCATCCCGTGGGCCCCTACACCCTCATGGACCTGACCAGCAACGACCTGAACCTCTGGGTGCAGGAGATTCTCTTCGAGGCCTATGGCGAGCGCTTCCGGCCCCGGCCGGTGCTCAAGCAGAAAGTCAACGCCAACCACCTGGGCCGCAAGACCGGCCGGGGCTGGCACGATTACTCCAAGCGGTAGCAGGGCAAGGCACATGAACATCACTCTTACCCCCATACGCTTTTTGGAAAGAGCCCTGACCGTGTTTCCCCGGCGCACCGCCGTGGTCTGCGGGGGCCAAAGATGGAGCTACGCCCAGTTCGGCCAGCGGGTGGAGCGCCTGAGCGACGCCCTGGTGGGCCTGGGCATCAAGCCCGGGGACCGGGTGGCTTTCCTGGGCTACAACTGCCACCGCCTGTTGGAGTGCTACTTCGGCGTGCCCCAGATCGGCGCGGTGCTCCTGCCGCTCAACATCCGGCTGAGCCCCGAGGACCTGGAATACATCTTTCAGGACGCCCAACCGGCCGCCCTGCTGGTGCATCCCAACCTGGTGGACAAGGTGGCCTCCTTTGTGGAGAACAGCAGCGCCGCGGGCCGCGTCTTTTTGCTGGAGGAGGACGAGAACGCTCCCGCCTGGTGCGGGGCCACCTACGACGAGCTGCTGGAGCAATCCGCTCCCCGGCCGCCCGCCGAGCCTTTCACCTTCCCCTTCGAGGAAGACGACCCGGCCGAGCTGTTCTACACCAGCGGCACCACCGGGCCGCCCAAGGGCGTGCTGCTCACCCACCGCAACCTGTATTTGCACGCCCTCACGGCCATGGCCTCCATGCCCATCTACGAGACCGACGTGCAACTCCACCTGATCCCCCTGTTCCATGTCAACGGCTGGGGGGTTCCCCACTACCTGGTGGGCAAGGGCGGCTGCCACGTGATGCAGAAGCAGTTCGACGCCGAGGGCGTGCTGCGCCTGGTTCAGGAAGAAAGCGTCACCCGCTTCTACATCGTGCCCACCATGCTCACCGCCATTCTGGAGCTGCCCAACCTGGGCGAGTACGACCTGAGCAGCCTGCGCGACGTGCTCATCGGCGGGGCTCCGGCCCCCACCGGCATGTTCCCCCGGGCCGAGGAGGCCCTGGACTGTACGGTGCACGGCGGCTTCGGCATGAGCGAGACCTGCCCGCTCATCGCCCTGCCCGAGCTGCCCCCGGACCTGGACCAGGAGACCCTGCGCCACCGCTGCCACGAGACCTGGGGCTTCCCCCTGTGCGGCGTCACCTTCAAGGTCTCCGGCCCCCAGGGCGAGGCGCTGCCCTGGGACGGTGAGTCGGTGGGCGAGCTCTTGGTGCGCGGGGACATGGTGATGAAGGGCTATCTGAACAAGCCCGAGGACACCGCCGAGTCCATGGAGGGCGGCTGGTACCACACCGGCGACCTGGTGGCCATGGGCGAGGACGGCTCGCTCTACATCAAGGACCGGCTCAAGGAGATCATCATCAGCGGAGGGGAGAACATCTCCTCCCTGGAGATCGAAAAGGTGCTCTACTCCCACCCCGACATCCTGGAATGCGCGGTCATCGGCAAAAAGGACGACCGCTGGGGCGAGGTGCCCAAGGCGGTGGTGATGCTCAAGCCCGGGGCCAGCCTGACCGCCAAGGACATCGTGGATTTCACCCGTGATAACATGGCCCACTTCAAGGCGCTCCGGGAGGCCGAAGTGGTCCAGGACCTCCCCCGGGGAGGCACGGGAAAGATACTCAAACAACAGATCAAAAAGCTTTATGGCTAAGGGGGGGGCCAGGGAGCGGAGCGGTAGGTGATGCCCATGAACAAGCCCAAGTACATAGTTTCCGAAACCGGCGGCAGGGCCGAAAAGCGCCAGCGCATTCTGGACGCCGCCGAGGAGATCATGTCCCAAAAGGGACCCGCCGAAACCTCCATTTCGGAGATCGCCGTCAAGGCCGGCGTGATGGACTCGGGCATTTATCAGTTCTTCAAGGGCAAGCAGGACCTGCTGTTCTCCATTCCCGAGGAGCGTCTGCGCGACGTTTTGGTCCAGCTCAAGGACCACCTGACCGGCATCTCCGACCCGGTGAGCCGCCTTCGCAAGATGATCTGGTTCCACCTGCACTTCAACGACGCCCACGCCGGCTATGCCCGTTTGCTCCTGTTGGAATGCCGCTCTTCCCAAGACTTCTACGACTCGGAGGCCTACAAGCTCATCCGGGAGTACGCCGGCATCCTCATGGACATCCTGGATCAGGGAAGACGGGAAAAGGTCTTCCGCGACGACGTAAAGCTCACCCTCATGCGCGACGCGGTGCTGGGCGCCCTGGACATGGAGAGCGTTCTCCAGCTGGGCAGCGGCGAGGTGGAGAGCAGCGAGCAGGACTTCGAGGACCTCGCGGACCTGTGCCTGCACATGCTCCTGCCCACCCCCGCCCAGGTTTCCAGCCGGGGCAAGAAAAGAAACGTCATCATCCAGGCCGCGATCCAAGTCTTTGCCGAGAAAGGCTACAACAAGGCCAAGATCTCCGAGATCGCCAAGCTGGCCCAGGTGGCCGACGGCACGGTCTACGATTACTTCGACAGCAAGGAAGACCTGCTGCTCTCCATCCCGGAAGAGCATTTTTCGCGCTACTTCCAGCAGGCCTCCGACGCCTTCGAGATCAAGGACCCGGTGCGCCGCCTGAAGCGCCTGATCAGGTTTCACTACACCAGCTTTTTGCAGGAGCGGCAGTTCCTGAAGGTCTTCCTGCTGGAGTTGCAGCTGACCGCGCGCTTCTACGGTTCCAAATCCTTTGCCACCTTCAAGCGCTACTTCGGCCTGGTAGAGGACGTTATCGTCCAAGGCCAGGAAGCCGGCGTGTTCCGGCCGGAAGCGGACTCCCGCGTGTTCCGCAACTTGTTCCTGGGAGCCTTCAGCCACATGGCCCTGCGCTGGCTCATCGTGCGGGAGTCATCAGACGCGGACAAGATGGAAGAGATCGATCAGGCGACCAAGCTTTTGGTGGCGGCCGTTTTGCAGCCGATCAAGGACTCCGCCGGCGAAACGCCGGATTCCTCCGGCGGCTAGGGCGGGCGAATGCCCCGCGACCAGGTGGGGCTTGACATCCGCTCCGAGGTTAACTTAGAGTTTCCATATAGGAAACATAGCTGATTCATGCAACCAATGGATTTAACTGATATTACATATTTATTTATTATCGTTGGCTGCAATTGTATCCTTTTGGGAGACCTTGTCCGGTTGTTTCCCCGGACTGATCGGAGCTAGGAGCAACAGGTGCTGGAAGAAAAAGAGATAGGGAAAAACCTTCGCGGGATGCGCAAGGCGGCCGGTCTTTCCCTGGAAGACCTGGCCCAGAAAACCGGCCTCAGTAAGGGCTATTTGTCCAAGCTGGAGAACTCCCCCAAATCTCCCCCCCTGTCCACCCTGGTCGTCATCGCCAAGGCCTTGGGAGCCACCCTTTCCGAGCTCCTGGGCGAGAGCCAGGAGAGAATCTCCGCCTCCCTGGTCAAGTCCGCCGAGCGGCGGCCCATGGCCCGCAACGGCACCTCCTTCGGCTACTCCTACGAGACCCTGGCCCACAAGTATCCCCACAAACGCATGGAGCCCTACCTGCTCACCATCCCGGCCGACAATCCCGACACTGCGGTGTTTCGGCACGACGGCGAGGAGATGATGTTCGTTTTGGAGGGGACCATGCATTTCACCCACGGCACCGACGAGTACCTGGTGGAGACCGGCGACTGCATCTACTTCGACTCCGGCATCGAGCATTACGGAGTGGCGGCCGGCGACCAGGACGTCAAATGCCTGATGGTCATCATCGTCCCCTGAACCGCGAACGGCGAGGCAATGGCACACATGGATAGGCAACACAAGGTCGGGGTGCTGGGCGCGGGTCTCATGGGCCACGGCATCGCCCAGCTGCTGGCCCGGGGAGGCTGCCTGGTCACGCTCTACGACCAGGACCAGGCGGTGCTGGCCTCGGCCCCGGAGCGCATCCGGCAAAGCTTCGCGGTGCTGATCAAGCTGGGCCTGGTAACTCCGGAGCAAATGGAGCGGGCCCTGGCCAACATCACCCTGTGCCAAGACCTGGCCGGGCTGTGCCAAGAGCGCGATTTCATCATCGAGGCGGTGAGCGAAAACCTGGCCCTCAAGCAAAAGATATTCGCGGCCCTGGAAGAAGAGGCCCCGGCGTCCTGCATCCTGGCCAGCAACACCTCCACCATCAGCATCCAAAAGATCGCCCAGGGCCTCCGCCACCCCGAAAGGGTGCTGGGCACCCATTTCTGGAACCCGCCCCATGTGGTGCCCGGGGTGGAGGTGATCAAGTCGCCGGCCACCTCGGACGAGGCCTTCGCGGCCATGTGCGACCTCTTGGCCGAGGTGGGCAAAAAGCCCATCAAGGTGCTCAAGGACGTGCCCGGCTTCATCGGCAACCGTATGCAGCACGCCCTGTGGCGGGAGGCTATCCAGCTGGTGGAGCGCGGCATCGCCAGCCCCGAGGACGTGGACGACGTGGTGCGCTACTGCTTCGGCCTGCGCATGGCCTTCCTGGGGCCCCTGGCCACCGCCGACCTGGCCGGCCTGGATCTGACCTACGAGATCCACAAGGACTTCCTGGCCGAGCTGGACTGCTCGCCGGAGCCCTCTCCCCTGCTGGCCGAAAAGTTCCGCGCCGGCCAGTTGGGCGCCAAGACCGGCCAAGGGTTCCATTCCTGGCCTCCGGAGAAACTCAGCGCGCTCCTGTCCCAGCGCGACGAGGTCCTGGTGAAAATCCTGCAAGTGGTTCTTTCGGGGGAAGGTGAATGAATGGCTCCCGCATCCAAGGGAAGGGCAACGTGATCGGGGTGACGCCATGAGTGAAATCGCGGTCTTTTTCCTGCACGGACTGGCCTACGCCGGGTTGTTGTTCCTGGTTTCCTCCGGGCTCACCTTGGTCTTCGGCATGATGAACGTGCTCAACTTCGCCCACGCGTCTTTCTATATGCTGGGCGCCTATTTCGCCTATTCCCTGGTGCAGGTCATCGGGAACTTCTGGCTGGCCCTGATCATCAGCCCCCTGCTGCTCATGCTCATCGGCGCGGTGATCGAGCGCTTCCTCCTGCGCAAGGTCCACGTG
This sequence comes from Desulfarculaceae bacterium, assembly GCA_020444545.1. Lineage (NCBI taxonomy): Bacteria > Pseudomonadati > Thermodesulfobacteriota > Desulfarculia > Desulfarculales > Desulfarculaceae > Desulfarculaceae bacterium. Next base: position 23,597 of record JAHLKT010000010.1, on the reverse strand, counting down.
CTGGGGCATGTCCACGAGCTGCTGTTGACCTTCGGCATCGCCTACATCATCCACGAGGGCGTGAAGTGGATCTGGGGCACCAGCCCCCAGGCCATGACCATCACCGGCTTCCTGGCGGGCACGGTCCAATTCATGGGCATCACCTATCCGGTGTACCGCCTGTTCCTCTTTTCGGTGGCCGTGGCCCTGGGCCTGGCCATGGCCCTGGTCCTGTTCAAGACCCGCATCGGCATCATCGTGCGGGCGGCGGTGGACGATAGCGCCATGGTGGAGGCCCTGGGCATCAACGTACCCCTGGTGTTCATGGGGGTGTTCGCGGTGGGGGCCGCGCTTTCGGGCTTCGCCGGAGTGGCAGCCGGCCCCCTGCTCAGCGTTTTCCCCGGCATGGCCGAGTCCATCCTCATCGACGCCTTCGTGGTCATCGTGGTGGGCGGCATGGGCAGTTTGGGGGGCGCGGTGCTGGCCTCGTTCATCATCGGCCAGTTGCAATCCTTCGGGGTGATCCTGTTCCCGCAGTTCTCCCTGGCCCTGATCTACATGCTCATGGCCCTGGTGCTGGTGGTCAAGCCCGAGGGCCTGTTCGGGGAGAAGCAATAATGCCCGCCGCCAAATCCGCCGTATCCCGCTGGGGTTTGCCCCTGGGCCTGGCCCTGTTGGCGGCCATGCCCTGGATCATGCCGCCCTTTCAACTGCGCCTGATCACCGAGGCCATAATCTTTTCCCTCTACGCGGTGAGCTACAACCTGCTGTTGGGTTATGCCGGCCTGCTTTCCTTTGGGCACGCCATGTTCTTCGGGGTGGGGGCCTTTGCCACGGCCCTGGCCTTGAACCACCTGGCCGGCATCCCCTTGTTCCTGGCCGTGGCCCTGGGCACGGGGTTCACCGCCATGGTGGGCCTGGTGGTGGGCCTGTTGCTGCTCAGGGTCAAGGGCACCCCCTTCGCCCTGCTCACCCTGGCCTTCAACGCCCTGGTTTTCGCCATCGCGGTCAAGTGGCACACCGTGACCGGCGGCGACGACGGGCTGAGCATCTCCCCCCCGGCGGTGAACCTGGGGCTGTTCCAGCTGAGCCCCTCCAACCCCATCGACATGTATTACCTGACCGTGGTGGTCATAGGCCTGGCCGTGGCCTACTGCTGGTATTTCACCCGCACCGCCATGGGACAGTCGGTGCTCCTGATCCGGGAAAACGAAGAGCGCATGCGCTTCCTGGGCTACAACACCAACGTGGCCCGTCTCAACCTGTTCATCATCGCCGGCGCCCTGGCCGGCCTGGCCGGTTCCTTTTACGCCGTGTTCAACTCCTTCGTGTCCCAGGACGCAGTGAGCATCGCCATGACCACCAAGGTTTTGCTCATGACCTACATAGGCGGCACGGCCAGCTTCGTGGGGCCAATCGTGGGCGCGGTCTTTTACACCTACGTCCAGGATTTCCTCAGCGACCTGACCGAGAACTGGCCCCTGATCATGGGAGTCCTGTTCATCCTGATGGTGCTGTTCGCGCCGGGCGGGCTCTCGGGTCTGGCCAAAAGCCTGGCCGCCAGGCTGCGCGGAGCCAACAACCACGAGCGAGGACCTGATGAGAACCACTGAGGATCCCATTCTGAAAGTAGACGAGGTCCGCAAGAACTTCTCGGGCCTTCAGGTGCTCACCGGGGTCAACTTCGAAGTGGGGGCGCGGGAGCGTTTCGCGGTCATCGGCCCCAACGGCGCGGGAAAAACCACCCTGTTCAACGTGATCAGCGGCAAGTTCCCCGCCACCTCGGGCGCGGTGATCTTCAAGGACCGCGATATTTCCTCGTCAAATGCCTACACCCGGGCCCGCCTGGGCATGGCGCGCTCTTTCCAGATCACCAACATCTTTTCGCAGCTCACGGCCTTTGACAACGTCCTGGCCGGGGTCCGCTCCAAACAGGGCCTGCGCTACAACCTGCTCAAGCGCCCTCATCAAGACAAGCAGTTGGCCCAACGCAGCGAGGAGATACTGGAGCGCATCGGCCTGCTGGAGTATCGGGACGTCCCGGCCCAGGAGCTGGCCTATGGTCAGCAACGGGCCCTGGAGCTGGGGGTGACCCTCTCCTGCGACCCCGAGCTGGTGCTCTTGGACGAGCCCACCGCGGGCATGAGCCGCAAGGAGACCGAGGACTCCATCCAGATGATAGGCCGAGTGACCGAAAACATCGCCTGCATCATCATCGAGCATGACATGAACGTGGTATTCACCCTGGCCGACCGCATCTCCGTGTTGCACTACGGGGTCATCCTGGCCTGCGGCGACCCCGAGGAAATCCGCTGCGACCAAAGGGTCAAGGATGCCTACCTGGGGGAGGGAACCGAATGATTCTCCAGGTCAACGATCTGCACAGCTATTACGGTAAAAGCCACGTCCTGCAGGGGGTGAACCTGGAGCTGGCCCGGGGCGGCCTGGCCTGCCTCCTGGGGCGCAACGGAGTGGGCAAGTCCACCACCTTGATGTCGATCATGGGCATGGTGAAGCCGCGCCAAGGCAGCGTGCGCTTCAAGGACCAGGAATTGGTGGGGCGCCAGCCCTTCCAGATCTCCCAGCTGGGCCTGGGCTACGTGCCCGAGGAGCGGCGCATTTTCAAATCGCTCACCGTGCTGGAAAACCTTCGCATCGGAATCAAGCCTCACCGCGGGGACCTCGCTTACGAGCCCTGGACCGTGGAGAGGGTCTTCGATTCCTTCGGCCGCCTGGCCGAGCGGCGGGACAACAAGGGGGGCCATCTGTCGGGCGGGGAGCAGCAGATGCTCACCATGGCCCGCACCCTGATGGGCAACCCCGACCTGATCCTGGTGGACGAACCCACCGAGGGGCTGGCCCCCCTGGTGGCCGAGGCGGTCTTGGAGATGCTGGCCGCCATCAGCCACAGCGGGGTGACCATTCTGATGGTGGAGCAGAACTACAAGGCGGCCCTGAAGCTGGCCGGAAGCTTTTTCATCATGTCCAAGGGGCGCATCGTTTTCCAGGGCGACGGACAGGAGTTGGTCGCCGCTGAAGAGGTGCGCCAGACATACCTGGAGGTTTAACCAGGTTCATAGTTGGCCACGTTACCTGAACAAGGGAGGGAACTTGAGATGCGTAAAGTAATTATTGTGGGAATGGTCCTGCTGCTGGCGGTGTTCACCGCCACGGCGTCCCTGGCGGGAGGGACCATCAAACTGGCGGTGATGGAGCCGTTCTCCGGCGCCTTCAAGGACATCGGCGACCGCTACCTGGAAGGGGTGCAGTACGCCGCCGAGGTCATCAACAAGGCCGGCGGCCTCAACGGCCAAAAGGTCGAGGTGATCGCGGTGGACAGCGAGCTGAAACCCGCCGTGGCCACCCGCAAGGCCACCAAGCTGATGATGAAGAAAGGCGTCAAGTACTTCATGGGCGGCGCCGGCAGCTCGGTGGGCGGCGCCGTGACCACCCTGGCTTCCAAAAACGACGGCATGTTCATCTCCTACGGCATGGCCGCGGCCAGCTTTACCGGCAGCAAGTGCAACAAGCACTTCTTCCGGGCCTGCGCCAACACCGACACCCAGTCCTACGCTTTGGCCAACTGGGTGGCCAGCCAGGGCTTCACCAAGGTCTTCACCATCGCCCAGGACTACTCCTTCGGCCAGCAGGCCACCGCGGCCTTCATCAAGAAGCTGGCCGAGCTCAACCCGAAGGCCAAGATCGTGGGCAAGGTGCTGCATCCCATCGGCACCAAGGACTTCGCCCCCTACGTCAGCCAGATCATCAACTCGGGCGCCGAGGTGGTGTTCACCTCCAACTGGGGCAGCGACATGGCCCTGCTGCTCAAGCAGGCCAAGCCCCTGGGCCTCAAGGCCAAGTTCGCCTGCTACTTTGCCAACGACGAGAACGTGATCAAGGCCGTGGCCAACGACGAGGCCGTTATCGGCAGCGTGGGCGCCGAGATCTACATGGTCACCATCCCCGGCAAGGCCAACAAGGAGTTCGTGGATGGTTTCAAGAAGGCCAAGGGCTACTACCCCACCTGGCTGCGGGGCAAGTCCTACCTGGCCACCATGTTCTGGGCTGAGGCTGTGAAAAAGGCCGGCACCGCCAAGGTGAGTGACGTCATTAAGGCTTGGGAAGGCCTTACCTACGACGGGCCGGCCGGGAAATGGACCATGCGTGCTTGCGACCACCAGGTGCAGCAGCCTATCTGGATCGCACCGGTGGTGGCCAAGAACCCCTACTTCCCCCACGCTTTCGTGGGGACCCCCACCATGGTGCCCGCGGAGAAGATCGCGGTGCCTTGCGGGGAAACCGGGTGCCCTGGCCTGGACAAGTAGTTTAACAAAACACCCAGCTATTTCATCAACCCATTGGTCGGTCCCGCCACGGGAAGGCGGGACCGGCCAACGGTTTCCAACTCAATGGGAGCAGCGGGCGCGCCATGACCATTCTCATCACCGGAGGCACCGGTTTCATCGGTTCGCAGCTGGCCCGCACGGCGGTGGCCGAGGGGCAGCGCCCCCTTCTGTTGGACCCGGCCCCGCCCGGGCCGGCCATGGCCGACATCGCTCAGGCCGTGGAGTATCAGCCCTCGTCCCTGAACAGTCTTTCCTCCCTGGTGGAGATATTGCGCCGCCGCGAGGTCGACACCGTCTATCACCTGGGAGGGCTCCTCTCGGTTCCCTCGGAGTTGGACCCCTGGGCCGCCTTCGAGGTGAACATCCACGGCACCTACCGCCTGCTGGAGGCGGCCCGGCTTTGCGGCGTCAAGCGCCTGGTCTTCGCCAGCAGCATCGCGGTCTACGGCCAGGACCTGCCCCCCGGGCCGGTGAGCGAGGCCAGCGTGGAGCATCCCACCAGCATGTACGGGGTGTGCAAGCTCTCCTGCGAACAACTGGGCATGTTCCAGCATCGCCGCTTCGGCCTGGACTTCCGGGCCGTCCGGGTGCCCTCGGTGGTAGGGCCCGGTTCCAAGGTGCCCCACATGTCCATCTACAATTGCTGGGCCATCGAAAGGCCCTTGCAAGGACTGCCCTACGAGATTTTGGTGGAGCCGGACACCCGCTGCCCGGTGATCTACTACCGCGACACGGTGCGGGCCCTGTGGGAGCTGGGCAACGCGCCGGAGACCGGCATCAAGACCAGGGTCTACAACATCACGGGGATGAAGCCCTCGTATTCGGCCCAGGAGCTGGTGGACGAGGTGAGCGCCCGGGTGCCGGGGGCTCGCCTGAGCTTCGCGCCCGATCCCCGAATCAACCGCATGTTGAGCCAACTGGGGCAGCTACAGCTCGATGATTCCAGGGCGCGCCAAGAATGGGGCTGGCAAGCCGGGTACGACCTGCCCGGCATGGTGGAGCAGTTCATCGCCGATTTCCGCGCCATGCAGCCTAACTAAGCCAACAGCCGAGGTGAATCCCATGCCGGAGCAATATAGCAACAAGGCCGTCATCACCGCCGCGGTGACCGGCTCCATCCACACGCCCTCCATGTCGCCCCACCTGCCGGTGACCGCCGAGGAGCTTATCGCGGACATCATGTCGGTGTACGAGGCCGGCGGAGCGGTGGCCCATCTGCACGTGCGCGACGAGCAGACCGGCATACCCAACGCGGATCAGGATATCTACCGCAAGGTGGCCGGCGAGGTGAAGAAGCGCTGCGACATCGTGCTATGCACCACCACCGGCGGCCGCCTGGGCGAGCCGGTGGAGAACCGCTCCAAGGTGGTGGCCTCCCTGGAGCCGGAGCTGGCCTCGCTCAACGCCGGCTCGCTTAATTTCGCCCTGTTCCACATCGCGGGCAAAGGCAAGGACTGGAAGCACGACTGGGAGGAGGAGTACCTGCGCGCCACCGAGGACTTCATTTTCCCCAACACCTTTTACACCATGCGCAAGTTCGTCTCGATAATGGGCCAACACGGCACCAAGCCCGAGTTCGAGATTTACGACGTGGGCATGATCAACAACCTGGCCCAGCTGATCAAGGACGGCCACGTGCAAACCCCGGTGTATTTGCAATTCGTGCTGGGCATCCTGGGCGGCATCCCGGCCACCATCGAACATCTGGTGCATTTGCTGGAGACGGCCCGCCGCCAGATAGGCGACTTCGTGTGGTCGGTCTGCGCCGCGGGGCGCTTCCAGTTCCCCCTGACCACCCACGCCCTGCTAATGGGCGGCAACGCCCGGGTGGGCCTGGAGGACAACCTGTATTTGGAAAAGGGCGTCTTGGCCAAGAACAGCGGTGAGCAGGTGGCCAAGATCATCCGCATCGCCCGCGAGTTCGGCATAGAACCGGCCACTCCGGACGAGGCCCGCCAGATCCTGGGCCTCAAGGGATTGGACCAGGTCAACTACTGAGCCCCTCCCGGGGCTGGCCCCCGGGTCTCCGCGCCGGCCGCGTGTCCCCTACTCCGCCTCCAGGGCCTCGGAGAGCAGGGCCTTGAAGCGTTCCAGGCTCACCGGCACGCCCTGCAAGGGAATGCCCATCCAGTCCGAGTAGTCCAGGATCTCCTCGGGGCGCTCGTTGAGGTATTCCTCGCAGAGACCGATGCCGTCCAGGACCCAGGCCCCGCCGGTGTGGCGCGGGAAATTCTCGTTGGCAATGCCCTGGTCCCAGCCCTCGAACACCTTGGAGCGGTACTTGACCCAACCCGGGGTCATCCACCACACCTTCTGGCCACCGGCCAATTCCTCGCGCTCGGCCTCGGAGGCCACCATGTCCATGCAGTGGGTGGCCTGCACCCGCCGCACCTTGGGGCCCAGACCGTCGATCACCTGGGCCATGGTGCGGGTGGGCTCGGCCGCGTTCACGTAGCAATACTTGCCGCCGTAAACCACGATCACCCGCTCGTACTCGTCCTTGACCCGCTCCACCGCCTCGGCCAGCTGGCGCTCCAGCTCTGGGCAGTTCTGGTGCAGGCCCGGGGTGGTGTAGACGATCTTGCCCGCGTTGAGCCATCCCTCGGTCTTGAGGTGATTAAGCTCCGGGCTCATGGTTCCGCAGGCCACGATGGCCGTGTTGCTGAAATCAGGGTTCGCCATGTTGTGCTCCCTTGCAAAGGGCGGAGCGGACCGGGCCCGCCCCGGTCCGCCCCTCGGTCCGGTTAGTCGGCCAGGTTTTGGGCCAGCAGCTCGCTCAGCTCCAAAACCTCGAGGCTCTCGCTAAGCCCCTCGGTCTTTTGGCTGTCTTCCAACAGGGAGATGCAATAGGGGCAGGAGGTCGCCAGCACCTCGGCCCCGGCCGAGGCCGCTTCGTTCACCCGGAGCACGCTGAAACGCTGCTCCCGGGGAGTTTCCATCCACACCCGGCCGCCGCCCCCGCCACAGCACAGGGAGAAATCCTTCTCCCGGGGCAGAGCAACCACCTCCGCGCCCGCTGCCGTGAGCAGCTCGCGGGGTTCTTCGAACACCCCGCTGTGGCGCCCCAGATAACAGGGGTCGTGGAAGGCCACCTTGCGGCCGTCGCCGCCCCTGAGCTTCAGCTTGCCTTCGGCCGCCAGGCGGGCCAGGAGCTGGCTGGAGTGGATCACCTCGTAATCGCCGCCCAGCTCGGGGTAATCGGCGCTAAAGGTCTTGAGGCAGTGGGGGCTGGTGGTGATGATCTTCTTGACCCCGTGCCGGTTGAACAGCTCCACGTTGGCTCCGGCCAGCTTCGAGAACAGCTCCTCGTCGCCGCTTTTCCGGATGCTCTCGCCGCAGCAGCTCTCCTCCGCGCCGATGACGCCCCAGGAGACCCCGGCCGCGTCCAACAGACGGGCCACGCTGCGCGCGATCTTCTGGCTGCGCTGGTCGTAGCAAGAGGTGCAGCACACGAACAAAAGGTACTCGGTGTCGGGACCGTAGGCCGGCACCTCCAGGCCCTTGGCCCAGGCCAGGCGGTCCTCCCGCTTGCCGGACCAGGGGTTGCCGTTGGCGTGGCAAGATCCGCTGGCCGTCTTGAGGGGCTCGGGCCGAATGCCCGCCTCGGCCACCATGGCCCGCATGGCGCGCATGATCCCGATAATGTCCACCTCGCGGGGGCAGTTGATCACGCACTTGTTGCAGGTGGTGCAGCCGAAGAGCACCTCGTCGGACTCGTAGCCTTCCAGGCCCAGCTGCCCCAGGCGGATCATCTGGCGGGCGAAGAAGGGGCTCTCCACCTCCCGCCAGGGGCAAAGCGAAGCGCACAGACCGCACTGCATGCAGGCGTTCAGGTCCTCGCCGCCATATAGCCGGATAGCCTCGTTTACTTCCAAAAAGGGGAACTCTGCCATGGCTGGCTCCTTGGGCCGCGCTAACGCGGCGGGTTCTAGTAGACCAGGGTGGCGTTGGCTTCGAGGATCTCGGCGGTCAGCTTGGCCGCGGCCATCATCTCCACGCCCTGGATCAGGTCGGCTTCGTCGATCTTGCGCTCGCGGATGCAGGGCACGCAGACCATGAGGCGGCCGCCCTGGGCCAGGAAGTTTTCCACCAGCTCCTTGAGCGGGGGCAGCCCGGCGGCGAAGACGTGCTGCAAGCAGCCTTCCTTGGCCAGGGTCACGGCCACGCCCTGCAAGGCCACCACCGCCTCCACTTCCATGGCCATGGCCGCGTTGGCCAGCACGAAAGGCAGGGAGGCTTTCTCCGGGTTCTCGGGGCCATTGGTGGAGATGTAGACGATCTTTTCAGTCTGCTCGGACATGAGATGTTTCCTTTCCAATTAATGCGGTTTTGTTGCCCAGCTCCTCAGCAAGCCTCGGCCGGGGAGCTAAGCTCATAGTTGAAAAAGTCGCCGCTTTTGGCGGCCTCGTTTACCTGGCCGTACTTGCGCATGGCCGCCAGATACCACATGGCCTGCTTGGGGCTCAGGCCGGTGGCCTCGGCGATCTCGGGCGCGGTGGCCGGTCCTTGGGCCAGGCGTTCGCGGATCAGGCCCATGTCTTTTCTCTGGTGCTTGGCCTGGGCCGCGTTGGCCTTGATGGCCTCGGACCGCTCTTGCTTCAGGGCCTTGAGGGCCGCCTTGCGTTCTTCGGGAGTCATGATCACGCTCCTTGCGACGCGGTTTGGGCCACGATGGCGTCGACCATGGCCTCGTATTGCCCCAGGGTCCAGCCGGAGAGCTCGATGGCGTTCTGCTCGCAGGCGGCCACGCACACCCCGCAGCCCATGCACAGGGCCGGGTTGACTTGGGCCCGCTGGCCCGCCGGGGTGTCGACCATCTCGATGGCCCCCTCGGCAAGGCAGGCTTCCATACAGGCCCCGGAGCCCACGCACTTGTCCGAGTCGATCTCGGCCACAAAGGGGTCCAACTCCACGAACCCGGCGCTGAGGATGGCCCCGGCCTTGGCCGCGGCCGCACCGGCCGCGTTGGCCGCCTCGCTGCTGTCCATGGGCGCCTGGCAGGCCCCGGCCAGATAGATGCCCGCCGCGGGCAGCTCCACGGGCCGCAGCTTGGGATGCACCTCCAGGAGGAAGCGGTCCGCGCCCAGGGGCAGCTTCATCTTTTCCACCAGCTCCTGGTTGTCGCGGGGTTCCATGCCCACGGCCAGCACCACCAGGTCCACCCCGATGGCCAGCTCCTCGCCGGCCAAGAGCAGATCCGGCACGGTCACGGTGAGGGCGCTGTCCTCGCCGCCCGCCTCGATGCGGGGAGGGGCCTCGGGCGCGAAACGCGCGAAGACCACGCCGGAGCGGCTGGCATTGAGGTAATAATCCTCGTGCCCCCGGCCATAGGTTCGGATATCGCGATAGAACTCGAAAACGTTGGTCTCGGGGAAGCGCTCCCGCAGCTCGCAGGCCGCTTGCAGGCTGGCCGTGCAGCACACCCGGGAGCATTGCTGGTTGAGCTCGCCGCTGGGGCCGGGCTCATGCACGCCCGGAATTTGCCGGCTGCCCACACAGTGGATCAGGGCCAGGCTGTTGACGGTCTTGCCGTTCACCACGAGCTTTTCACCCGTGGCGCTCTCGTCGGCCATTAGCCGGATCAGCTCGGGCAAGGTAATCACCTCGCCCAGCTCGCCATAGGCGTACTCGCCCTGGGGCGGGGTGTAGTGCTCGAACCCGGTGGCCAAGACAATGGCCCCGCTGGTCAACTCCATCTCCTCGACAGCCTCGGGCGCGGGCCCGGCGATCACGCCCACAAAGGGCACGAAATCTCCCGGCGCGGCGTCGGCGGCCAGGCTCAGGCGCTCCAGCGCCTCGCCGCCGGGCGGGGTGCGCCTCAGCTTCAGCTTGAAGCTGCCCACATAGCCCGAGTACTCGGCCAGCTCGGCGCAGGTGTAGACCGTGATGCGCTCGTCGGCCAGCACCTGCGCGGCCAGGGCGGATAGCACCTCGCCCGCTCCCTCGTTGCTGGGGAAGGTCTTGTCCAGCTGGGCCACCTGTCCGCCCAGGAAGGGGCTCTTTTCCACCAGGGCCACCCGAAGGCCCTGGGCGGCCAGGTCGCGGGCCGCGCTCAGGCCGGCCACGCCCCCGCCGATCACCGTGGCGTGGGCCTCGGCCTCCACCCGGATCGGCTCCAGGGCCTCCAGCTCGCCGGCCTTGCCCACCGCGGCGGCCACCAGGGCGGCGGCCTTGTCCGTGGCCCCCGCGCCATGGTGCACCCAGGAGACCTGCTCCCGGATGTTGGCGTGCTCATAGAGGTAGGGGTTAAGCCCCGCCCGGGCGATGGCCCCCCGGAAGGTGGCCTCGTGCAGGGCCGGGGCGCAGGAGGCCACCACGATGCGGTTCACCTTGCCCGAGGTGATGTCTTCTATGATCATCTCCTGGCCGGGGTCGGAGCACATGAAGCTGTTGTCGCGGGCCACGGCCACGTTGGCCAGACCGCCCGCCTGCTCCACCACCTTGTCGATCTCCACGTGGTCGGAGATGTTGCCCCCGCAGTGGCAGACATACACCCCGATCTTGGGAGCCTCCTGGCCTTCGTTAAGCTTGCTCATCTATCTATCTCCCGTCCGCTAGGCCGCTTGGCCGCCGCGCTGAGCGGCCATGTACTTGGCCGCGCCCAATGCGGCCGCGCCCGCTTCGGCGATGCTGTCCACGATGTCCTTGGGGCCGGCCGCCGCGCCGCAGGTGAAGACCCCTTGCGCCTCGGTCAGAGTCGGGGCCAGCTTGGGGCTGGGCACGTCCAGGAAGCCGTCGCCCGCCGCGCTCACCGGCACGATGCCCTCGGGTTGGAAGGCGGGCAGCATGGCCAGGGACATCACCACCAGGTCGTGCTCGCGGCTCTGGGCTCCGGTGCCGCCCTCCTGGTCCTCGTAGCGCAGCACCACCGAGCCGTCGGGGTTATTGCCCGCGATGATGGGCTTGGCCTTGACGAACTCCACGCCCATGGCCTTGGCGTTCATGTAGAACTGCTCGTAGTTTTTGCCGAAGGCCCGGATGTCCATGTAGTAGATGGTCAGGTCGGCCAGGGGCAGCGCGCCCGAAAGCAGCATGGCCTGCTTGATGGCGTACATGCAGCACACCCGCGAGCAGTAGGGCTTGCCCAGTTGCAGATCGCGGCTGCCCGCGCACTGAATAAAGGCGATGGACTCGGGCTCCTTGCCGTCCCCGGGCCTAAGCACGCGCATGTAAGGCCCGTGCGGGGCCAGGAGGCGCTCCATCTGCAAGCTGGAGATCACGTTGTCGCCCAGGCCGGGCGCGCCGTAGGCCCGCTCCGGGAAGTCTTCCATCAGCTCGAAGCCGGTGGAGAGCACCATGGTCTCGGCCTCGATGACGAACTCCTCCTCCTGCATCAGCTGATTCACCGCGCCGGTGGGGCACACCGAGGAACACTTGCCGCACATCATGCAGTGCTCACGGTCGATGAGCGCCAGCTGGGGGATGGCGTTGGAGAAAGGAATGTAAATAGCCTTGCGCGCGGTGAAGCCGCCCTGCTCCTGGTCGTCCACCATCACCGGGCACTCGTACTCGCACTGGCGGCAGCCGATGCATTTGGCCGGGTCCACGTAGCGGGGCAGCTGGGTCACCCGCGCCCGGAGCTTGCCTTCCGCGCGCTCGGCCCCTTCCAGGCGGCACAGGGTGAACAGGGTGATGTTGGGGTGGTGGGCCGCGGCGGCCATCTTGGGGGTGGTGATGCAGGAGGCGCAGTCCAGGGTGGGAAACACCTTGGACAAACGGATCATCTTGCCGCCGATGCTGGCGTCGCGCTCCACCACGGCCACCCGGTAGCCAGCCTCGGCCAGGTCCAGGGCCGCGGCCAGGCCGGCTATGCCGCCGCCCAGCACCAGGCTGTCGAATTGTTGAGTTTCCATGCTTACCATTTCCCACAAACCCTTTCCGGCCGCTCAGGCCGCCTTGGCCTCGCTGCCCGGAGCTCCCAGCTCCTCCACCACCTGGCTCATTTGGTTCACCTCCTTGATGAAGGCGCGGTTGCACACCGTGCAGATGGCGGTCAGGCGCAGGCGCCGGATGTCCAGGCCCTTTTCCTTCATCAAGGCGTAGATGCGGTCCACCCGCTTGGCCAGGGCCGGATAGGCGCCCTCGTAGGGACACTCCACCCCGCAGGACATGATGATGATTCCGCCGACGCCTTTTTCGAAGCAGTCCAGATAGAACTTCTCCGGGAACAGGGCCGGCGTGGGGGTCCGGATGATATAGGTGTTGTCCGGGTAGCCCTGGTGGGCCTGGCCCACCGAGTTGGCTCCGGGGTAGGAGCAGTCCTCGGTGGCCAGGATCAGGACGGGATGCTTCTTGGCGCAGGCGTCCATGGCGCTTACTTCTGGCGGCGCACGAAGATGCGCTCGTAGCCGTCGGCCTCGGCGTGGCCCAGGTACTCGTGGCCCACCTTCTTGGCCCAGATGGGAATGTCGTCCTTGGTGCCCGGGTCGTTGGACATGACTTCCAGGACCTCGCCCACCATCACGCTGCCGATGGCCTTTTTGGCCTCAAGCAGGGGGCCGGGGCAGGCGCTGCCGCGCGCGTCGACACTGGAAGCGGTTTCGGGGACTTCGCTGAGCAACTCTGACATGGTCTTCCTCCTATGGATTCAAGCAATGTTTTGCGGGCCGCCGCTTTTGGCGCTCCGCCGCACGTACAAACGAACGCCGCCTTCCTGGGGGGTGGAGAGCAATATCTCGCCCCGCTGATGCAGGATGCGCGGCAGGTCGATGGCCAGCTGGGGGTCGCTGATGCTCACCTCCAGCACCTGGCCCGGCTCCAGTTCTTCAACCGCCCGCTCGGCGCAGAGAATGGACCAGGCGGCGCTCTGCCCCTGGGTGTCGATGCGCGCGGTGACGTTGAATTTGTCCGGGCTGGTTGGCATGGGCCGAACCTCCTTGGGTTGGCCCCATTAGGAGCAAGAGCGGTGCCAAAAAGTGACCGCCTTAGTTTTGCTGTGTTTTTAGGTAGTTAAAATTTCGCGCTCGTTGCCGCTTTAACCAGAGTTTACTTAACCCTGAACTCGCGTTAATATTTGATTAACATTCGTTACCCGAACATGGCGGGAAAAATGGCCCCCCTGAAAGCCGGCGACGAGTACAACCAATACTGGCGCACCGTGATCAACACCATGCAGGACGGGCTCATGGTGGTGGACCCGGGCGGGCTCATCGTCAGCGTGAACCCGGCCTTTGAGGAGCTCACCGGCTACAGCGCCGACGAACTGGTGGGGCGCTCCTGCTCCCTGCTGGAGTGCGACTCCTGCGACTACCCGCGCACCAAAAAAGGCGAGCCCCGCTGCGGCCTGTTCAAGGAAGGGGCCATCAAGCGCTGCCGCTGCACCCTGCGCAAAAAGGACGGATCGCCGCTGTACGTGGTCAAGAACGCGGCGGTGATCCAAGGCGACGAGGGCCAGCCCATGGGCGGGGTGGAGACGCTCACCGACCTCAGCGAGGTGGTGGCCCGGGAGCGCGAGCTGGTCAGCCTGCGCCGCCAGATGGCTCTGGACCAGGAATTCCAAGGCATGGTGGGGCGCTCGCCGGCCATGCTCAGCCTGTTCAGCCTGGTGGAGAGCGCGGCCGATTCCGACGCGCCGGTGCTCATCACCGGGGAGAGCGGCACGGGCAAGGAGATGGTGGCCGAGGCCCTGCACCGCTTGGGCCGCCGCTCGGGCGGGCCGCTGATCAAGGTGAACTGCGCGGCGCTCAACGAGAACGTGCTGGAAAGCGAGCTCTTCGGCCACGTGAAGGGCGCCTTCACCGGAGCGGACTCCAACCGCATGGGCCGCTTCGAGGCGGCCAAGGGGGGCGATTTCTTTTTGGACGAGGTGGGCGACCTACCCCCGGCCACCCAGGTGAAGCTGCTAAGGGTGCTGCAAGAGAAGGTCATCGAGCGGGTGGGCGACCTGCGCCCCATCCCGGTGGACGTGCGCATCATCTCGGCCACCCACCGCGACTTGCGTGAGCTGGTGGCCCAGGGCCGCTTCCGCGAGGATCTTTACTATAGAGTGGCGGTGGTGCCCATCCACACCCCGGCCCTGCGCGAGCGCCGTCAGGACGTGCCCCTGTTGGTGGAGACCCTGCTCAAGCGCATACTGCAACGCAGCGGCAAGGAGATTCACGGCCTGGACAAGCGGGCCATGGATTTGATGATGGCCTATGCCTGGCCGGGCAATGTGCGCGAGTTGATCAACGCCCTGGAGTACGCGGTGGTGCTCTGCCCCGGTGGGATCATCCTGCCAGAGCATCTGCCCGAGACCCTGCACGGCGAGGCTCCGGCCTTGGACCCGGCCGCCAAGACCGCCCCGTCCCGGGCGGGCGGCAAAGAGGACGAAGAGCGCGAGCGCATCATCGCGGCCCTGCGCCAGAGCGAGGGCCGCCGCGAGGAGGCTGCGAGCCTCCTGGGCATTAGCCGGGTGACGCTGTGGAAGAAGATGAAGGCCCTGGGCATCCAGGCGGAGAGCCGCTTCAAATAGCCCCCCGCCCTACTCCCCGCTCCTAATAGCTCCCGTGGTCGCGCACCGCCTTGGTCACCGCGAAGACCTTGGCCGCGGGCGCGGTGCAGGGCAGGCCGCAGCCGGTGCCCAACACAAAGCCGTTGTCCAGGCGCTTGCCCTTGAGCAGCGTCTCCTTGGCCAGGTCGTACACCGCCTGGGGCGTGGCGGTCTGGATGTAGGACGGCTCGATGTTGCCATAAATGATGTCGCGGGGGAAGTAGTGGGCGGCCAGCTCCAGGTCCACCTCGTGCCCGAAGCTGAGCAGCGAGGGGTGGGGCCAGGGCGCGGCCTCGGCCAGGGCGGGCAAGTTCTTGTTCTGGTCGCCGCAGATGTGGAACCCGAAGCGCTTGACGCCTAGCTCCTTGACCTGCTCGTGCAGCTTGGCGTGGTAGGGCAGCGCGAACTGCTCGAAGAAGCGCGGCGAGAGGATCTGGTTGGACTCGCTGGGAGAGCTGATCCACAGCCACACGTTGTCCGCCCCGAACTCCTCCACCCACACCCCCAACACCCGGATCATGTGCTCCAGGGCCAGGTCCATGAGCTGGAAGCAAAGCGCCTTTTCCTTGAACAGCCACTTGGCAAAGGTCTCCAGGCCCACGAAGTTGGCCGCGAAGGTGAAGGGCGAGCGGCTGAAGAAAGTGGCGGGCAGGCCGTGGGCGTGCTGCAAGCGGGCATAGTCCAGGGCCTGGGGGATGCGCCCCGCCGTGCGCGGGTCGGGCAGGCTCAGCTTGTCGTAGTCGCCCGGCCCGGCCATGGGGTGCTCCTCCACCACCAGGGCCCCCTCGTAGGGCCCCTTGGGCATGCGCACCTTGCCGCCGAAGTCCATGACCGCGGTCACCGAATGCAGGCAATACTGGATGTATAGGTCCCAGTCGTACTGCTGGTAGGTCCAGTACATGGCCTCGAAACCCTTGGCCGCATCGGTGTAGGCGATGCTGGCTTCGTAGCCCGCGTTCACGCTGTTAAAGGCGTTGCTCAGGGCGTGCAGCCCCACCCGATCCGTACGGCGCCCCTTGAAAAGGCAGTCCACGCGCTCTTGGCTGTCCATGATTTCCTCTAAGCTGTTCGGTTACGCGGCGTCTTTGCCGCCGCCCAAGGCCAGATCCAACAACTCGCCCAGGTCCCATACCCGGAGGCCCGCCTCGCGCTCGTGGCGCGATAGATTGAGCAGGCAGATGGGGCAGGTAACCATCACCTGGCTGCCCGCCCCGGCCAGCTCGCGGGCCCGCATCAGCGACACCTCGGCGCAGAGCTCCTCGAAACCATATTCAATGGGCCCGCCGCAGCAGGCCGTGTCCTGGCCGTGGTTGGGCGGCTCGATCACCCTCAGACCCAGGGCCTCGGCGACCTGGCGGGTCTGCTCCACGATGCCCAGGTGACGGGCCATGACGCAGGAGTCGTGAACCACGACCTCCTTCATGGGCAGCGCGGTCTTGGGAGCCAGGCGCTCGGCCTCCGAGGCCAGGAGCTCCAGGTAATGGCTGAGCTTCACCCCCGCGCCTTCCAGCACCTCGGGGAAGTCGTCGCGCAAAAAATGCACGGTGTGCGGGTCCACGGCCACCACCTCGCTCACGCCCTTGCTCTGGAACAAGGCGCCCAGGCGGCCCGCTTGGGTGCGCGCGCCGGGGTCCGCCCCCAGCTCGTGCAGGAGCACCCCGCTGTAGGGCTCGGCGTCGTAGAGGTAGCCCGGCTCCAGGCCAATGGCCCTGAGCCCCGCCGAGATGCCGCGTAGGGCGCTCTGGGCCCGCGTGGCGATCTCGCCGCCGGTGCCCGCCATGCGGCGGATGGTCTTTTCCCCGGCCACCCGGTTGCCCCAGCTCATTATCTGGCTCATGCCCGGGCAGGCCAGGAGGCCCTGGTAGCGGTTGGCCAGCTTGGCCGCCTGTCCGGCGTAGGGCAGCATCTGATACATGCGGCCGGTGTACATGCAGGGCGAGCCGTCCTTGGGCAGGCTTAGGCCCTGGGACCAGTCGGTCCAGTAGACCTGGTTGAAGCCCAGGGGATCGCCGGTGCTCAGGGTGTTGCGTTGCAGGGTGCTCAGGGCCTGGGAGATGACCCGGCGGGTGTTAGACGCCATCGGCCACCTCCTTGGCGTAGTCCGGGGCCAGGTAGGCCCGGGCCTGCTGGATGATCTGGCAGATGTCCAGGGCCTGGCCTTTGGCCTTGCAGGTGTTCTCGCAGCGTCGGCACTGCAAGCAGGAGTACAGGGCGTAGCTCAAGGAGTCGTCCAGCTCCAGCATCCCGGTGAGCAGGTGACGGATTATCTGGATGCGCCCAAAGGAGGACAAGGCCTCCAGCCCACCGCTGACCTGATAAGTCGGGCACACGTCCACGCAAAAGCGGCAGGCCCGGCATTTGTTCAGCTCGGTGAGCAGCGCCTTTTTGGGGTCGGGGCTCAGTTTCACAACCATCCCTCTAAATTGCCGCGGTTCAAGATGTTGTTGGGGTCAAAGGCCTTCTTCAGGTTCACCAGGGCCTGGTAATACTCCGGCCCGTAGCGCAGCTTGAGGAAATCGGCCCGCTGGGCGGTGAGGCCCCACTCCCCTCCGCATCCGCCGTACTTGGCGTTGATGGCCTCGGACTTGGCCCGCACCTCCAAGGTGATGGCCTTCTTGGCCTCGCTGGGGATGTCCTTGGTGGGCCAGAAGGCGTAGCCATGCAGGGTGGGCGCGCCGATGTGCCCGAAGGAGATGAACTGCGGGTTGGGGTAGGCTTCCAGGTGCTCGATGAAATGGCGCGTCTCCTGGAAGGCGTCCAAGAGCTTGTCCACTCGCGGGGTCACCTCGGAGCCGAAGGTGGAGCCTTGGCGGTAGACGTAGTTGCCCGCTTCGGCCCGCGAGCTCCACACCTTGCCCCAGCGCACCGGGTCGTCGGTTATCTCGGCCGAGCGCGGGTTGCTCTTTTCCACGAAGTTCAAAAAGTGCTCCGCCTTGGCCCGGCAGCCCTCGGGGTTGTCCGCGTGCAAACACATCATGGCCACCGCGCCGCTGGGCGGCTCCAGGCCCACCGCCTCGAAACCGATCTTGGAGGAGGTCTCGTCAAGGTATTCGAAGAACATGGGCGGGCTGATGCCCTGGCGGTACATCTCCATCACCGTGGCCAGGATATCCTCGGTCTTGTCGTAGTAGGCCACGATGTTGGCGGTGCAGGGCTGGGGCAGCAGACGCATACGCACCTTGGTGATCACCCCCAAGAGCCCCTCGCAGCCCACCATGACCTTGGTCAGCTCCACCCCGGCCGGGCGGCGCAGGCTCTCGGTGCCGGTCTGGATCACCTCGCCGGTGGGCAGGACCACCTCCAGGCCCAAGACGTAGTCGCCCGGCTTGCCCAGGGCGCAGTCCACCCCGTGGGCGCTGGTGTTAACCGAAATGCTCCCGCCGATGGTGGCCACCAGCTCGCTGCCCGGGAAGATGGGCAGCATGGCCTTGTAAGGGGCGATGGCCGCGCGCACCTTGGCCAAATGCACCCCGGCCCCGGCCTCGAAATAGGAGCGCTCGGGAAACACCTCCATGCTCTGCAAGCGGGCGGTGTCCAGAACGATGCCCCGCGCCTTGGGCCGGGCCAGGCCCACCAGGGAGGTGCCCGAGCCGTGGATGTGCACCGGGATCTTATGTTTATTGGCGTAGATCAGCACCTGGCCGATCTGGGCCGCGTCGGCCGGGCGGGCCACCGCGTAGGGCAGGTTGCGCTCCTCCAGGTCGTAGGGCATCACGTCCTTGGCGTAGACCAGGTTGGTGGGCGCGTCGTCGAAGACGTACTTCTCGCCCAAAAACTCGGCCAGGTCCTTCTTTATCTTTTTCCCGCTCAGGGCCATCTGTTTACCGCCTAATGCGCCGCTTGCGGCCCGCCGGGACGGCGCCCGGCGTACACCGCGAAGTTGTTGTACTTGTAGTGACAGTCCACATCCACGAAGCCGCAGCCCCGCAGCCAGATCAGCTGGGCCTCCAGAGAAGCGGTGCGGTCGTAGGTCATGCGTTGATAAATCTCGTCCAGCTCCTCGCGCGGGATTCCGCTGGCCTCCAGGTGCTCGCGCCAGGCCTCTTGGTAGCCGCGCTCCACCTCCTGGGAAGAGCCCTGCACCAGGTCCGCGTTGATGAACCAGCCGCCCGGCTCGAGGCGGTCGAAGAGCCGCGCGAAGAGCCGTTTTTTGCTTGGGTCGTCCAGGTGGTGGATGGACAGGGCCGATACGATCAGGTCCCAGCCGCCGGGCAGGATGCCGGTGCCATAGTCCAGGACCATGGTGCTAACCTGCTCGTCGCCCGCGAAGCGCTCTTCCAGGCGCTGCAACATGCCCGCCGACTCGTCCACGGCCAGGATGCGGCAGCCCGGCCTGGCGGCCTTTACCACCGCGCTCACCAGGCCGGTGCCCGCGCCCAGGTCCAATACGGCGGGCTCCCTTTCAGAGCCGCCGGGCACCAGGCGGGCAATGGTTCCATAAAAATCCTGAAAGCAGGGGATCACCCGGGAACGCAGGGCGTCGTAGCCCGCCGCCGCCTGGTCGAATACCTGGTGCAGGGCGGCCACGGCTCAGGCCCCCAGCATCCCGGCCATGGCCCCGGCGTCCGGGGCCTGGTCCAGGCCTTCGATAAATGCGAGCAAGGCCTCGCTCTGCTCCCCACTCATGGCCAGGCCGCTGTAGGCCAGGCACTTGGCGAACTTTTCCTTGCAGAGGGCCAGGTCCATGGGCTTGGCCGGGTTGCCCAAAGGCGCCTCCACCAGGCTCTCCAAGCTCTCGCCGCCTTTCAGTTGAACGCTGAGCGCCGCGCGCATCAGGTCCTTGGCCGGCACAATGGGATCGGCGGTGACCTTCACCTTGGCGGCCAGCTCCAGCACGGCGGGGTCGTTGATGCTATCCACCTCGAAGTCGCCCAGGAACACGTCGCCCCTGAGCAAAGCGGCGCTCACGGTATAGGGGATGCTGAACTGGGCGTCCACCTGGGGGTTGTCGCCCAGCACCAGGGGCTTGCCCACCATCTCGGCCACCATGCTGGAGGCGCTCACCGCGATGGATGTGATCTCCCCCGCCCTGCCCTCCAGCAGGGGCTCCAGCTCCAGGGCCGCGCCGATGGCAGAATGGGTCATGCGGCAACAGGGATAGGGCTTGAGGCTCAGTTCGCTGATCATGAAACGGCTGCCCAGGCCCTCCAGCACCGGGGCCGGGTCGTAGCGCCCCTTTTCGTAGAGGTTGTAGAAGCCGTAGGGGCCTTCCAGAAAGTCGCGGCTGCCGGTAATGCCCGCCTGGGCCAGATAGGCGGCCTCCACTCCGGCCTGGGCCGCGAAGGCGGGCTGCATCCGCTTTACCAGGCGCCCCTCGATGAGCCCCTGGGCGTTGCCCGAGGTCATGGCGTAGACCACGCCCAGGGCATTGGCCAGGCCGTCCCGGTCCAGGCCCAGGAGTTTGGCCGCCGTGGTGGCCGCGCCAAAAGAGCCGCAGGTAGCGGTGCGTATCCAGGAGAGAGGAGTGTTGATAGCCAGGCTCAGGCGGCAAATCATGTCCACGCCCAGGGCGATGGCGGTGATGAAGCGTTGGCCGTCGATGGGGCCTTCGGCCTCGGCCACGGCCAGGGCGGCGGGCAGCACCGAAACCATGCAGTGCAGGGCCGAGGCGTCCAGGGTGTCGTCAAAATCCAGGGCGTGCATCATGGTGCTGTTGGCCAGGGCGGCCAGGGGCGGCGAAATCTTGCGCCCGGAGAAAAGCAGGCTGGACAGCGGCTCCCCGCCCCAGCGCCCGGCCAGCTCGGCCACGCCGGGGCAGCCCGGGGCCAGGCGGCCGGGCAGGGCCACGCCCAGGGTGTCCATGATCAACAGCTTGGCATACTCCCGGGCCTCGGTGGGCACCTGCTCCCAGCCGGTGTCCGCGCAAAAATCGATCAAGGCCTCGGTCAGGCTCGCCCCGCTTTGGTCGCTCACGTCTCTTCTCCCCGAAGCATAATCTATAGTTTGCTGAACTCGGCCAAATAGCGCTTGGCGTAGCCGGCCACCAGGTCCAGGATGGCCTCGCCCCGCTGTGCGCTGCCCGCGCTGGGGTCGCCCATGGTGCCGGTGTCGGTCACGTCGCGGATGTCGCGGAACACCGTCTGCACCGCGCCCTCGAACTCCGCGTCGCCCAGCGAATTTTTGAAAGTGAAGGCAGAGGCCGCGTCCTGCTTGACCGCATCGGGCCGCATCTCGCCTTTGACCACCGTCTCGGGCCGGAGAGCCAGCATCAGCGAGGCCATGATCTCCCCGCCGTGCCGGAAGCCGCCCTCGACCACCAGCTCGGTCTTCGCGGTTAGCTGACCGGCCAGCTGCCAGACGTTGAGCATCCCCACCTTCATGTCGAACTCGTCCACCAGGGTGTGGGCCACCGTTTCCACGGCCGCGTTGTTGCCCTTGTGCGAGTTCAAAAACACCAGGCGCTGCACTCCGTGGCGCTCCAGGCTGCGGGCGTAGTCCTCCAGCACCCGGATCAGGGTCTCCTGCTCCAGGGAGATGGTACCCGGGTAGGGCAGGAACCACTTGGAGTAGCCGATGGGCAGGGTGGGCCCGATGATCACGTTGTCCAGGCCCGCCAGGCGCGCGGCCACGCCGTCGGCGGCAATGGTGTCCACCCCCACCGGCAGATGGGTGCCTTCCAACTCGGCCGAGCCCAGGGGCACCACCACCACCGTCTGGGGCGTAATCGCCGCCGCGACCTCCTGCCAGGTCATGTCCATCAAGTACGACTTCTCGGCCATGACGCCCGCTCCTTTCCTAGGCCCGCTGCTGCGAGAAGAGCATGGACCGCATCTTGGGAGAGCGCAGGAGGTAGATGCCCACCACTATGCAGCCGCCGGCGATGTCGGTTATCCAACTGGGGTAGATGAGCATGGCGCTGCCCACGAACAGGAGAATGCGGTAGATGAAGTTCAGCTTGCCGAAGAGGTAGTTCTGCACCGCGTAGGCCAGGCCCAGCACCCCGATGAAGGCGGTGAAGCACACCTGGACGATCTTGGTCCAATCGCCCACCAACAACAGCGCGTTGTTGTACACGAACATGTAGGGGATCAGGAAGATGACCAGGGCCAGGCGGCAGGCGGTGAAAGCGGTGCGCATCATGGGCGCCCCGGATATGCCCGCCGCAACGAAGGCGTCTGGCGCCATTGGTGGTGTGATCCCCGCCATGGTGGCGAAGTAGAACACGAACAGGTGGGCGGCCAGGGGATAGACCCCCATGTTGATCAGGGCGGGCACCACCAGGATAGCCAGCACAATGTAGGCGGCCACCGGAGGCACCCCCATGCCCAGGATGAACGAGGCGATCATGGTGAGGAACAAGAGCACCAGCAGGTTGCCGCCCGAGAGGTCGATGAGCATGGAGGACATCATCAGCCCCAGGCCGGTGAGGGTGATCATGCCCAGCACCACGCCGCCCAAGGCCAGGATGGCCACCACGGGCAGGGCGGTGAGCGCCCCGTTTTGCAGGCCCAGCAGCACCTGACGCGGGGTCATCATGCGCGCCTTGCCCCCCAGGATGGTGCACAGGGGCACGGCGATGGTGGCCCAGAAGGCGGCCCGGGTCACCGAGACCTTGGAGTAGGCCAGGAAGAAGATCAGCACCGCGATGGGGATGAGGAAGAACCAGCCTTCCTTGATGGTCTGCTTGAAGCTGGGCAGCTCGCTCTTGGGCATGCCGGTCATGCCCCGCTTCTGCGCCTCCACGTCGATCATCAGGAACAGGCCGGTGTAGTAGAGCAAGGCCGAGAGCCCCGCCGCCTTCATGATGGTGAGATAGTTGACCCCCAATATCTCCATGATGATGAACACCGCGCTGCCCATGATGGGCGGCATCAAAAGGCCGCCGGCGCTGGACACCGCTTCCACCGCCCCGGCGAAGGTGCCGGAGTAGCCGTTCTTCTTCATAAGAGGGATGGTGATCTGGCCGGTGCCGGCCACGTTGGCCGTGCCGCTGCCCGAGAGCATGCCGAACAGGGAGCTGGCTACCACCGCGATCTTGGCCGGTCCACCCCGCACGTGGCCGAAGACGCTGAAAGAGAGGTTGATAAAAAACTCGCCGCCTCCAGCCTCGCGCAGCATGGCCCCGAAGAGGATGAACAGGAAGATGTAGGTGGCCGAGATGCCCGCCAGCATGCCGTAGATGCCCTCGGTGGTGATGAACATGCTGTCGATCAGCCGCTCGAGGGGGTAGTTCTTATGGGCGATGATGTCGGGCATTATCTCGCCGAAGCGGGCGTAGAGCATGGACACCGCGGCGATGATGGGGAAGACCCAGCCCAGGGTGCGCCGCGAGGCCTCCATGCACAACAGGATGAAGATGGCGCCCAGCACCAGCTGGTAGAACGGCGGGCTCATGCCCATGTTGCCCACCTTGGTGAACCAGGTGCAGAGCACGTATACGCCCAGGGCCAGCACGCCTCCCGCCAGCAGATAGCCGTCCCAGGAAATCTTGAGCTTCTTTTCGTGCTTCCAGCCGTAGATCAAAAAGATCAGGACCAGGCCGAAGGTGACGTGAGTCACCCGCTGGTTCATGGCGGTCATCTGGAACACACCCGTGTAGAGCTGGAACACGCTCATGGCCACGGCGATGATCCGGATGAGCATGGGGAACGGGGGGCTCTTGGGTTTTTCGATTTTCAGTTTGGCTTCTGCTGCCATGGCAAATACCTTTTAGCCGGAGAGTCTCATAGCTGGTCGAACTTCGTGCTCTTAAATGTCTTCCATTTCCATTTCCCCACCCGCGCCGAACGGCGAAAGGGGAACGAAATCCTTGGCCAGCTTCACGCCGGCGGCGAGGGCTTTTTTGTTGAGGGCCTCGGTTC
>JAHLKT010000009.1 GCA_020444545.1 Desulfarculaceae bacterium | reverse complement strand
CAGCGCCTTGAGCGGCATCCGCGACAAGCTGGGGGTCAACCAGACCATCGGGGCCTCCAACGTATCCTTCGGCCTGCCGGACCGCAAGGCCATCAACGGAACCTTCTTGGCCATGGCGGTGATGGCCGGGCTCACCTGTCCCATCACCGACCCCACGGTCTGGGAGATAAAAAGGACCCTGGTGTTGACCGACCTGTTCACCGGCAAGGACGAGTTCGCCATGAACTACATCACCGCTTACCGCGAACAATTTCCCGTAGAAGACTAAGCCCCGGGCGAGGCAATAGAGGAGATGAGCGTGGCTGACCTGGAAGCAATCAAAGAGGCAGTGAGCAAGGGCAAGCGCAAGGAGATCGCCGGGCTGGTGCAGGCCGCTCTAGACCACGGCGCCAATCCCCAGGAGATCATCAACGACTACATGATCGCGGCCATGAAAGAGGTGGGCGCCCGCTTCGAGGCCAAAAAGATCTTCGTGCCCGAGATGATGATGTCGGCCCGCACCATGCAGACCGGCCTGGACGTGATCAAGCCCATCCTCGCCGATTCCGGCTCCCAGCAGGAAAAGGCCGGCACCGTGGTCATCGGCACGGTCTTCGGCGATCTGCACGACATCGGCAAGAACCTGGTGGTGCTGATGCTGGAGAGCTCTGGCTTCGAGGTGATCAACGTCGGCGAGAACGTGGCCCCCGAGACCTTCGTGGAAAAAGCCCGCGAGCTGGGCGCCGACGTGGTGGGGCTCTCCAGCCTGCTCACCACCGGCGATCCGCACGTCAAAGCCACGGTGGAGGCCTTCAAGAACAGCGACCTGGCCGGCAAGGTCAAGGTGGTCTGCGGCGGCGCGGCGGTCACTCCCAAGTTTGCCCTGGAGACCTGCGGGGCCGACGGCCACGCCACCGACGCGGTGGACGCAGTGAAGGTGATCACCAGCCTGATGGGCTAGAGCCTGGCGAACACAATTCCCCGGCCCTCAATAAGCAGGGCGGCTCCCGCGATGGGGCCGCCCTGTAGTTTTTTTGGCGTGTGGCGGGGGAGCGGTCCGCCTATAGGTTGCGGCCCCAGTCGCGGCCGGTGACGCGCACCTCCAGGGGCGAGGCGGGGTGCGGCTGGAACAAGCGCACCGTGCCCGGCCAAAAGGCGTTGATCACCCCGGCGGCCGCGGCCATGGGCTTGGGCGGGCCGGAGGCGGTGAACAAGCTCAGGCCGCTGGCGCAGGCCAGGGGCAGGAGCATACGCGCGGCCAGGCCGGTGGGCAGGGCGGCTTCGCTGTGCAAAAAGTGCATCATCGCCTCCACCGCCTCCAGGGCCAGGGCCTCGGGGCGTCCGCCCCGCTTGCCCAGGGTGGAGAAGCCCACCCGCAGGATGCCGTCGCTGGCCCAGACCAAAAGGGACTGGCCCTTGCCGCCCCGGGCGCGGCGCAGGTTGCCCGTGGCCTCGAAGCCGTGGATGGCCAAGCGGTCGATGGCCCCTTGCAGGGCCTGCTCGGCCATGTGCACCGGCAGGTCGGAGGTCATCATCTCCACCCCCACCCTGAGGGCCCGGAAGGGCTCCTCGGCCTTGATGGTCTGCAACACCACCGCCGGGCGCACGGTCAACTCGGCTTCGCCGCCCCCGGCTGGAAAGAATCCCGGCGAAATCTCGCTATAGCCCAAGTTCAGGCCCAAGGCGCGCAAATTGGGCAACAGCACCGAGGCGATCTCGTCGCTGGTGGGCGCGCCCACCGCGTGGCTGGCCCCCCGCAGGATCACGTTGCTGCGACCCGGAGCCACGGCCAGGGGCAGGGCCAGCAGCTCCAGGATGGGGGTGTAGGGCGCGAAACTGGGCTCCAGTTGGGCCACGTCGAAATGGTACTCGCCCGCCTGGGGCGGCCCGCCGGGAATGAACTCCAGCTCGCCGGAGCCGATCTCGGCCTTGAGGCGCCCCCGGCTCACCGCCGAGGCGGCGTTGGCCACGGTGAGGCCGCCGGCTCCCAGGCCGGGGCGGGGCTTGAGGGAGTCGTCCACCAGGCCCATGAGCTTGACCCCGAGCCCGGTGATCAGGCTCAGGCTCAGGCCCAGCCGCAAGCCCACGTTGCGGGCCGCGCCGCCTTCTTTCAGCAAAACCATCGGTGGCAAGGGAGCTCCTTCAAGACCTGGGTGACAATTCCGAGGCAACAGTATACCTCAGGTGGGCCCTCGCTCCCACCAGGAGGCAACTTGCCGCTGCCCAAACCAAGGGTTATTCTTTAGGGGCGTGCAGCCGCGTCAAAGCAACGTGGCGCGGATTTTTGTGTTTTTTGGCAGGCAAAGCGGTTGAAAGCATGACTCAGCCATCCACCGGCGACAACCCCGTGGTCTGGCCTCCGGGCCGGAACCTGGAGCAGGCGCGCACGGCCCTGGAGACCCAGGGCGCAGCGCTGCTGGGCGGGGTGGAGGGCGCGGGGCGGGCCTTTGCCCTGGCCCGGCTGTGGCTGGATGCGCCCCGGGCCTGGCTGGTGGTTTGCCCCACCTTGGCCGTGGCCGAGACCCTGGTCAGGGACCTGGAGTTCTTCCTGTCCGGCGCCGCGCCCGGCGGCAGCCCGGTGCGCCTGTTCCCGGCCTATGAGGTGAGCCCCTATCAGGAGTTGGACCCGCCCCCAGAGGTAACGGCTCGCCGTTTGGCCGTGCTCTGGGAGCTGATGGCCGCCGAGCGCCCCTTGCTGGTGGTCACCTCGGCCGCGGCGGCGGCCTCTCGCCTGTGCCCGCCCGAGCACCTTTTGGACAACTACCTGTCCTTGGCCAAGGGCCAGCGCCTGGAGCGCGATGACCTGGTCAAGGCCTTGGCCGCGGGGGGCTACACCCCGGTGCCCCTGGTGGAGCAGGTGGGCGACTTCGCGGTGCGCGGCTCGGTGGTGGACTTCTTCGGACCGCTCTTGGACGACCCGGTGCGGGTGGAGTTCTTCGGCGACGAGATCGAGAGCCTTCGGCGCTTCGACCCCGGCGACCAGCGCTCCCAGCTCCCCCTGCCCGAGGCCGCCTTGATCCCCTGCCTGCCCGTGGACCTCTCGGCTGATGCCGCCGACCGGGCGGTTAAGAGCCTGCGCAAGCTGGCCCGCGAGGAGGGGCTCTCCACCCGCCGCCTGGCCGAGCTGGTGGAGAAGATCGAGCTGCGCGCCCCCTTCACCGCCCTGGAATCGCTGTTGCCGGTGTACTTCAGCAATGCGGGCGACATCTTCTCCTATCTGCCCTCGGACGCCTGGCACGTGGTGCTGGAGCCCGCCGAGGTGGGGCACCGCCTGGAGAGCCAGAGCGCCGAGCTGAACGAGCAGTTCGAGGCGGCCCGGGAGGAGGGCCGGGTGGTGCTGGGCCCGCCCATGCTGCGGCGCACCCCGGAGCAGATGGCCCTGCGCCTGGATTCGCGCCCGCACTTGCATTGCCGCGCCCTGGCCATGGGCCTGGAAAAGAGCGGCGGCGCCGAGTTGATCAAGCTCAAGGCCTCCACCTTCCCTGGCCTGCACGCGGAGCTCAAGCGGGCGGGCGAGGGCTCCATCATCAGCCGCTTCTTGGAGTGGGTGGACCAGCAGAGCGAGGAGGGCCGGGCCACGGTGCTGGTGTGCCGCTCCCGCTCCCAGGTGCAGCGCCTGGCCGAGCTTCTGGCCGAGCGTGAGGTGGGGGTGATGGTGCGGGGCAGCGCGGCCGAGACTTGGCCCCTGGAGCCGGGCGGTCCGGCGCTCAGCCTTTTGGAAGGCGGCCTCACCGCCGGCTTCGCGCCCGCCGAGCTGCCGGTGGTGTTCATCACCGAGGACGAGGTGTTCGGCGCGCCCCGGGTGGTGCGCCACAAGGCCCCGCCGCGCCTGAGCGAGATGCTGGCTGCCCTGGACGACATGGAGGCCGGCGACCTGGTGGTGCACATGGACCACGGCGTGGCCCGCTACGAGGGCCTGACCACCGTGGCCGTGGGCGCGGCGGAGAGCGATTTTTTGCACCTGGTCTTCGCGGGAGGAGACAAGCTCTATCTCCCGGCCGACCGCATGGGCCTGATCAGCAAGTACCGCGGCCCCGAGGACGCCAAGCCCAAGCTGGACCGCCTGGGCGGCCACTCTTGGGCCCGCACCAAGAGCCGGGCCAAGAAGGCGGTGGAGCTCATCGCCCACGACCTGGTGGAGCTCTACGCCGCGCGCAGCATCGCCAAGGGCAAGTCCTTCACCCCGCCGGACAGCTCCTTCCGCGAGTTCGAAGCGGGCTTCCCCTGGGAGGAGACCCCGGACCAGGCCCGGGCCATCCAGGACGTGCTGGCCGACTTGGGCGCGGCCAAGCCCATGGACCGTCTCATCTGCGGCGACGTGGGTTTCGGCAAGACCGAGGTGGCCCTGCGCGCGGCCTATCTGGTGGCCATGCAGGGCAAGCAGGTGGCCTTCCTGGTGCCCACCACCGTGCTGGCAGAGCAGCATTATCAGACCTTCGTGGAGCGCCTGATGGACCAGCCGGTGGAGGTGGAGTCGCTCAGCCGCTTCAAGACCCCGGCCGAGCAGCGCCAGATCTTGGCCGGGATCAAACAGGGCAAGCTGGACATCGTCATCGGCACCCACCGTCTCATTCAGAAGGATGTGGAGTTCAAGGACCTGGGCCTGGTGGTGGTGGACGAGGAGCAGCGCTTCGGGGTCAAGGACAAAGAGCGACTCAAGAAGCTGCGCCGCTTGGTGGACGTGCTCACCCTCACCGCCACGCCCATCCCGCGCACCCTGCAGATGAGCCTCTCGGGCCTGCGCGACCTCAGCGTGATCAA
Source organism: Desulfarculaceae bacterium (assembly GCA_020444545.1). NCBI lineage: Bacteria > Pseudomonadati > Thermodesulfobacteriota > Desulfarculia > Desulfarculales > Desulfarculaceae > Desulfarculaceae bacterium. The sequence goes on along the minus strand of JAHLKT010000009.1, from coordinate 59,002 downwards.
CACGCCCCCGGCCGACCGCCAGGCCATCAAGACCTACGTGGCCCCCTTCACTCCTCAGGCGGTGCGCGAGGCCCTGGAGCGTGAGCTTAAGCGCCAGGGCCAGGTGTTCCTGGTGCACAACCGGGTGCAGGACATCCACAAGATGGCCCGCCAGGTGCAGAGGCTCGCCCCGGCTGCCCGGGTGGGCGTGGCCCACGGCCAGCTCCCCGAGAAAGAGCTGGAGCGGGTGATGATGGCTTTCGTGAAAAGAGAGCTGGACGTGCTGGTGTGCACCACCATCATCGAGTCCGGCCTGGACATCCCGGCGGCCAACACCATCATCATCAACAACGCGGACAAGCTGGGCCTGAGCCAGATCTACCAGTTGCGCGGCCGGGTGGGGCGCTCGGGTCAGCGGGCCTATGCCTATCTCTTGGTAAAGAGCGAGCAGTCCCTGACCCGCCAGGCGGCCAAGCGGCTCAAGGCGCTCATGGACTTCACCCAGCTGGGGGCGGGCTTTGCCATCGCCATGCACGATTTGCAGATTCGCGGGGCGGGCAACATGCTGGGCGAGGCGCAGAGCGGGGTGGCCGCCGAGGTGGGCTATGAGCTCTACCTCCGCCTGCTGGAAGAGGCCATCGCCCGGCTCAAGGGCGAGGCCCCGGCCGAGGGGCCCGAGCCCGAGCTAAAGTTGGGCCTGCCCGCCCATCTGCCCGAGTCCTACGTGCCCGACCCAGAGGTGCGCCTGAGCCTGTACCGCCGCCTGAGCGCGGTGCGCCGCGAGGACGACCTGGAGGGCGTGGCCGCCGAGATGGGCGACCGCTTCGGCCCGCCCCCGGCCGCGGCGGGCAACCTCCTGGCCGGGGTGGGGCTCAAGGTGCTGGCCCGCCGCCTGGGGGCCGAGCGCCTGGACGTTTCGGGCGACGGCTTCATGGCCCATTTCACCCGCACCGACGCCCTGGACCTGGATCGCCTCTTGACCATGGCCCAGGAACAGCCCCAAAAGGTGCGCGTGTTCCCGGACGGCCGGGTCAAGCTTTCCCTGGAGGCGGGGCGCCCGCCCCTGGAGCAGGCCAGGCAGTTCTTGCAATACATCGGCGGCGATGGTAACTAGGTCCGATAACATGGCGGGATTAGTGTCATCCCGGCCGGGGACCGCGCGGCGCCGCCCATGGGCGGCATATCTCGCTGCGGCGGCCTTGCTGGCCCTTCTGATGGCGGGGTGCTCCCCCGCCCCGGAGCAGGCCGCGCCCACCGTGGCCTGGGTGGACGGCGAGGCCATCACCCTGCATGAGTTCAAGGCCCGGGCCGCTTTTCTGGGCCTGGGGGGCGATCCGGCCATGCTGGAAAAATCGCTGCGCCGCGAGATGATCGAGGATCTGATAAGCCGCCGCCTGGTGCTAAAGGACGCAGCCCGCCAGGGCATCAACCTGGACCCCAAGGAAGCGGCCCGCCAGGAAAAGGCCATGCTCAGCGAGCTGGACGAAAAGGCCTTTGAGCACAACCTGGCCATCCACGGCATCTCGCGCAAGGATTGGCGGGACGAACTGGAGCGCCAGCTCTTGATGGAAAAGGCCCTGCGCATGATACTCATGCCCCGGGCCCGGGTGGGAGCGGCTCAGGTTCGTGATTATTACCAGGGCCATGTTCGGGAGTTTCAGCGCCCCGAGCAGATTCTGGCCCTGCACGCCCTGTTGCCCAGCCGGGATCTGGCCCAAAAGCTGGTGGACCGGGTGAAGACGGGCCAGGACATGAGCGCCGCGGCCGATGCCCTGGGCGCCCCCCTGGCCGAGGGCGGGCACCCCTCCTGGCTCAGCCGGGGGCACATGCCGCCCGCCTTGGAGAAGAAGGTTTTCGCCCTGCAAGCGGGGCAACTGGCCGGGCCCCTGCCCAGCACCTATGGCTTCCACGTGGTGCTGGTAAAACAAAAGAGGCCCGCCCAAACCCTGAGCCTGGCCCAGGCCGCGCCGGAGATTCAAAAGCGTCTGTCCGCTCAGCGCCGCGAATCTCTGGCCGTGCAATATCTGGAGCGCTTGCGAGCCCAGGCTCGGGTACAATACGACGAGAATTTTCTTGAACTGGGCCGCCCGGCCTCTCCTAGGAGTGGATGATGCTACGACGCCTTATCTTTAGCCTTGTTCTGGCGGTTCTGTTGATCGCGCCGGCCATGTTGGCCTCCGCGGCCGAGCAGGTGGTCAACCGGGTGGTGGCCATCGTGGACGACGACGTGATCACCTCCCTGGACCTGGACCGCTCCATCAAGCGGGTGAAGATGGACCTGGCCCGCATGGAGGCCACCCAGCCGGGCAGCGGGGGGATGCCTCCCACCCAGATCCGGCGCCTGGCCCTGGAACGGCTGATCGACGACAAGATCTTCGCCAAGGAGGTCAAACGCGCCGGGCTGGTGGTCCCCGACGCCGAGCTGGACCATTACATCAACCGGGTGAAGAAGTCCAACAACCTCACCGATGAGGACTTCGTGGCCAGCCTGAGCCGCCAGGGGCTCACCCTCCAGGAGTACCGCAACAACCTGCGCAATGACATCCTCAAGCAGCGGCTGATCAACCAGGAAGTCAAGAAGCTGGTGGTGGTCACCGACGCGGACGTGGAGAAGTACTACAAGGACCACAAGGAGCAGTACCAGAACCTGGACGAGGTTCAGATCCGGGCCATCTTCCTCAGGGTGGACGACAAGACCAGCCTGGCCGGCGAGAACGCGGTGCGCCAAAAGGCCGAGAACATCCTGACCAAGATCAAGAACGGCGAGGACTTCGGCAAGCTGGCCCAGCAGAACTCCCAGGGGCCGGGGGCCGAGCGGGGAGGGCAGCTGGGGCCGGTGAAGGCTTCTGACCTTCTGCCTTCCATGCGCCAGGCCCTGGGCGAGCTCAAGCCCGGCCAGGTCAGCGAGGTTTTGCAGATTCCCCAGGGCTTCGTGATCATGCAGCTCACCGAGCGCAGCGGTGACAAAGGTTTGCCGCTCCAAGCGGTCAAGGATCAGATTCGCCAGAAGCTGGAACGAGAGACCACCGAGAAACGCTTCCGGGAGTGGATCAAGGACCTGCGGGCAAAAAACTACGTGAAGATAATCGATTAGCCCCATCAAGCCAACCAGGGGCCCCGGACGCTGGACGTCCGGCGGCCCCTTTGTCATGCAAAAAAGATAAGCTCGGCCAATTCTGGCCCGCGTATTGCACCTTTAATTGCCGTGCGCGTCGTTCTGGATCGTTTTCCCTAGAGGGGCAGGCAGGGAGATCGTGAAAGGCGGCGCGCATATTTTTGTGCTCTCGCCGGGGATCTCTTTTTCAACCACCTAAGAACACAGCAAAAAAATTAATCTAAATTGAGGCGTCCGGATTAGGCCGGTTGGGCGAATCAAATCGGGCTGCCTGGCATAAGAGTTTGCTTCTAAATGCCAATTAAATTAACAGGTGAAATAGCCCGAAAAAAAACGGTAATAAATTGCCGATGCTATAATTTGGGGGAGTTTGTCGGGTAGAATTGCCCTAAAAAGGCGGACTAAAAAAGTCTTAAGCTTGATTGTCCAATAATTCCTTAGCCTTATAGACAAGGTTGTCCAAATTCTCCAGCTTGTCCAAAAAGGCCGCCGCCCCGGCCTGGCGGCATAGGGAAGGCATGCGGGGGTCGCCGTGGGCGCTGAGCACGATTATGGGCGGGAGAGAGGATTTTTCGCAAAGGCCCCCCAGGTCGCTGCACAGCTCCAGGCCCGAGCCGTCGGGCAGGCGTACGTCCAGCACCACCAGGTCCGGCCGGCGCTCGGCGTTGTGCCACCAGCGGTCCGCCTGCTGGCGGTCCAGGCAATGCACCACGGTCATGCCCTCGGCCTCCAGCAGCGCGCTGTACAGGGCCGCGATGTCCTGGTCGTCTTCCACCAACAGCACCAGGGGCCGGCTCATGCGCCCGCCTCCAGGGTCACGGTGAAGGTGGTGCCCACCCCGGGCTCGCTCTCCACCCGGATGTCGCCGTTGTGCAGCTTTACGATCTCCTGCACCAGGCTGAGCCCGATACCCAGGCCCTCCAGGCGGCCGGTGCCGCTCATGTCGGCCCGGTAGAAGCGGTTGAAGATGGCCGCGGTGTGCTCGCGGTCGATGCCCACCCCGGAGTCGGCCACGGTGAGCACCACCTGGGAGCCTTCCCGCTCCAGGCCCAGACGCACCTGGCCGTCCTCCTTGTTGTACTTGATGGCGTTGACCAGGAGGTTGTCCACCAGCTGTACCAGCTTGTTCAGGTTGCCCTCGACCACCAGGGGGCCCGCGTTCAGGCCGCTCAGGTCCAGGGTCACCCGGCGTTCGGCCGCGGCCGGGGCCAGGTTCTCGGCCGCGGTGCGCACCAGGGCGCTCAGGTCCACTGGGGCCATCTCGTACTGCTCCTTGGAGTGGCTCAGGCGGGCCAGGTCCAAGAGGTTGTTGATCTGGGTCTCCAGCTTGCTCAGGTTGCGCCAGCAGATGTCCAGATACTTCTCGCCCTGCTCCTGCCCGGTGCCGCCCTTTTTCAAAAGCTGCAAAAAGCCCTTGAGGGACACCAGGGGCGTCTTGAGCTCGTGGCTCAGGGTGGTGAGGAATTCGTCCTTGAGCTCTTCCACGCTTCTGATCTCCTCCAGGGCCTTTTCCAGTGCTGTGGATTTCTGCAAAAGCTCTCCGTGCAGGGCGTCGCGCAGGGTAACGTCGCGCAGGATGGCGCCCAGCACCCAGGGCTGGCCCTCGGGGTTTCCCTCCAAGGAGATGCTGGCTTCGACTTTTATGATACCGCTGTCGGTTTTGATTTGTCCCGAGATAAACTCGCTGCCCGATCCCAGGGCCTCCTCCCATCCCTTGTCCAAATCCACGAAGCGCTCCACCGGCTGGCCAAGGACCTCGTCCTTGAGCATCCCCACGGCCCGGCAAAAGGCGGTGTTGGCGTCCAGAATGCGCTGCCCCGCCGGGGCCAGGGAGAGGAACATGTCCGGCGCGGCGTCGAAAAAGCGCCGGTACAGGCTCAGGTAGTCCATCAGCGCCTCGTGCATCACCTGGATGGCCAGGGCCAGGCGGCCCAGCTGCTCCAGGCGCTGGGGCGCGTCGGGCAGGGGAGAGGGCTCGCCCAGGGACATGCGGTGGCAGGCCTCCACCAGGGTGTCGATCTGGCGGGCGTAGCGGCGGTGCCACCAAAAGGCCCCGATGAGCACGCCGGCCAGGGTGACCGCCAGGCCCAGGCCGGTGAACAGCACCCGCCGCTGCATCTCGGCCGACACCCGCTCGCCGTCGGCCAGGCGCTCCATGATGCTCCAGTCCATGCCCAGGGAGAACACGCCCCAGGCCAGGCAGGGCAGGAGCACCACCGCCGCCAGCACCACCGGGGGCCGGGAGAATATGTGCCGTAGCCATCGCATGGTTAACCTTAGCGCCGCTTTTACAAAGGTGTCAACGCATGGCGGGCCCCATGGCTGCTTTGGTTTTGTTGCGCCCGATGGCGTGTTATAGTTTGGCTATCAAGGGAGATCGGGCAGATGCACATACTATTTTTGGCGCCTGAAGTCTGGCCCTACAAAAGGGTGGGCGGCCTGGCCGAAGTGGCCTACGACCTGCCGCGCGCCCTGGCCCAGTTGGGCCACACCGTGGGCGTGGTCACTCCCAAGCCCCGCATGTCCCCGGAGCTGGAGGCGACTCTGGAGCGCCTGGAGGTGACCTTGGAGGTGCCGGTTTCCTGGAAACGGCATCAGGCCGAGGTGTATTGCCGCCGCAACCCTTCCGGGGTCACCGACTACCTCATCAGCCACGAGCACCTGTTCGACCGCGAGGGGCTCTACGGCAACGCCTACGGCGACTACGAGGACAACGCCGAGCGCTTCATCTTCTACAGCCGGGCCTGCCTGGAGCTGGCCAAGGCCATGGGCTGGAAGGTGGACGTGTTCCACGCCAACGACTGGACCACCGGCCTGGTGCCGGTGTATCTGCGCACCCTCTACGCGGGCGACCCCCAGCTGGAGGGCAGCGCCTCGCTGATGACCGTGCACAACCTGGGCAACCAGGGCCAGTTCTGGCATTACGACATGCCGCTCACCGGCCTGGGTTGGGAGTATTTCACCCCCGAGGCCCTGGAGTTCTACGGACAGATCAACTTCCTCAAGGGCGGCCTGCTCTTCGCGGACATGATCTCCACCGTGTCCCACGCCTATGCCCGCGAGATACTCACCCCGGACCTGGGCCAAGGCCTGGAAGGGGTGCTCCTGGCCCGGCGCGAGCGCCTCACCGCGGTGGTCAACGGCATCGACTACTCGGTGTGGAATCCGGCCGAGGACGAGCATCTGCCGGCCACCTACAGCCAGGACGACGTGGAGCCCAAGAAGCGCTGCCGCCGCGACCTGATGGAGCTCTACTCCCTGGACGAGGCGGACGGCCGGCCCCTGGTGGCTCTGGTGGGCCGCCTGGAGGACCGCAAGGGCCTGGACCTGGTGACCGCGGGCATGGAGAGCATGTTCGAGTTGGGGCTCAACGTGGTGGTCATGGGCTATGGCGAGGACCACTACCATGTGGCCCTCATGGAGCTGGCCCAGCGCAACCCCGGCCGCCTGGGGGTCACCATCGGCTTCGACATGCCCCTGGCCCACCGCATCATGGCCGGGGTGGACATGCTCCTGGTGCCCAGCCGCTACGAGCCCTGCGGCATCCATCAGATGCAGGCTCTGCGCTATGGCGCGGTGCCGGTGGTGCGCGACACCGGCGGCCTGGCCGACACCGTGGCCGACCACACCGCCCAGACTCCGGGCACGGGCTTCAAGTTCGAGCCATTCGCTTTGGATGCCATGCTGGGGGCCCTGGCCCGGGCCCGGGAGGCCTACCAAAAGCCCGAGGAATGGCGCGGCATCATGCAGCGGGGCATGGCCCAGGACTTCTCCTGGCAGGCCGCCGCGCCGCGCTACGTGGAAATTTACCAAAAGGCCCTGGGCCAAGCGGGCCGCAGGACGGAGGCGTAAGGCCATGGATCATGCCCAACGCTTCGATGTCCTGGCCCACGTGGTGGAGATCACCAACGCCTCGGTGGACGTGAATGAGCGCCTGGACAGCATCCTGGGTACCATCAACAGTCACCTGGGCTCCCGCCTGGCCATGCTCTTTTTACAGGAGACCGCCAAGAGCAGCCTGACCCAGGCCAACGCCTGGCCCCGCCAGCCCAAGACGGAGACGCCCCTGGAGGTGGCCTTTGGCCAGGGCGCGCTGGGCCGCGTGGCCCGCGACCGCGACCACCAACTGATCGTCATGGAGCCGCCCAACGGCGATCCGGCCCTGGACGCGCTGTGTGCGGCGGGCGAGCTGGCCGCCCTGTTCCCGGTCATGGACGACAACCGCCTCTACGGGGTGCTGCTGTTGATCTTCGCGCCGGGCCAGACTATTGACAGCGACGAGGTGCGCCTGGTGCAGATGGTGGCCCGGGAGATGGCCGGCACCATCCGCAACCATCGTCTTTACTTCGAGGCCAAGCGCCGCATCACCGAGCTCAACGTGATCAGCGACCTGGGCCGGGCGGCGGTGAGCACCATCGAGCTGGACGAGCTCTTAAACACCGCCGCCTCCATGGTCTCCAAGCTCCTGGGCGCCAAGGGCGGGCTGGTGTGCATCAATGCCCCCACCAACGAGCCGCCCCGCTTGCAGGCCGCCTTCGGGGTGGTGCCCCCCGCGTGTCTGGATCAGGAGCGCGAGTGCCTCAACGCCTGCAAGCTCTACGGCGGGGAGCCCGAGGAAGGCGCGCCGCCGGATTCGGCCAAGGGCATGTGCGTGCCGCTGAGCTTCAAGGGCAACTACTCGGGCCACCTCTGCGTGTTCGAGAAGATGGTGCTGGACAAGGACGCGGTGCCCCGCTTCAACGCCGAGGACCGCAACCTGCTGGTCACCATGGCCTCCATGATCTCCTCGGCCCTGGAGAACGCCCTCATCTTCCAGCGCATGGAGGTGCTGGTCCAGCGCAACGAGGAGATGGTGGGCGCCCTGGCCACCCTCTACGAGATCTCCACCGTGCTCATGACCACCATGGATTTCGAGGCCACGGTGCTCATCATCATGGACGCGGTGATCCACCCCGCGGGCATGGACCACGACCGGGTGGTGCTTTTCCTGGTGGACGAAGACGCCAAGGTGCTCCGGCCCATCGCCAGCCTGACCAAGGACGTGGAGAACGGCCTGCACAAGGAGCTGACCCAGAGCCTGCAAGACATCCGCGACAGCCGCCCCCGCCGCGAGCTGTTGGCAGACGAGAGCCTGGCCGCGCTGGAAGTTCCCCTGGACCCGCCGGACAGCGTGGTGGCCATGTGCGTGGCCCTGGGCACCACCATGGTGGTGGAAGACCCCCGCAACGAGCCGCGCATGAACCAGGAGATGGCCGAGGCCCTGGGCCTGGAGCGCGCCTTCGTGGCCGTGCCCATGTTCGCCAAGGGCAAGGTGGTGGGCGAGCTGTTGGTCAACAACGTGATCAGCGGGCGGCCCTTCAACGAGCGTGACCTGAAGCTGTTGGGCATGTTGGCCAACCAGGGCGGCCTGGCCCTGGAGACCGCGCGGCTCTACCATCACCTGGAGCAGGTGAACAAAGAGCTGGCTCAGATGCGCAACCGCCTCCTGGAGTCGGACAAGCTGGCCGCCCTGGGCGAGATCGCGGCGGGCGTGGCCCACGAGATAAGAAACCCCCTGGTTTCCATCGGCGGCTTCGCGCGGCGCCTGCGCAAAAAGGTGGGCGACGACTCGCCGTTCATCCAGTATTTGGACGTGATCATCGACGAGGTGACCCGCCTGGAGAAGACACTCAACGAGATGCTGGATTTCTCCTCCGACGCGCGGGGCCACTTCGAGGAGCACGACCTCAACGAGATCATCGACCAGTCCCTGGAGCTGATCAGCCGGGAGCTGGCCGAGAAGAACATCGCGGTGAACCAGGAGCTGGGCACCGGCCTGCCCCCGGTGTTTTGCGACGACCGTCAGATCAAGCACGTTTTCCTGAACCTGTTCCTCAACGCCATTCAGGCAATGGGCCAGGACAACGGCAACCTCACGGTGCGCACCTTCAGCGTGGTGCGCGAGGGCAAGCAGTTCGTGGCCGGCGAGGTCACCGACACCGGCGGCGGCATCCCCATGGATATCGTGCACAACATCTTCAACCCCTTCTTCACCACCAAGGACGAGGGCTCGGGACTGGGCCTGTCCATCGTGCACAAGATCGTGACCCGCCACTTCGGGCAGGTGGAGGTGCACAACCGGGGTGAGAGCGGGGCGTCGTTCTTGGTAACCCTGCCCGCGGCCGAGGAGGGCCGAGCCTACCTCAAGTAGGCCGGAAGGAGCGGGGTGAGCGGCCAAGTAATCAGCCTGGATGAGGCGCGGCAAAACCGCGAGGCCAAGGCGGCCTTCGGGCGCTGGCCCCAGCGGGTGGACCACGCCCCGGCCCACGGCGAGCGCCTGGCCGACCTGCCGCCCGCGGTGCTGGCCGTGTTGGCCGAGCTGGGCCACCAGGCCACCCTGGCCCTGTACGACGTGGTCCTGGGGGTGCGGGGCCTGGGGCCGGGCGAGCGCTACGCCGACCTGGAGGCCCGGGCCAAGCTGGAGGCCCTGGACGCCTTCCTATACTTGGTGGATCAGGTGCGCTTCGAACTGATGGCCCGCCTGGGCTGGCTGGAGCCGCCCGGCGCGCGGGGCCACAGCATCATCGACATGGCCCGCGACTACCGCCAGATCGCCGCCGGGGCCGGCCAAAAGCCTCTGAAGCTCTTGGAAACCTACCCGGATTTCGAGCAGGTGCGCCGCCGCCTGGAGATGGAGCCCGAGGCGGTGGTGCGCTCGGTCATCCCCCAGGCGCTCAGCGCCTTTCGGAACACCCTGGCCTGAGCTATCCCGCTCCAACCCCTAGGCATTCCCCATGGTCGCCTTTTCTTGACACCTTTTTAGGATGGTGCTATTGATTCGGGGCACCCGCATGATCGGCGCGCCGCCCAGGGGAGGTGGGCGCGCTTCGGCTGATTATAGACAAGGAGATACTACATATGCCCGCCACGCCCTTTTTGGAGGTTAGCGAGGCCATCGCCCTGATGGGCGGCGAGACCCTCTACCAGTGCATGCAATGCGGCTTGTGTTCGGGCCTGTGTCCCTGGCCCGCGGTGGAAAGCCCCTTCCGCACCCGCCAGCTCATCAAAATGGGCCAGCTGGGCCTGGAGGGCTTCGAGTCCGACGACATCCTCTACGCCTGTACCACCTGCAAGCTGTGCGTGGAGAACTGTCCCCGCGAGGTGGCCATCATCGACGTGGTGCGGGCCATGCGGGCCATGATCGCCGAGACCGGCGCGGCCCCGGCCATGCTGCGCACCATCATGGGCTCCATCCACTCCCAGGGCAACCCCTGGTCCGAGCCGCGCGACAAGCGCGAGAAGTGGACCGAGGGCCTGGACGTGCCCAAGTTCGACGGCAGCCAGGAGTACTTCCTTTCGGTGTGCTGCACCTCGGCCTACGACCCCCGCTCCCAGGCCATCGCCAAGGCGTTGGTCAAGATTCTCAACGCGGCGGGCGTGAGCTACGGCATCATCGGCAACGAGGAGTCCTGCTGCGGCGAGGCTCTGCGCAAGATGGGCGACGAAGAGCAGTTCATGGGCCTGGCCGAGAAGAACATCAACCTGTTCAACGACAAGGGCGTGAAGAAGATCATCACCACCAGCCCGCACTGCTTCACCACCTTCACCCAGGAATACCCCGAGTTCGGCGGCGAGTTCGAGGTGGTGCACTACACCCAACTGCTCAAAGAGCTCCTGGACGAGGGCAAGCTGAGCCTGGGCGGCTACGAGAAGAAGGTCATCTACCACGACCCCTGCTACCTGGGACGTCACAGCAAGGTCTTCGACGCGCCCCGCGAGCTCATCGATGCCTGCGGCGCCGAGCGCATGGAGTTCGGCAAGAACAAGGGCATGGCCATGTGCTGCGGCGGCGGCGGCGGCCGCCTGTGGATGGAGACCGAGCCCGAGCAGCGCTTCAGCACCCACAAGATCCGCGAGGCGGTGGACAAGGGCGCCGAGGTGCTGGCCACCTGCTGCCCCTACTGCATCAACATGTTCGTGGACAGCGCCAAGGGCGAGAACGTTGACGAGACCTTGGAGGTCAAAGACCTGGCCGAGATCATCGCCGAGCAGCTCTAGCCCCTAAAACAAGCCCGACGAGCCCCCTGGACTTTTTTTGTCCAGGGGGCTTTCTTTTTGTTATCGCAATGAAGTAATATGGCTCCGGCATACCTCAGGGACAGGGAGGGCATTGGCCGGTCCGTGCCGTCCACTAGTTGTCCCTTGCAAGGGGAGGGGAGGGCCGGCCTCGCCCCCGGGTTCACGCGGACCCGGGGGCTTGGTTTTTTGTGGGGGCTATTTCTCGGAGGCCTTGAGGTCGCGCAGCAGGCGGTCGAAGGCCTTTTTGTATGAGTCGTGGTCTTTCCAGTCCGTGAAGTCGCCGATGTGGCGGGTGCGGCGGATGTCGGCGGCCCAGGCTTTGTTGGTTTCCATCACCGCATCGTCGAGGCGGATGGGGAACAGAACGGTCTTTCCTGGGTTGCGCCGTTCCTGCTCAAAGGCAGTCTCCACCTCTTTCTCCACCCACTGACTTTCAATGGATTGTTCTGAAAGGACGAGCAAGAGCTTGTCGTGGATGCGTATGGTCTGGTCTATCCGCTCTCTGATTTTGTCGCCAATTTTCATGTCCTCGGGCGCGAACCAGACGCGGACTTTTGATTCGCGTAAGTCGGCGTATAAGCGGCGCGAGAAACTGTCATCTTTGGACGAGTAACTGATGAAGCAAGAGTAGAAGTCAAAAGGTTGTGAAAGTAGAGAAGGGATGAGCTTGATGAGGTCTTCCGGAACGCCGCAGCCGCGAAGGAATGATTCGGGAATATCGCCTTTGGATTGATAGATGGTGTCGATGCCGATTGTTGACGGGCCTTCGTGTTTAACATATTCCAAGCCAATTGCCTTACTTAAATCTAAATTTGCAAATACTGTCCATCCAACTTCGGCATCACTCAGGTTCGCCCCCTTGACGTTAGCTCTAGAAAAATTTGCATCATAAAGCACTGCCTTGTTGAGATTCGTTTTGACAAGTTCCGCTTCAATAAGTTTTGCATCCATGAGGTTTGCATCGCTGAGGTCTGCTTTGTGGAAATTCCCACCAGAAAAATTAGCATCAATGAGATGCGCCATCCTGAGATTCGCTTCGGTGAGGTTTCCATTTGTGAGGCTTACATCGACAAGATTCGCTTCGGTGAGGCTTGCACGGACGAGACTTGTTCTGTTGAGGTTAGCATTTGCGAGGTTCGCCCGGATGAGGGCTGCTCCATCGAGATTAGCGTCGGTAAGATCGGCGTTGGCAAAATCTGCCTCGAAGAGATCAGGCTTTATGTCCGGATTATTTTTCCTCCACCTATTCCAAACCTTTACTCCCTGCTTCAAAATCTTCACGTGCTCCGGATTAGCCACAACGCCCCCCTTCTTTCCCACCCAACCTGCTTTTCTTCTTCTCTCTTTTTTGCCTTAATTACAGCCCGCCCATCATAACCCACCGCCCCTCCCGCCCGCCATCCTTGACACATCCCACCACTCCCGCATACTTATTATCCAGCCATTAACCCGAGCCCAGGAGACTCCTAGTGACCGCGCTACCCGCCCTGGACACGTCCTTGGATTTTGAGCAAGGCCCCATCCGCCCGCCGTCGGAGGCGCAGAGCCTGCTGCTACGCTTCACGCGCAACTGCCCCTGGAACAAGTGCAAGTTCTGCCCGGTGTACAAGCGCCGCACCTTCTCCCGCCGCTCCCTGGAGGAGATCAAGGCCGACATCGACGCGGCGGCCGAGATGCGCCGCGAGATCATCGAGCTGTCCTCGGCCATGGGCGAGCACGGCCGGATCAGCACGCCGGTGGTCAACGCGGTGTTTTCCAACCCGCGCCTGAGCCACGCCTTCCACAACGTGGCCGCCTGGCTCTACTACAACACGGGCAACGTGTTCTTGCAGGACGCCAACAACCTGGTGATGAAGCCGGCGGTGCTGGCCGAGGCGCTCAACTATCTGCGTGCCAAGCTGCCCGAGGCCAAGCGCATAACCACCTACGCCCGCTCCTCCACCGCCGCCCAGCGCAGCGTGGAAGAGCTGACCATGCTGCGCGAGGCTGGCCTGGACCGCATCCACATCGGCCTGGAGACCGGTTACGACCCGCTGCTCAAGTTCATGAACAAGGGCGTGACCGCGGCCAAGCAGATCCAGGGCGGCCAGAACGTCAAGGCCGCGGGCATGGAACTTAGCGAGTACGTGATGCCCGGCCTGGGCGGCAAGGAGTGGAGCCGCGAGCACGCCATCGCCACGGCCGAGGTGCTCAACCAGATCAACCCGGACTTCATTCGTTTGCGCACCCTGCGCGTGCCGCCGCGCATCGAGCTGTACCAGGACCTGCAATCCGGCGCATTCCAGAAGATCAGCGACGACGAGGTGGCCGCCGAGATACGCCTGTTCATCGAGACCCTGGACGGCATCACCAGCTATGTGGCCTCCGACCACATCATGAACCTCATCGAGACGGTGAACGGCCAGCTCCCCCAGGACAAGCCCGCCCTGCTGGCCAAGCTGGACGAGTACCTGAACCTGCCCGACCGCGAGCGCCTTCTTTACCGTTTGTGCCGCCGCATGGGCCGCTGCCGCGAGCCCCGCGACGTGGACCGCATGGGCCTGCGCGTGGACCTGGAAAAGAACATCGCGCGCATGGAGAGGGCGGGGCAAAACCCGGACGACGTGATCAACGAGCTGGCCGACTCCATGATCTAGACGCGGCTTCGCCTGACGGCCGTGGGCAATGTTGGGCGGCCTCGTGTGCTCCTCGGCGTAGGTGACACTACGCCTGCGTCGCCCCCTCGCCAGCGTGCCGCTGGAGGCGAATCGGGTCGAGTGGCGATTAGCTCTCACCGGCCCTGGATGCTCCCGGTGGGAAACCTCTGGCTGCCCAAGCCTTGGGCCGCCTTGCCCCCAACCGCCAGGCTGTGCCGCCAAGATCGGCTGGCTGCTTTTTCAAAACGGCTTTCTTTTTTGGGACTGCTTGGCTTGCCCACTGGCGCGTGGTAAACCTCGGCATGTCTGAATTCAATCTTGAGCGGCGCATCAAGCGCCAGGTGTGGGTCCCGGAGCACCGCTACTTCGCGGTGTGCGCTCCCGGGCTGGAAGAGCTTTGCGCCCGCGAGCTGGTTGCTTTGGGCGCGGGCGAAGTAGCGCCCGAGCCGGGCGGGGTGAACTTCAGCGGCAAGCTGGAGATGGCCTACGCGGCCAACTTGTGGCTGCGCACCGCCGGGCGGGTGTGGCTACGGCTCAAGGACTTCCGGGTGCGGCGCTGGGAAGACCTGCTGCGCCAGGCCGATTCCGTGCCTTGGGAGCTTTTCGTCACGCCCGGCGCGCCGCTCAACATCAGCGTGTCCCTCAGCGCCAGCAACCTCAAGCACGAGGGCCGCATCGCCGAGGTGGTGGGCAAGGCCGCCTCGGACCGGCTCAAGTCCCTGGGCCTGGAGCCGCCAATACCCGCAAAGCCCGGCGACGAGGAGGCCCAGCGCCTGCAAGTGCGCGGGGTGGACCGGCGGGCCAGCATCAGCCTGGATACCACCGGGGCGCACCTGCACAAGCGGGGCTATCGTCCCCAGGGCGGCGCGGCTCCCTTGCGCGAGGATCTGGCCGCCGCGCTGCTCATGCTCTGCGCCTATGACGGCGCCGCGCCCCTGCTGGACCCCCTGTGCGGCGGCGGCACCCTGGCCATCGAGGCGGCGCTCATCGCGCGGCACCTGCCGCCCGGCGGGCAGCGCGGTTTCGCCTTTGAGCGCTGGCCGTCATTCCGCGAAGGGGCCCTGAAGCACCTGAAACGCGAGGCCTCGGCCAATGCCCTGGGCGCGCCTGCCGCGCCCATCATCGGCCGCGACCGCAATCCCAAGGTGGTGGCCCTGGCCAAGGACAACGTGGCCCGCGCCGGAGTGGTCGAGGGCGTGGAGCTCACGTCCGTCGACTTTTTGCAAGAGGCCCCGCCTTCCGGGCCGGGCCTGGTGGTGATGAATCCGCCCTATGGCAAGCGCATGGGCAGCGTGCGCCAGGCCGAGGCCTTTGTGGCCAAAGTGGGCGCGCGCCTGCGCGAAGCCTATGCGGGCTGGCAGGTGGGCGTGGTGCTCTATCGCCCCGAGTGGGCCGGGCCCCTGGGCCTAGTGGACACCACCCAGATCGCCGCGCCCTTCGGCGGCCTCAAGGTCACCCTGCTTTCGGGAAAAGTCCCCCGCGCCTGATTACATATTCCAACCGCCACTGACTTCCCAAGCCGCGCCGGTCACGTAGCTGGCCTCATTGGAGCACAGGAAGGCGATCACGTTGGCGATCTCGCCGGGCTGGGCCATGCGCCGTAGCGGGGTCTCGGCCAGGAGCTTTTCGCGCACCTTGTCCGACATCATGCCCCGGATGGCCGGGGTGTCGGTGAGCCCGGGCAACACGCAGTTGACCCGTACCCCCAACTTGGCGAACTCACGGGCCGCCGACTTGGTGAGCCCCACCATGCCCGCCTTGGCCGCGGTGTAGGCCGCCTCGCCGTGGCCGCCGATCTTGGCGTACACGCTGGACACATTGACCACCGCGCCCCGCCCGGCCTGCTCAAAGGCGGGCAAGGCCGCGCGCATACCCAGCAAACAGGAGATCAGGTGGACCTCCAAGACGTCCTGAAAGTCCTCCTGGCTCACCTTGGCCACCCCGCCGGGGCGGTCGAAGCCAGCGTTGTTTACCAGGGCGGTGAGCGGGCCGTAGCGCTTCACGGCCTTGTTCACGGTGTCCGCCCAGCCCTCGGCCGAGCGCACGTCCATTTGCAGGGCCAGAGCCCGGCCCCCCGCGCCTTCGATGGCCAGGGCGCCCGCTTCGGCCGTGGCCAGGTCCATGTCGGCCAGCACCACCGCCGCGCCCGAAGTGCCCAGCTTTTCCGCCGTGGCCAGGCCAATGCCCCGGCCCGCGCCAGTGACCAGAGCCACCTCGCTCTGCAAGTCCATGCTTCCCTCCCTGATGCCGCCGTCTACGCAAGGCAGCCGTTTTTCTGATATTGTAATCGTTAGCTTAATAATGAGTGGCGGTCAAGCAGGCGCGCTTGGCCGTCCGGGAGGAGGGTGATGCCTAACCAGCGGGCCGAGGCTCTCTTCAGCCTGGTGCTGGGCGAGTTCTCTCAACGCGGGTTGCTGGGGCGGGCCATTGAGGTGCGCCTTTTGGGCCGCGCTTACAGCGTGCGCTGCGACCTGGAGTGCTTTAGCCTTTACCGGGTGAACGAGCGCCCCCATGTGCCGCCGGGAATGCCGGGCTGGACCGTTTGCCGCCTAAGCGCGGCCGAGTGTTTCAGCCTGGACGCCAGCGAGAATGCCTGCCCCGATCCCGCCTCGCCCGAGTCGCTGAGCGAGGCGCGGGCCTGGGTGGAGCGCATCATCAGCGCCTTGGACAAAACCAACCGCTAGAAACATAGCGAGGATCGCAGTGAAGCTTTACATCTCAGGGTCTCTGGCCTACGACCGCATCATGAACTTCGATGGCCGTTTCTCCGACCACATCCTGCCCGACAAGATTCATGTGCTCAACGTGTGCTTCAACGTGAACGGCCTGCAGGAAAAGCTGGGTGGCACGGCGGGCAACATCGCCTACGGCCTGGCCCAGCTCGGCGAGCGCCCGGTGCTCTTGGCCTGCCTGGGCCGCGACGGCGAGCGTTACCTGCGCTGGGTGGAGAGCCAGGGCATCGACGGCAGCCGCGTCCGGGTCTTGGAAGAGGAGTTCACCGCCGGGGCCTTCATCACCACCGACAAGGCGGACAACCAGATCACCGGCTTCAACCCCGGAGCCATGAACCACCCCTGCCTGTGCGACGTGGGCGAGATGAACCCCAAGAGCTCCCTGGCCATCGTGGCCCCGGGCAACCTGGAGGACATGCAGCGCCTGCCCAAGGAGTTCCGGGCCAAGGGCGTGCCCTACATCTTCGACCCCGGCCAGTCGCTCAACATCTGGCAGGGGCCGGACCTGGACAAGGCCCTCACCGGGGCCGAGGTGCTCATCTCCAACGACTATGAGCTGGAGCTGATCCGCCGCATGACCGGCCTCAAGCTCAGCCAGATTTTGGAGCGGGTTGGGGCGGTGATCACCACCAAGGGCGAGGAGGGCTCGGTGCTCTGGCGGGGCCAGGAGCGCACCGACATTCCCATCGCCAAGGCCGAAAAGGTCTTGGACCCCACCGGCGCGGGCGACGCCTACCGGGCCGGGCTGATGAAGGGTATCTCCCTGGGCCTGGACCTGGCCCAGGCCTGCCTGTGGGGCGCGGTGCTGTCCTCTTACGCCGTGGCCTGCTACGGCACCCAGGAGTACAGCGTGGACCAGGAGGGCTTCGCCAAGCGCTTGGAGACCCTTGGCGGCGGGGCTTATCCGGCTTGACAGGGCGTAACAAGGCCTTAGCATAGAAGGAAACCAGCAAGGGAGACCCAGGTGGACACCAGGCCCGGCGACATCGTACTCATCCACAAGGACAACCAGCCCGTGGTCTATGCCCGGGTGGAGGAGATTCTGGCCGACGTGAAGCCCCATTGGTGGCAATTGCGTTTGCTGATCCTGCACCCCCCGTCCCAGGAAGCCACCTGGATTCTACGCGAGGAATACATCGACGGGGCCAACTTCACCATGGGCGGCGACCCCCTGCGCCTGGAACGCCTGGCCCCGCCCCAGCCCGTGGAGGCCGTGCCCGAGGAGCCCGCTCCCGCGGCTGAAAGCGGCGATGGCGGCGAAAAGGTGGTGAGCCTGCTGGACCGGAGGCCCCGTAGCTAGAACCGAGCCGAGACTAGGATATGAGCCCGAGCCAGAAAAAGACCAGCGATCCCCTGAAGCGCTTCCGCTTCAACCTGGAGTTCCGTCCCCGCTTCTCCGACCTGGACCCCATGGGCCGGGTGGGCAACTCGCGCTTCTTCACCTACTTTGAAGAGGCGCGCATGGCCTATCTGGCCCGTTTGGGCCTGTTCGCGCCCGCCGTGTCCGGGCCGCACCTCATCGTGGTGGAGGACACCTGCCGCTACACCCGGCCGGTGCAGCATCACCACCTGGTGCAAGTGCACCTGCGCACCGCCGACTGGACCAGCCGCTCCTTCAAGTTCCACTATCTTCTGTGGCTGCCCGAGGAAGACCTGATCGCCGCCGAGGGCTTCACCCGCGTCACCTGCGTAAACCCGGCCACGCGCCGCGCCTGCGGCCTGCCCGAGGACTATCTCGCCGTGATGCGCGCCTATGAAGAGGGCCGCGAGGACTGAGCCGGTTCGGCGGCTGGGCTTATTGCAAAAGAAGGTATAGCGCCTTCCCGGCAGGGGCCTCCGCTCCGCCAGCCCCAGGCTGCAAGCATGGCGGACCGCGCACTTGGGGGCGTCAGGTGAACCTGGCGAAACGCCAGGGTGGCGCAACCCTTCTTGCCCCGGCTACAGGGCTTATTCCAAACTTTTTTTAGATTAAGGCGCGGCCCTAAACCCTGCCTCCCAGTTGGGACAGGAGGTTCCGGCGTGCCGCCTCGAAAGCGGCCGGGCCCTGGTGCATCCGCGTGGGCCCGCACCGAGGCAAATCGCGCCCCACCACCTCGATGACCGGCACGCCCCGGCGGGCCAGCTCGGCCTTCTGGTCTTCGTAGAACTGCAAGCGGGCCCCGTCCACGGCCCGGGACTGCAAGCGCAGCGGCGCGAAGCTCTTGGCCAGGGTGGCGGCCACGGGGCGCTCCAGGCTGCCCGAGGGTAACAGGTGCACCACCAGGCTGGCCGCGCCCAGGCGCTCCACCGCGGCCACCAGGGGGGCCTTGTCGATGATGCCGCCGTCCACCAGCAGGCCGCCCTCCCAAGGCACCGCCGCGAACAGAGCCGGCACCGCGCCGCTGGCCCGCACGGCGGTGGGCAGGTCGCCGGAGTCCAGCACCACCCGCCGCGAGCTGGCCAGGTCCAGGGCGGACATGAGGCAGGGCCGTGCGCAGTCCTCGAAGCGCTGGGCGGGCAGGTAGTCGCGCAGCAGGCGCTCGAAGGCCTCGCCGCGCACATAGCCCGAGCGGCCGCGCAGGCCGCGCAGCAGCCAGCGCAGGGTGTCGGCCTTGGATGGAGGGTCCCAGAAGTCGCTTTTCCTCAGCTGCCGGAACAGGGAGAGCATGGTGGCCGGGTCCATACCCCCGGCGGCAAAGGCGGACACCAAGGCCCCGGAGGATGAGCCCGCATAGCAATCCGGCTCCAGCCCGGCGTCGGCCAGGCCTTGTAAAAAACCGGCGTGGGCGAAGAACCCGAAAAAGCCTGACGACATCACCGCCGCCACGGGGCGGGGCAGGGCGCTGGGGTCCGGGGGTGGGGCTTGCTGGCTCATGTGCCCATCTCTAGACTAGAGGGCGCACCCTGTCAACCGAGGTGAGCCCATGGACGACAAAATTCGCGCCCTGGCCCGGCTGGTGAAAGAAGGCGGCCGCCTGGTGGTTTTCACCGGCGCGGGCATGTCCACCGAGAGCGGCATCCCCGACTACCGTTCGCCCGGCGGCATCTGGGAGCGCCACAAGCCGGTGATGTATCCCGATTTCGTGGCTCATCCCTGGGCGCGGGAGGATTACTGGCGCTTCTACCAGGAGTGGTTCCCCGGTTTCAGCGAGGCCCGGCCCAATGCCGGGCACCAGGCCCTGGGCCGTTTGCACGCGGCGGGGCTGCTCCGGGGGGTGGTCACCCAGAATGTGGACGGCCTACACCAGGCGGGCGGGGTGCCCGCCGGCGCGGTGGTGGAGCTGCACGGTAACGTGTTTGACACCGCTTGCCTGAGCGGCTGCGGCCACCAGGAGCCCACCGCCGGGGTCCTGGCCCGCTTCACGAACGGGGACAAGGATCCGGCCTGCCCGCAGTGCGGCGGGCTGCTCAAGCCCACCACCATCTCATTCGGCCAAAACCTGGAACGCGCCGCCCTGGAGCGCGCGGCCGAGCTTTGCGCCTCGGCCAACCCGCTGATCGTGGTGGGCTCCAGCCTGGTGGTCACCCCGGCGGCCGAGCTGCCCCAGGCCACTTTGGCCTCGGGCGGGGCCTTGGCCATCCTCAATCGCGACCCCACCCCGCTGGACGGGCGGGCGGAATTGGTGTTCCGGCGACCGGCGGGGGAGGCCTTGGCCGCGCTGGCTGGTGAGTTAGAAAAAAGCCACTTATAACGGCATTAAACCAAATTTAGTTAACAAACAACATTAAGTATTGATTCGGCGTTTTGTGGCTTGTTAGCGCCCTCAGCCAGGTGGTTTTGGCATGTAAAAGGGGGCCGGGCTTTCGCCGGGCCCCCTTAACTTTGAATCACGTTCGGCTGATTACTTGTCCGGGTAATACACCATCACCTTGGGATAGCCCAGGGTGCGCAGGGCATAGTAAGTGGCCGCCGCCTCCTCGGGCTTGTCCGAGTAGCAGACCACCTCTGCCTGCTTGAACACCCCGGCGCTCTCATACATCTTGATCAGGTTCGAGGCGAAATCCAGGATGCCGTAGGCGTGGAAGTTCTTGGCGGCCGGGATGTGCACCACCTTGGCGCCCGCCGGATCAAAGGGCAGCTTGGCGCCCTTTTCCGAAGACACCACGTACACCCGGGGATAACCCAGGAAGTCGGGCTTCTGCACGGCGTCGGCCAGGCGCTTGTCCGCCTGGGGGGAGGCCTTGATCCGCACGGGCTGCACCGCCACGTCGTACTTGACCTTGGCAGGGGCGATGATGGTGGGCTTGTCGGTCAGCTTGAGGTTATGCTCCTGCCAGGCCTTGATGCCGCCGTTGAGAAGCGACACCTTGGGACGGCCCAGGTATTCGGCCAGCCAGAACATCAGGCAGGCCTTGGGGGTGGACTTGTCGTCCACGATCACCAACTCCTTGAAGTCGGCCGCTCCCTTGTCGCCCAAGAGCTTGGCCCACTTGGCCGGGTCCACGCCTTGCCGGGAAACCAGATCCTCGACCGGGAGGTTCACCGCGTAGGGGATGTGGCCGGCCTTAAAGGCCTCGGGAGAGCGCACATCCACGGTCAGCACCTGGGGATCGCGCACCAGATATTGTATGCGGGTGCCGCCCCACCAGCGTACGAAGTAGGGGTCGCGCAGCAGATGCTGGTTGCCGTAGGTGTGCAGGGGCAGGTCGCGGGGATCGTCCAACCAGCCCATGGTGGAACCCTTGTAGTAGTAGCGCACCCGGGGGTAGCCCAACACGTTCTTGAGAGTGAAGTACAGGCAAGAGGCGGCGGGGTTGCCGCCGCAGTAGCAGATGATCTCCTTGTCGGGGGTGGCCCCCACCGAGGCAAAGAGCCGCTTGAGCTCGGCCGGGGACTTCCAGGTCTTGTCCTGGTTGAAGTAGTCGGGATAGGAGACCATCACTGAGCCGGGGATGTGGCCCATCTTGGAGTAGGCCTGAAAGGGCCCGTAGTACCAGACCGGGGTCACCGCGTAGACGATCGCGGTGCCGGGCTTGAACTGCTTGGACAGGATGTAGTCGGTGCTGGCGATCTGGGATTCGTCGCCCGGCTTGGCCACGAAGTCGCCTTGCTTCACCTGGGGGATCTCGGTGGTAACCGGCAGGCCCAGGGCCTTCCACTTGGCCATGCCGCCGTCCAGGATGTAGGCGTTCTTGCAGCCGTTGAAGGTCAGGGTCCAGTAGAAGCGGGGGGCGCGGAAATGCCCGCCATCGTCATAGATGACCACCTTGGAGTTGTTATTAATGCCTAGGGAGCGCATCACCTTCTGGATGTAGGGGGTGGGGCCGTCCTGCCAGGGCAGGGGGTCGGTCTCGCTGTTGATCAGGTCGTTGCCCCCGTAGGATGTGTCGATGCCGTAGGAGAGGTAGTGGTCCTTGTCAAAGGAGCAGCTCACCGCTCCCTTGATGTGGCCGGCCAAGTAGTTCTTGGTGCGCGAGGCGTCGACAATGACCAGATTGGGATCGTTCTGGTGTTGCTGGAGCCACTGGGCGCTGACCAAGCGGCCGGTGGTGGGCTGGGGCGCGGCCAGGGCCGGGACGGCAAGGCCCAGGCACAATAGGGCCAGTATTATTAGAATGATCTTGTGGTGGGGCGGCTTTGCATAACGGCAGGCAGACGTTGCGATATCCATGGTGTTCTCCTCGATGAAGTCGTTCGCCCGGTTGTTAAAAAGCCCTTAAATCAAACCCCCTCCCATATCTCGGCCAACTTGGCCGATACCCGAATGGTGAGTTCACCTAAAATGCTAGCAGCTTGTTATGTGAAAATATAGACAAAATGACGGGGTATGATTCATGGGCAGCAAATTTTACAACAGCTCGGTTTTGCGGAATATTAACAAGGTATTGTGGAATGGGAGCGCCGCCCCATCCCTCACTCCACCAGATTCCCCTCCTCGTCAAAGGGCAAAGGCCGTCCCACCCGGTAGGCCTGGGCCTGGCCGCTGGCGATCTTCTTGCCGTCCTCCTGCCAGACCTCGGCGTCGTAGAGCGCGGTCTTGCGGGTGGCGTTGATCTCGCGGCATTCGGCGAACAGGCGCGCGCCGGGGTCGGCGGTGGTGAGGTAATAGATGTTCAGCGACAGGGCCACGGCGATGGAGCCGTGGGCGTTGCAGGCCAGCTGGAAGGCCTCGTCCAGGAGCGAGAAAACAGCCCCACCGTGCAACATGCCGTAGATGTTGGTCAAATCCTCGCTAAAGGTCATGGCCACCCGGGCGCGGCCCGGTTCTATCTCCAAGACCTCAATGCCCAAAAGCTTGGGGTACTTCTCTTTTTCGACTCGCTTCCAGATGCGCTCCACCGCCTCGTCGCTCATTTTCTACCTCTCGAGCCTGGGCATTAAATAAAGGCCGGGCGTCCGGCTGCGCCAGCCACCGGCATACTGCGTTGCTGGCTGCGCTCGCGCCTCGACGTAGCTAATGGCTACGCCTTCGGCCCTCGCTGGCCAGACGCCTTGTCTGCCCGCGGCTGGCTGTGCCGGATTAAGGCCCAACCTTGAAGCCTTGAACGTCTCCCCCGTAATGACTCCAAGGCCTTTGAACCATCACCTTGATTCCGCCCAACCTTTATGAAATTTCCAGGCTAGGCTGGGTTAGCCGGCAGCTTGCGGTAAGATAGCACGTAACCTTGCCCCAAACCCAGGCCCGGGAGGCCCGCTTGTCCTTGGAAAACGAAATGCAACGCGACCAGGAGTTAGTCCTGGAGATCGAGGAACTGGCCTCAGGCGGCGACGGCCTGGCCCATGGCCCGGACGGCCGGGTGGTGTTCGTGCCCGGCGCCCTGGGCGGCGAGCGGGTGCGCGCCCGTTTGCAGCAGGTCAAAAAGGACTTTGCCCGGGCCGAGCTGTTGGAGGTGGAGCAGGCCTCGCCCGACCGGGTGGAGCCCGAATGCCCCCTGTATGGCCGTTGCGGCGGCTGCCAGCTCCAGCATCTGGCCTATCCCGCCCAGGTGCGCGCCAAAGCCGCCTGGGTGCGCCGGGCGTTGTCGCGCCTGGGCGACCTGCCTGCAGTGGAGGAGGTGGCCTCGCCCAGCCCTTGGGGCTGGCGGCACCGGGTGCGCCTGGCCCTGAGTCCCCAAGGCCCCGGCTTCTACGCGGCGGGCAGCAACCGGGTGGTGCCGGTGGAGCACTGCCCCGTGGCCGCCAGGGAGGTCAACCTGCTGCTCTCGGGCCTGGCCGAGGTAATGACCGGCAGCGGCGGCGAGCATGTCTCCTGGCTGGAGCTTCTGGCCGGGGAGGGGCGCGGCTTCGTCACCTGCGGCCTGGACGCCAAGCGGCCCTTTTCCAACCGCTGGCGCAAGGAGCTTCGCTCCCTGTGCCGCCGGGCCGGAGCCACGGCCACCCGTTTGCACTACCAGGGCCTGGAGCCCTGGGAGCGGGGTCCGGAAGAGGGCGTGGATTACTATCGCCAAGACGACCTGACGCTCAGCGCCTATCCCGGCGAGTTCTGCCAGGCCAACTTCGGGGCCAATGAGCTGCTGATAAACCTGGTGCTGGAGGCGGCGGCGGGCGCGCCCCTCGGCGACACCTTGGAGCTCTACGCGGGCGGGGGTAACTTCACCCTGCCCCTGGCCCAGGCGGGGCGCACCGTGCTGGCCGTGGAGGGCGACCCGGACAGCCACCAGAGCGCCGAGCATCTGGCCGAACGCGAGGGCCTGGCCGGGCTCGTCGAGCAGCACCAGGCCGAGGCCTCCGAGGCCACGGCCAGCCTGGCCGCCCAGGGCGAGAAGTTCGCTCTGGCTCTCTTGGACCCGCCGCGCACCGGGGCCAAGGAGGTGATGCCCTTCCTGGTCAACCTGGGCCCGTCGCGCATCGTGTACATCTCCTGCCACCCGGCGGCCCTGGCCCGCGACGCGGCGGTGCTCCTGGCGGCGGGCTATGCCATGACCCGGCTGTGGACCGTGGACCTTTTCCCCCACACCGGGCACACGGAGGCGGTGCTTGTCTTGGATCGCGCCTAAGCTGCGAATCCTGTGCCTGGCCCTCATTCTGCTGGGCCTGGCCGCTCCGGCCTCCGCCCTGGGGCCTTTCAGCCACTTCACCTTCTGCCGCCAGCTCTGGCCGGTTGTCGGGCCGGAGATCGGCCCGGACCCTGCCCAGCGCGCCCGGCTCTGGCCCCACTTCCTGGCCGGGGCCATTGCTCTGGACGCGGGCTACTACCCCGGCGCGGAGAGCGCCCTGTCCTACAGCATCCACCTGATCAAGCCCTGGGAGCTGACCAGGGCCATGCTGGATCTGGCCCGAACGCCCCAAGAGCAGGCCTTTGCCCTGGGCTGGCTCTCCCACGCCTTTTTGGACATCCGGGCCCACCGCGACCTGGTCAACGTGTTCACCATGGGGCCTTTCTCCGAGCACAAGCTGGCCCACAAGCAGTTCGAATGGGGCCTGGACGCCTGGCTGCTCTCGCGGCCCGAGGGCGCCTGGTTGTGGTCCGCGCCCCTGGCCTGGGATGAAGACCTGGGCCTGTGGCAAAAGGCGCTGGCCCGGGTGTACGGCCGCCAGGTGCCCCGCGCGGTGCTGGCCACGGCCATGCAGGCGCACTACAAAGAGGTCAAACGCCTGCCTTACGTGTTCTGGCTCTCGGGCCAGCTTGAGCGGCCGGGCCGCTGGGCGGGCAATGCCCTGGGCTGGGTTTTGGGCCACAGCGCCCGGCCCTTGTACGTGTGGTGGCTAGCCTGGCGGTACAGCGACATGGACGTGCGGGCGGTGCTCAGCGTGCACCGCGCGACCTCCAAGGACAGGGCGGGCCTCTGGCGCATGATGGAGCTGACCAGGCGAGATATGGGCCGGGTGTTCGGCGGTGATCCCTGGCCCAAGAGCAGCCTGGACGCGGACGTTAACTGCGCCACCGGCCAGTGCCCGGAGGCCAAAAAGGCCAAGGCCTGGCTGGAATCCCTGCCCGCGGCCAAGCCCTAGGGGCGCCCCGGCTTGAGCCCCCTGGGGGGCTATGTTAATTTGGACTCACGGGGCTCCCGGCGAGCGGGGGCCCGGCTTGTTTGGCGGAGCAGGGCGGTTGGAGCCTTTGGAACTATTCACCCGGCGCGAGATCCTCAGTGTGGGCCAGTTGGTGGGGCGCCTCAAGCGCATCACCGAGGAGGCCTTTGATTTCGTGTGGGTGGAGGGCGAGATCAGCGGCCTGCGCACCCCGGCCAGCGGGCACATGTACTTCGCGCTCAAGGACGAACAGGCCTCGCTCAGGGCGGTGCTGTTCAAGCACCAGGCCTCGCTGCTGCGCTTCGCCTTGGAGGAGGGCCTTCAGGTGCTCTGTCAGGGGCGGGTCAGCGTGTACCAGCCCCGGGGCGAGGTGCAGCTGGTGGTGGACTCGGTGGAGCCGCGCGGGGCCGGGGCCCTGGCCCTGGCCTTTGAGCAGCTGCGCAAGCGCCTGGAGGCCGAGGGACTCTTTGACGAGTCCCGCAAGCAGGCCCTGCCCGAGCTGCCCTCCCGGGTGGCGGTGGTCACCAGCCCCAGCGGCGCGGCCATCCGCGACTTTCTCAACGTATTGCACCGCCGCGACTCCAAGGTGGCGGTGGCGGTTTATCCGGTGCGGGTGCAGGGCTTCAACGCCGCGCCCCAGATGATCGAGGCCTTGCAAGACCTGGCCGCGTGGGGCTGGCCTCAGGTGATCGTGCTCACCCGGGGCGGAGGCTCGCCCGAGGACTTGCAGGCCTTCAATGACGAGCACCTGGCCCGGGCCATCTCCGCTTGCCCCATCCCGGTGGTCTCGGCCGTGGGCCACGAGATCGACGTGAGCATCAGCGATCTGGTGGCCGATCTGCGCGCGCCCACCCCTTCGGCGGCGGCCGAGCTGCTGGTCAAGAACCGGGCCGAGCTGGAAGAGAGCCTCAAGCGCCTGTCCCTGCGCCTGGGCCGGGCAGGCGGGCGCATGTTGGCCCGCCGCCGGGCCGAGCTGAGCCATCTGGCCCGCGCCCTGGGCGACCCAACCCGCCGCCTGGCCGACAAGCGCCTCCGGGTGGATGATTTGCTTTCGCGGGCAGGCCACGCCCTGCAATCCGGCCTGCACCAGCGGGGCCGCGCGGTGGGCAAGCTCTATGAGCGGGCCCTGGCCGCCCGGCCGGATAAGCGCCTGGCCGAGACCCGCGCCCGCCAGCGTGAGCTGGCTCTGCGCCTGGCCGTGGCCGGAGCCGAGAGCATCAACACCCCGCGCCAGGGAGTGGCCCGCTTGGAGGCCCGCCTCCGGGCCCTGAGCCCCCTGGCCGTGTTGGGCCGGGGCTATGCCCTGGCCACGGACAGCGAGGGCCGGGTGTTGCGCCGCGCGGGAGACACGGCCAAGGGCAAGAAAATCACCGTGCGCCTGGGCGAGGGCGCGCTGAGGGCCAAGGTGGAGGACATCCTGGAATGAAACGGTATTTGACAGCCATCTTGACCTTGGCGCTCCTGCTCTGCCTGGGCCTGCCCGCCTGGGCGGCCACCTTGCAGGTGGAGCCCTCCCGCCTGGCCCTGGGCCAGCCTGCCTTGCTTCGGGTGTGCCTGGAAGGCTCGCCCAAGCATCTGCGGGCCGAGTTCAAGGGCCGCACCATGGCCCTGGCCAAGGGCAAGGACGGTTGCTGGTACGGGGCCCTGGGCGTGGATTTGCAAGACAAGGCCGGGAAGGCCATCGTGCGCATCAAGGCCGACGGCAAGCAGGTGGCTGCGGCCAAGCTGACCCTCTACCGCCGCGACCGGGGCATCCGCCGCCTCAAGGTGGACCCCAAGTACCTGACCCTGAGCCCCCAGGCCCTGGCCCGCTACAAGAAAGACCGCGCGGCCATGCAAAAGGTCTTCACCTCCTTCACCCCTGAGGGCTACTGGCAAGAGGCCTTCATCCTGCCGCTCAACAGCAAGGTGGTGAGCCTCTTTGGGCGGCGCAGCTTTGTAAACGGCCATGAGCGCAGCCCTCACGGCGGGGTGGATCTGCGCGGGGCCACCGGCACCCCGGTCCCGGCGGCGGCCGACGGCACCGTGGCCCTGGTGCGCGACGCCTACTTCAGCGGCAACACGATTCTCATAGATCACGGCCGTGGGGTCATCACCCGCTACCTGCACCTTTCCGCCGCCCTGGTCAAGCCGGGGCAAAAGGTGAAAAAGGGCGAGATAATAGGTAAAGTTGGAGCCACCGGCAAGGTCACCGGGCCGCATCTGGATTTCGGGGTCAAGCTGGCCGGGGCCCGGGTGGACCCCCAGGAGTGGATCGCGCTGAGCCGAGAGCTTTCGGCGCGCTTGGGAGAATGAGCATGGCCAAAGCCAAGCAGGAGCCGGGTTTCGAAAAGTCCCTGGAGCGGCTGGAAGAGATCGTGGACCAGCTGGAGGAGGGCGAGCTGGAGCTGGAGCAGTCCCTGGCCCTTTTCGAGGAAGGGGTCAAGCTGGCCCAGACCTGCAACCAGCGCCTGGACGAGGCCGAGAAAAAGGTGGCCCTCTTGCTGAAAAACAGCGAGGGCGCCCTGAGCGAGGCCCCCTTTGAGCCGGATGAGGAGGACTAGGCCTTGCGCCTCAAGGATTACCTGAGCTCGCGCCGCCAGAACGTGGACGCCGCCCTGGAGCGCCTGCTGCCCGCCGACGAGGCGGGCGGCCCCATCCTGGAGTCCATGCGCTACAGCCTCTTCGCAGGGGGCAAGCGCCTGCGGCCCATCCTGTGCCTGGCCGGGGCCGAGGCGGTGGGTGGCGATCCCAACCAGGCCATGTACTGCGCCTGCGCCCTGGAAATGGTCCACACCTATTCCCTGATCCATGACGACCTGCCCGCCATGGACGACGACGAGTTTAGGCGCGGCGTGCCCACCAACCACATGGTCTACGGCGAGGGCATGGCGGTGCTGGCCGGCGACGGCCTCCTGACCCAGGCGGCGGTGCTGCTCTGCGACCCCGAGGAGACCAAGGGCCTGGACCCGGTCCGGGTGCTTCGGGCGGCTCGGGTGGTGCTCACCGCTGCGGGCTATCTGGGCATGGTGGGCGGCCAGGCGGTGGACCTGGCCAGCGAGAAGCTCAAGCCGGACCTGGCCACGGTGCAGTACATGCACGCCATGAAGACCGGCGCGCTGCTCACCGCCTCGGTGGAGGCGGGGGCCATCCTGGCCGGGGGCGATGATGATCAGGTGGGCAAGCTCATGCGCTACGGACGGCGCATCGGCCTGGCCTTCCAGATCGCCGACGACCTCCTGGACCTGGAGGGCGACCCCGCCAAGCTGGGCAAGGCGGTGGGAGCGGACCAGGCCCATGGCAAGATGACCTACCCCGCGGTGGTGGGCACCCCCCAGGCCCGGGCCATGGGCCAGGAACTGGTGGACGAGGCCGCGGCCATCGCCGAGAGCCTGGGCGATTGCGCCCACCCCTTGGCCCTCATCGCCCGCTATATCATGGAGCGTACTTACTAGGAAAGTATTGTGCCCAATCTGCCCGCCACAAAAAACCTGCTGCCGAGCATCAACTCCCCGGCGGACCTCAAGGATCTGAACCTCCGGGAGCTGGAGACCCTGGCCCGCGAGTTGCGCCAGGAGATCATCGGCACGGTGGAAAAGACCGGCGGCCACCTGGCGCCCAGCCTGGGGGTGGTGGAACTGACCCTGGCCCTGCACTACGTCTTCGACCTGCCCAAGGATAAGATCGTGTGGGACGTGGGGCACCAGACCTATGCCCACAAGCTCCTCACCGGACGCCGGACCGATTTCCAGACCTTGCGCAAGCTGGGCGGCCTCTCCGGCTTCCCCAAGCGGGCCGAGAGCCCCTACGACAGCTTTGACACCGGCCATTCCTCCACCAGCATCAGCGCGGCCTTGGGCATGGCCGTGGGCGAGCGCCTCAAGGGCGGCGACGGCCGGGTGGTGGCGGTAATCGGCGACGGGTCGCTCACCGCCGGGCTGGCCTACGAGGGGCTCAACCAGG
This sequence comes from Desulfarculaceae bacterium, assembly GCA_020444545.1. Taxonomy (NCBI): domain Bacteria; kingdom Pseudomonadati; phylum Thermodesulfobacteriota; class Desulfarculia; order Desulfarculales; family Desulfarculaceae; species Desulfarculaceae bacterium. The sequence continues at coordinate 29,650 of JAHLKT010000009.1, read as the reverse complement.
CGGGCGGCATGGACGAGGACCTGATCGTGGTCCTGAACGACAACGGCATGTCCATCGCCCCCAACGTGGGCGCGCTCTCCAAGTTCATGTCGCGCACCCTCTCGGGCCGGGCCTACCAGACCTTCCGCAAGGAGCTGGAGCGCATGTTGGGAGCCCTGCCGGGCATCGGCAAGGATCTGCTGGACATCGCGCGGCGCTCCGAGGAATCCTTCAAGACCTTCTACACCCCGGGGATGCTCTTCGAGGCCTTCAAGTTCAATTACGTGGGACCCATAGACGGGCACAACATCGAACGGCTCATCGAGACACTCAAGAACGTGAAGCCCCTGCAAGGGCCCCAGCTGGTGCACGTGATCACCAAAAAGGGCAAGGGCCACGCCTCGGCCGAGGCCAACCCGGCCCATTACCACGGGGTGGGGGCCAAGGCTCCTGTGGCCAAGAAGAGCACCTCCACTCCGGCGGCCAGCTACACCGAGGTGTTCGGCCAGACCATGGTGGAGCTGGCCAAGGACCGGCCCCAGATGGTGGCCATCACCGCGGCCATGCCCGAGGGCACCGGCCTCTTGCCCTTTGCCGAGGCCTACCCCGACCGCTTCGTGGACGTGGGCATCGCCGAGCAGCACGCGGTCACTTTTGCCGGCGGGCTGGCGGTGCAGGGCTTCCATCCGGTGGTGGCCATCTATTCCACCTTCATGCAGCGCGCCTTTGACCAACTGGTGCACGACGTCTGCCTGATGAACCTGCCGGTGGTCTTTGCCCTGGACCGGGGAGGCATCGTGGGCGAGGACGGAGCCACCCACCAGGGCGTCTTGGACCTTAGCTTCCTGCGCTGCGTGCCCAACCTGAGCATCCTCAGCCCGGCCGACGAGGACGAGCTCCGCCACATGCTGCTCACCGCCGTCGAGCGCCAGGCCCCGGTGGCCCTGCGCTATCCCCGGGGCAAGGGCCGGGGCGTGCCCCACGGCGGCCCGCTCAAGGCGCTGCCCTGGGGCAAGGCCGAGCTGCGGCGCGCGGGCAAGGACGTGGCTCTGATCGGCATCGGGGTGGGCGTGGGCGCGGCCGAAGACGCGGCCGAGCAACTGGTCCAGGAGGGCGTCGAGGCGGCGGTCTTGAACGCGCGTTTTGCCAAGCCCCTGGACGAAGAGGCCATCTGTGAGCTGGCCGCGGCCAGCGGCCGGGTGGTCACCGTGGAGGAGAACGAGGCCGCCGGCGGCTTCGGCTCGGCGGTGCTGGAGCTTCTGTCCCGGCGCGGGCTGGCCGGGGTGCGGGTCAAGGTGGTGGCCCTGAACGACGTCTTCGTGGAGCACGGCACCCAGAGCGAGCTTCGCCGCATCTACGAGGTGGACTGCATCTCCGTGGCCGCCGCGGCCCGCGAACTGCTGGACTAGGCCGTGGCCAAGGGCCGCCGCCTGGACCAGGAGCTGGTGGCCCGGGGCCTGGCCCCCAGCCGCAGCAAGGCCCAGGCCCTCATCCTGGCGGGTCTGGTGCGCATAGACGGCCAGCCCGCGACCAAGGCCGGGCAGCCGGTGGAACCCCAGCACAATCTGGAAGTGGCGGGTCCGGAGCACCCCTATGTTTCGCGCGGAGGGGTGAAACTGGCCGGGGCCTTGGACCACTTCGGCCTGGAGGTGGCGGGGCTCTGCTGCCTGGACGTGGGCGCTTCCACCGGCGGCTTTACCGACTGCCTCTTGCAACGGGGCGCGGCCTCGGTGGTGGCCGTGGACGTGGGCTACGGCCAGATGGCCTGGAAGCTCCGCCAGGACCCCCGCGTCACTTGCATCGAGCGCACCAACGCGCGCAAGCTAGCCGAGGATATGGCTCCCGGCCCCTTCGGCCTCATCGTGGTGGACGTGAGCTTCATCAGCCTCACCCTGGTGCTGCCCAAGCTGGCCCCCCGCCTGGGGCCGGGCGGCTGGCTGCTGCCCATGGTCAAGCCCCAGTTCGAGGCGGGCCGCGAGGCCGTGGGCGCGGGCGGAGTGGTGCGCGATCCACGGGACCAACAGGCCGCGGTAGACAAGGTGAGCCAGTGTCTGGCGTCGCTGAGCCTGAGGGTGCAAGGAGCCGCGCCCAGCCCCATCCAGGGGCCCAAGGGCAATCAGGAGTATTTTCTCCTGGCCCGCAAACCCGTGGAATAGGGGCCATGCCTGTTTACCTGGGGCGGCCATGCCATTACAATTAATCGTTATGCGCCGGACGATCACCATAGCCTTGGCAGCGGGGTTGCTCTTGATGGCGGCCCTGACCGCCCTGGCCGCCGCTCCGGACAATGGCAAGGCCGCGGCAGAGAAAGCGGCGCTGGCCTGGCTGGCCCTGGTGGACCAAGCCGACTGGGCGGGATCGTACAAGACCGCCCACGCCAACCTGACCTCCACCACCGACCGCGCGGCCTGGGACTATCGCCTCAAGGAGCTGCGCGGCGATCTGGGGGACATCAAGGGGCGCAAGCTGGTCAAGGCCGAGTATTCCGGCGACCGGCCCAACCCGCCCGCGCGGCCTTACTGGGCCTTCACCTTTGCCACCCGCACCCAGAAGGTGGGCACCGTGGAAGAGAGCCTCACCTGCCGTCCGGGCCTTGGCGGCGCCTGGCAAGTGAGCGGCTATTTCATAGACTTGAAGTTGTAACCAGTGGAGACCGGTCATGGCCAAACTGACCAAGAAGCAATACAAGAAGCTCAGCGACCAGCTCATGCCCGAAAAGAAGAGCGTGTGGGATCAGGCCGACGCCGCCCAGCGCAAGGAAATCATGAAGCTGGGCGAGCGCTACAAGGAGTTCCTGGACGCGGCCAAGACCGAGCGCATGGCGGTCAAGACCATCCTGGCCCGGGCCCGGGGCAAGGGCTTCAAGATGTACAAGCCGGGCATCAAGGCCAAGCGCCTGGCCTTCAACTACAAGGGCAAGGTGGTGGCCCTGGCTGTGTTGGGCCGCCGCTCCCCGGTCTCGGGCATGCGCCTGCTGGGCTCGCATATCGACGCGCCCCGTTTGGACCTGAAGATGATCCCCCTGTACGAGGACCAGGAGCTGGTGTTCTTGAAGACCCACTACTACGGGGGCATCAAGAAGTACCAGTGGCTGGCCCGGCCCTTGGCCATCCACGGCGTGGTCTGCACCAGCGCGGGCAAGAGCGTGGAGGTGCACATCGGCGACGCTGAGGACGACCCCGTGTTCACCGTGCTGGACCTGCTGCCCCACCTGAGCCGTCAGGTGCAGGAGTCCAAGAAGCTGGGCGACGCGGTGGAGGCCGAGCGCATGAACCTGCTCATCGGTGCGCTGCCCCTGGACGCGGACGGTGGCAAGGCGCGGGTCAAGCTGGCCGTCTTGAAGCTACTCAACGACAAGTACGGCTTCAGCGAGCCGGATCTGGTGAGCGCCGAGCTGGAGCTGGTGCCCGCGGGCAAGGCACGCGACGTGGGTCTGGACCGCGCCCTGGTGGGCGGCTACGGCCAGGACGACCGCTCCAGCGCCTTCGCCTCTTTGGAGGCCATCCTGTCGCTCAAGAACCCGGCCATGACCAGCGTGGCCATCTTTCTGGACAAGGAGGAGATCGGCTCCGAGGGCGCCACCGGAGCCCAGAGCCGCTTCCTGGAGCTCTTGACCTCTTCCCTGCTGGAGGCCGCCGGCGAGTCCGCGTCCTATCAGCAGGTGTTCCACGCCCTGGCCGCCAGCCAGATGCTCTCGGCCGACGTGAACGCGGCCTATGACCCCGACTACCCCGAGGTGCACGACAAGCGCAACGCCGCCTTCCTGGGCTACGGCGTGTGCCTGACCAAGTACACCGGCCACGGCGGCAAGTACGGGGCCAGCGACGCGGACGCGGAGTACGTGGCCTGGCTGCGCAAGGTATGGGACGACGCCAAGGTGGCCTGGCAACCGGCGGGCATGGGCCGGGTGGACCAGGGCGGCGGCGGCACCATCGCCAAGCACATGGCGGTTTACGGCATGGACATCATCGACGTGGGACCCTCCATGCTGGCCATGCACTCGCCCTTTGAGATCAGCTCCAAGGCGGACATGCTCTCCTCGGTTATGGCCTACCAGGCCTTTTACGAGGCCGCGCCCGTGCCCGCCAGCGCGGGACGCACCCTGTGAAAGAGCTTATCGGCCTGATGGTCCACCGCTGCCCCCAGTGCGGGCAGCCGGTGGAAGAGGAGGGGCTTTGCCCCATGTGCAAGCCCCGCGAGCAGCAGGACACGGAGTGGAAGGACTGCTCTCCGGCCATGCCCGACTGCGACTGCCCCATCATCGGCTACGCCAAGTTCCACCTGCCCGGCTGCAAGTATTTCTAGGATAGTCACTTGACCCCTTTGCCCGATCCGTCCGGTCTGGGCGTCTGGAGCCTGCTGGCCACCAGCTTCGTCATCGGCCTATCCGGCGCGGTGATGCCCGGCCCGGTGCTGGCGGTCACCGTGACCCATGCCGCCCGCCAGGGCGTGAAGGCCGGGCCCCTGGTGGTTCTGGGCCACGCCATCCTGGAGGCAGCGCTGTTGGCCGCGCTGGTGCTGGGTTTGGCTCCGGTGCTCACCAAGCCGACCGTGGCCGGGATCATCGGCGGGGTGGGGGCGCTTATCCTGGTGTGGCTGGCCTGGGGCATGTTCCGGGCCTTACCGGGCATGAGCCTGAAGCTGGAAGAGGGCAAGGCCCGGGCGGCCGGGCCGGTGCGCGACGGCTTCCTGCTCAGCCTGGCCAACCCCTACTGGTCGCTGTGGTGGGCCACGGTGGGCCTGTCGCTCACCGCCATGGCCCTGGACACGCCCCTGGGCTGGTGGGGCCTGGTGATCTTCTACCTGGGCCACATCAGCTCGGACTTCGTGTGGTACTTGTTCGTGTCGCTGGTGGTGGCCAAGGGCCGCCGCTTCATCAACGACACGGCCTATCGGGGGCTGGTGGGGGTGTGCGCCGGGTTCCTGGTGTTTTTCGCCGCCTACTTCGCCTGGTTCGCCTGGCAGCAGTTCGGGGCCTGATTTCTCAGGCCGTCAATGAGGCGGGAAGGGGAGGGTGGCTCCCAGCGTCCAGGCACGACGAAGCGGCCGCCCCGCGTTGGGGGAGCGGCCGCTTGGCAAACGCGGAGAAGGAACCTAGCGCGTGGTGCGGGCGCGGGCCCGGGCGATCTGACGCCGCAGGCGCCGGCGAGCCTGGCGCTCCTTGCGCCGACGCATGTCCGACGGCTTTTCGTGCCAGCGTTTTTCCTTGAGCTGGCGGAAAACGCCTTCCTTGGTCAGCTTGCGCTTGAGAACCTTGATGGCCTTCTCGACGTTGTTGTCCACTACCTGGACTTGCACAGCAATCACCACCCTCTATAACATTAAGTTGTGAATCGAACCCGCTCCGCCCCCCTGGGCGGAAACAGTTGGTAAATATAGCCAAAACCTAGGTATCTGTAAAGGGTTAAAAGCAAGGGGGCGGCGATAATAAATGGCCCGGCGCGCACGAGGAATAAGCTTGGCTTTGGGCGGGGGCGGAGCCCGCGGCTTCGCCCACGTGGGGGTCATCGAGGCCTTCGAGGCCCACGGCGTGGTTATCGATAACATCGTGGGGGTCAGCGCCGGGGCGGTGGCGGGGGCGGGCTATGCCCTGGGCTACTCCACCACCAAGATGCGCGAGCAGGTGCTGGCCTTTTCCGAAACCGAACTGGCGCGCCATCCCCGCCTGGCGGCCATGCGCTCCAACGACGAGCAGAGCTGCCATGGATTGGCCGACCGGGTGACCCGCCTGTTCTGCCAGGGGCTTCTGGTAAAATCCTTTTTCCTGGACCGCGCCCTGGTGGGGGCCGATTTTTTCCATGAGATGGTGCGCTTTTTCCTGCCGCCCGCCAAAATAGAGGACGCGCGCATCCCCTTTGCCGCCGTGGCCACCGACGTGATCAGCGGCGAGGCGGTGCTTCTGGAGCACGGCGACCTGCGCCGCGCGGTGCAGGCCAGCTGTTCGGTGCCCGGGGTGGCCGAGCCGGTGGAACTGAACGGCCGCCATCTCATCGACGGCGGGGCGGTGTGCCTGGTGCCCACCGACTTCGCCCGCCGCCTGGGCAAGGGAGGCCTGGTGGTGGCGGTGAACGTGGACCGCGAGGTGGCGGTGAGCGACCTGCCCGGTCAGGCCATGGAGTACTACTTGCGAGCCACCGAGATACAGAGCTATCACCTGGCCCAACTCCTGTGCGAGCAGGCCGACCTGGCCCTGCAACCCGCCCTGGGCGACGTGCACTGGGCCGACTTCGGCCGCAGCGCCTGGATCATGGACCAGGGCCGCCGGGCCGGGGAAGAGGCCTGGCAGAATCTGGAGCGCTTGCTCAAGTCCGGCGGCCCCTGGTGGAAGCGCCTGCTTCGGGGCGGGGAGGCGGCGCGGTGAGCTTGTTCCAAGAGCCCGAAGCGCCCAACGCCCCGCCTGCCAATGCCCCCCTGGCCGAGCGCCTACGCCCCCATGACCTGGCCGATTTCGCGGGCCAGGAGCATCTCATGGGCCCGGGCAAGCCGCTGATGAAGCTCATGGAGCAGGGGCAGCCCGCCTCGTTGATCTTCTGGGGCCCGCCGGGCACTGGCAAAACCACCCTGGCCCGCCTCCTGGCCCGCTCCTGGGACGCCCATTTCAGCGAGTTCTCGGCCGTGCTCTCGGGCGTGGCCGAAGTGCGCCGCGAGGTGGCCGCTGCCCGCGACCGCTTGCGCGGCGGACGGCGCACCGTCCTGTTCGTGGACGAGATCCACCGTTTCAACAAGGCCCAGCAGGATGCCTTCCTGCCCCACGTGGAGTCCGGGGTGATCTCCCTTTTGGGAGCCACCACCGAAAACCCCAGCTTCGAGATAATTCCGGCGCTCTTGTCCCGGCTCAGGGTCATGGTGCTCCATCCCCTGGGACCGGCCGAGCTGGAGAGCATCCTGGCCCGGGCGCTCAGCGACCCGGAGCGCGGCCTGGGCGGCCTGGGCATAGAGGTGACTCCCGAGGCGGCCGAGCATCTGATCAACGCGGCCTTTGGCGACGCCCGGCGGCTCCTGGTGGTCTTGGAGGTGGCGGCCCAGGCGGCCCCCCTGGGCAAGGCCGGGGGCAAGCTCATCGACCTGGAGCTGGCCGAGGAGGCGGTGGGCAAAAAGGCCCTGCGCTACGACAAGGCCGGCGAGGAGCACTACAACCTCATCAGCGCGCTGCACAAGTCGCTCCGGGGCTCGGACCCGGATGCGGCGCTCTACTGGCTGGCCCGCATGTTGGAAGCGGGCGAGTCGCCGCACTACATCCTGCGGCGGCTGTGCAACTTCGCCTGCGAGGACGTGGGCCTGGCCGATCCCTACGCCCTGAACCAGGTCATCGCCGCGCTCAGGGCCTTTGACCTCATGGGCCTGCCCGAGGGCGATTTGCCCATCGCCCAGGCGGTGGTCTACCTGGCCCTGGCCCCCAAGACCAACGCCCTGTACACTGCCTTCAGCGCGGCCAAACGGGACGCCCGCGAACTGGGGCCCCTGGAAGTGCCGCTCCATATCCGCAACCCCTCCACCCGCCTGATGAAAGAGCTGGACTACGGCAAAGGCTACCAGTACCCGCACGACTTCGAGAATGCGGTGGTGGCCCAGGAGTTTTTGCCCGAGCGGCTGCGCGGACGGAGCTACTACCGCCCCAGCCAGCGGGGTCGCGAAAAATTCCTAAGGGAGCGTTTGGAAAAATTAAGGCAGGCCAAGGCCCGCCTCGCTTCGGAAAAGGATAAGGGGAAAAGTTAGTCTACTTGACCACCCTCAGTTGGGGACGGCCCACTTCCTCGGGGCAGTTCTTCTGGGCGTGCTTGCTGGCCATGGAACATTTGAAACGCACCGCGTTGATCAGGAAAAAGATGATCACCGAGCGTTCCCATTCCAGGCTATTGTCGCAATCGTCCATGCGGGCTTGCATTTCGGGCAGGAATTCGTTGAGGTCGTTGGCGTCCATATCCAAGATCTGGTCCGCCAGATGATCGAGCATATCCCGCACACGAACCTCCAGCCTTGGGAATACCGATTTGCATCTGCATTTTTTGCACTTGAGATTGTTCATTACATAGCTCGTTTGTAAAGCTTTGTCAAATCTATATGGCCTTGAGGGGGCGGCAGCCACAACGTATAATCATCCCAACTACTAATGAGCAATTGCCGTGCTCCGGCGGGTGTGCCGCATGGGAGAGCGGAAAGGGATGTCGGCTATGGCCAAACGCGGTGTGAAGGTAGATTACGCATACTGCCGGGAGGAGATCATCGGCGCGCACGGGTTCACCCAGGCGCGGCTGAACGACCTGGCCCCGGCGGTGGAGGCGGTTCACCAACGCATAACTTCGCAGCACGCCGCCGGACAACTGGGCTTCATGGACCTGCCCGCCCAAGACGAGGTGCTGGAGCAGGTGTTGGAGCAGGCGTCCCGCCTGCGCTCCATCGCCGACGAGCTGGTGGTCTTGGGCATCGGGGGCAGCGCCCTGGGCACCACTGCGGTGGACATGGCCCTCAAGGGCGCTCTGCGCCACGCCCTGCCGCCCGGCCCGGACGGCATGAGGGTCTTCGTGGCCGATAACAGCGACCCCCGCTTCTTCGGCGCGGTGCTGGACCAGGTGGACCTGGAGCGCACCGCCTTCTGCGTGATCAGCAAAAGCGGATCCACCGCCGAGACCATGTCCCAGTTCCTCATCGTCAAGGAGCTGTTGGAGCGCCGCCTGGGCAAAGAAGAGGCGCTTAGGCGTTTGGTGTTCATCACCGATCCCCAGAAAGGCAACCTCCGGCTCATCGCCGAGGACGAGCCCGTGGCCATCCTCAACGTGCCGCCCAATGTGGGCGGGCGCTACTCGGTGCTCACCCCGGTGGGCCTTTTGCCCCTGGCCTGCGCGGGGCATGACGTGGCCGCCTTGCTCTCGGGCGCGGCGGCCATGGCCGCGGACTGCACCAGCCCGGACCTCATGAAAAATCCGGCCTACCTGGTAGGCGCGCTCAATGTGGGCTTCTACCGCCAGGGGCGCAACGTCCTGGTGATGATGCCCTATGCCACCGACCTGTTCGGACTGGCCCAATGGTTCGCCCAGCTCTGGGCCGAGTCCCTGGGCAAGGCGGTGTCCTTGAAGGGCGACGAGGTGCATCTGGGCCAAACCCCGGTGGCTGCGGTGGGGGCCACGGACCAGCACTCCCAGCTCCAGCTCTACATGGAAGGGCCCCAGGACAAGCTGGTCATGTTCCTCACCCTGGACAACTACGGCCGCGACCTGGTGATTCCCGAGCTCTACCCCAAGATCGACGCCCTGAGCTATCTGGGCGGGCGCTCCTTGGCCGAGCTGGTGCACGCCGAGAGCCGGGCCACCGCCGCCGCCTTGGCCAGCCAGGGGCGGCCCTCCTATAGCCTGCGCCTGCCCGCCGTCTCGCCCGAGACCCTGGGCGAGGTGATCTACCTCCTGGAGCTGGCCACGGTCATGGCCGGCGGCCTCATGGAGATCAACCCCCTGGACCAGCCCGGCGTGGAGCTAAGTAAGCAGCTCTCCTACGGCCTCATGGGCCGCAAGGGCTTCGAGGCCCAGGCCGAGCGCATGAGGGCCCTGGACGCCGGCGAAAAGTACCTGGTGTAAGGGCGGGACGGCTTGAGCGAGTCCAACGCCGCCGCGCTGCCCCCACCCGGGGGGTTCAGCCAGAGCGAGGCTGCCAAGCCGTTTCAGCTGGTCAAGTATTTCTCGGTCACCAGCCTTATCATCATCCTGTTGTTCAGCCTGCTCATCTCCAGCGCGGTGAGCCGTAGGGCTTCGCAGTTCTTTTTGCAGAAGCGCGAGCAATACGCCCTGCTTTTGGCCGAGAACCTGAACCACCAGGTGATGACCCGCTTCGTGGTGCCCGCCATCACCAGCCACGGCGGCATCAACGTGGGCCAGCCCGAGCAGTTCACCCTCCTGGACGCGGTGGTCAAGAACACCATCCATTCCCTGCATGTGCTCAAGGTCAATATCCTGGACCTGGAGGGCAACATCATCTACTCCACCCAGCCCGACTACATCGGGCGGGTGAGCAACGAGGGGGCCGCCTTCCAGGGGGCGGTGGCGGGCAAGGCGGTGAGCGTCATCGAGCCCGCGCCCAACTTCTTTGAGGCGGGCGGGGGCCAGCGGGTGCTCAAGACCTTCATCCCCCTCAGGGACGAGCGACGCCGCACCGCCGAGCTGGGGCCGCCCCGGGCGGTGTTCGAGATCACCCTGGACCTGGCCCAGGACTTCCAGGAGGTCTGGTACAACCAGCTGTTGATCCTGGCCACCCTGCTGGTGATGATGGCCCTGCTGTTCGTGATCCTGCGCTCCATCGTGATCCGGGGCCAGCGCATCATGGCCCGCCGCGCGGCGGAGCAGGCCCGCCTGGAGGAGCAGCTCAACCAGGCCGAGCGTCTGGCCTCCTTGGGGCGCATGATCGCGGGCGTGGCCCACGAGATACGAAATCCCCTGGGCATCGTGCGCTCCACGGCCGAGCTGTTGGGCAGCAAGGTGGAGGACAGCTCCAAGCCTCTGGCCGGGGTCATTGTGGAGGAGAGCACCCGCCTCAACCAGATCGTTACCGAGTTCCTGGACTTCGCCCGCCCCCAGCAGCCCCAGCTCCAGGCCATGGCCGTGGAGGAGGTGCTGGAGCGCAACCTGGAGTTCCTGGGGCGCGAGGCGGTGCGGCTGGGCATCCGGGTGGAGCGGGAGTACCAGAGGCCCACCATCCTGGCCCTGGGCGACGCGGACTTGCTATACCGGGCCTTTTTGAATATTTTCAACAACGCCCTGCAAGCCATGAATCACGGCGGAGTGCTGCGGGTGGCCACCGCCGGGGTGGAGCGCGGCGGCCGCCAATTCGTGCAGATCACGGTGAGCGACACCGGTCCGGGCTTCGATCCCGAGGCCACGGGCCGGCTCCTGGACCCCTTCTTCACCACCAAGGAAAAGGGCACTGGGCTGGGGCTATCCATCGTGAGCAACATCATCGCCAGCCACCGGGGCCTGGTGGAGGTGGGCAACACGCCGGACGGCGGGGCCCAGGTAATAGTGCTCCTGCCTCGGCCCTACGAGACCTAGGAAGCGGATAGGCCAGTGGAACGCATCCTCATAGTCGACGACGAGAAGAACTACCTGGTGGTCTTGCAGGCCCTGTTGGCTGACGCGGGCTACGAGGTGTTCACGGCTAACAGCGGCTCCCAGGCCCTGGCCCAGGCTGCCGAGGATGAGCCCGACCTGGTCATCACCGACATGCGCATGCCCACCATGACCGGGGTGGAGCTTATCCGCCGCCTCAAGGAGCGCTTCCCGGACGTGCTGATCATCGTGATGACCGCCTACGGCACGGTGGAAAACGCGGTTGAGGCCATGAAGGCCGGGGCGGTGGACTACATCACCAAGCCTTTCGAGAACACCGAGCTGCTGCTCACCGTGCAAAAGGCGCTCAAGATGCGCCGCCTGCTGGCCCAGAATCGGCTGCTCAAGGAGGAGCTCAAAGGATTCGGCGAGATCATCGGCGACAGCAAGGTCATGCGCGAGGTGTACGAGCTGATCGACAAGGTGGCCGCCACCAAGGCCACGGTGCTCCTCACCGGCGAGAGCGGCACGGGCAAGGAGCTGATCGCCCGGGCCATCCACGCCCGCTCCCCCCGGGCCGAGGAGCCCTTCGTGGCGGTCAACTGCATGGCCCTTACCGAGACCCTGCTGGAGAGTGAGCTGTTCGGTCACGAGAAGGGCGCCTTCACCGGGGCCAGCGCCCGGCGCAAGGGCCGCTTCGAGCTGGCCCATGGGGGCACCCTGTTCCTGGACGAGGTAGGCGAGATGGGCCCCAGCCTGCAAGTGAAGCTCTTGCGCGTGCTGCAGGAGCGGACCTTCGAGCGGGTGGGGGGCAACCAGCCCATCAAGGTGGATGTGCGCATCGTGGCCGCCACCAACCGCGACCTGGCCGAGGCGGTGGAGGAGGGCTCCTTCCGCGAGGACCTGTTCTATCGCTTAAACGTGGTGCGCGTCGACCTGCCTCCCCTCAGCTCGCGCATGGAGGACCTACCCGCTCTGGTGGCCCACTTCGTAAACAAGTACGCCGCCGAGGTGGGCCGCCCCGCGCCCGAGGTCTCCCAGGAGGCCATGGAGGTGATCTACCGCCACCCCTGGCCGGGCAACGTTCGCGAGCTGGAGAACGCCATCGAGCGGGCGGTGATCCTGGCCGGCGAACGCATCACCCCGGCCGACCTCCCCTTGGAGATGCGGCCAGCCGCCACGCCTGCCGAGGCGGCCCCGCCTCCCAGCGGGGTGAACCTTAACGAGGCCTTGGAAGACCTGGAGCAGCGCATGATCCTCCAGGCCCTTAAGGAGGCCGACGGCGTGGCCGCCCACGCGGCCGAGGCCCTGGGGCTCACCAAATCGAATCTGGCCTACAAGCTGAAAAAGTACGGGATCAGTTAGAGCGGCGTTGGGGCCGGAGTTATAGCCGGGAGATGTAGGGGCGGGGTTTATCCCCGCCCCTTTGCTTTGCTCGGGCCGCGTTGGGCGGGGATAAACCCCGCCCCTACGCCAGACAAAAGAATATTCAGCGTATTCATTTCTTGCCGGCCCCGACAGCTTGTCTGGCGGGGTCGTGGCGCTTAGCGGCGCGACAAGAAATCCATAAAACAATGCGCGTGGTTGCCAATGCGTTTCTTGTGGCTGCGCCACCCCGATAGCAGAGCTATCAAGGCCAACAGAGCCAGGATTATTTTTACCCGCCTTAATTTCCTTAGCGCAAAATTTAGAGAAGCCGCCGCTACCTTACCGCCGTGACCACCATGACCTCACCCTTATCCAGCCTGAAGCGCCCGCCCCGGAAACCGGGATGCACCTGCACCCGCCGCCAGCCCTGAAACAGGCGCTGCACGTCGGGCAGGCGCAAGACGCGCACCAGAGTGGTCAGCTCCCGGCAGTCGTCCAGGCGCATCTCCTCCAGGCCCCGCGCGGCCTCGCGGCAGCTCATGCCCGCTTGATACTCCCGCCACAGAGGCGCGTCCCTGCCGGGTGGGAAGCTGGACGGGTGAGGCAGCTCCACCACCAGCATCCCTCCGCGCATCAGCACCCGCCTAGCCTCGGCCAGGGCGGCCTCCAGCTCGCCGGGCGCGGTGAGGTGGATCAGGGTGGCGTGGAGGCTCACGACCGTGGCGAAGCTCTGATCGCGGAAGGGAAGGCCCCGGGCCGCGTCGGCCAGGACCAGGGGGAAGCTGCCGGTTTGGCGGCAGCGGGCCAGCATGGCCGGGGAGCAGTCCAGGCCGAAGGGGGTGAAGCCCGCCCGGCTCAGGAGCCCCAACATGCGGCCCGTGCCGCAGCCCAGGTCCAGCAGGCGGCCGGAAGGACAACGCCGCCCCAGCCAGGCGGCTTGCACCAGGCTGTGGCGGCGCGGGTAGGCGTATTGGCGGTCGTAGACCTCGGCCACCTGGTCGTAGAAGCGGCTGCGTTCCAGGGGGCCCAAGGTGCTCGCGCCTTAGAGAGGAGGCCGCTTCAAGTGGTGGTCGCTGGCCTCCTGATAGGCATGGCCCACGGCGAGCAAGGTCTCCTCGGCAAAGTGGGGGGCGATGACTTGCAGGCCGATGGGCAGGCCCGCGGCGGAGAAGCCGCAGGGCACGCTCATGCCGGGCAGCCCGGCCAGGTTGGTGCTCAGGGTGAACACGTCGCTCAGATACATCTGGAGCGGGTCGCCGGTCTTTTGCCCGATGCCGAAGGCCGGGGAGGGGGTAACCGGCCCCACGATGGCGTCCACTTTCTCAAAGGCCTGGTCAAAGTCGCGGCGGATCAGGGTGCGCACCTGGCCGGCCTTGCCGTAGTAGGCGTCGTAATAGCCCGCGCTCAGGGCATAGGTGCCCAGCATGATGCGCCGGATCACCTCATCGCCAAAGCCCTCGCTGCGCGTGTCCAGATACATGTCCATGAGCCCGGCCCCTTCGCGGCGCTGGCTCATGCCGTACTTCACCCCGTCGTAGCGGGCCAGGTTGGAGGAGGCCTCGGCCGGGGCGATGATGTAGTACACCGGCAGGGCGTAGTCGGTGTGAGGCAGGTTCACCTCCACCAGCTCGGCGCCCAGGCCTTCCAAAACGGCCATGGCCGCCTTGACGGTTTGTTCCACCTCGGGGTCCAGGCCCTCCACGAAAAACTCGGCGGGCACCCCCAGCTTGAGGCCCTTGACCCCGCGCCCCAGGGCGGCGGCGTAGTCGGGCACCGGCCGGGGCGCGCTGGTGGAATCGGCCGGGTCGTGGCCCGCGATAATTTGCAACACGGCGGCAGCGTCGGCCACGGTGCGGGTGATGGGCCCGGCCTGGTCCAGGGACGAGGCAAAGGCCACCAGCCCGAAGCGGCTCACCCGGCCGTAGGTGGGCTTCATGCCCACCACCCCGCAGTGGGAGGCGGGCTGGCGGATGGAGCCGCCGGTGTCGGTGCCCACGGAGAACAGGCTGGTCCCGGCGGCCACGCTGGCCGCGGTGCCGCCCGAGGAGCCGCCGGGGATGGTGTTCAGGTCCCAAGGGTTCTTGCTGGGGCCGAAGCCCGAGTTCTCGGTGGACGAGCCCATGGCGAACTCGTCCATGTTGTGCTTGCCCAGGAGCACCATGCCCGCTTCTTTGAGCCGGGCCACCAAATAGGCGTCAAAGGGCGGCACGAAGTTATCGAGGATCTTGGAGGCGCAGGTGGTGCGCACTCCCTGAGTGCAGAGCACGTCCTTTAGCCCGGCGGGCACTCCGCACAGGGGCCCGGCCTCCCCCTTGGCCCGGGCCTGGTCCGCCGCCTGGGCCTGCTCCAGGGCCATCTCGGGGGTGGTGGTTAGGTAGGCGTTTACCTTGGGCTCCACGGCCTCCATGCGGGCCAGAAGCGCCTGGGTCAGCTCCACCGAGGAGACCTCTTTGTTTTCCAAGAGCTCCAGGGCCCCCAGCAGGGTCAGCTCATGCAGTTCCATGGCCTATATCACCTTGGGCACGATGAAGCTCTGGCCGTCGCTGTCGGGCGCGTTGGCCAGGGCGCGGGCGTGGTCCAGGCCGGGGCGGGCCTGGTCCGGGCGCATGGCGCCGGTCAACTCCAATGCGTGGTTGGTGGAGGGCACCCCGCTGGTGTCCAGCTCGGCCAGCTTGTCCATGGCCGTGAGGATGTCGTTGAGCTGCTCGGTGAGCTTGGCGCTCATCTCGTCACTGAGCCTGAGCCGGGCCAGGGCGGCCACGTGGGCCACCTCCTCGGCGGTAATCTTCATGCCTGCCTCCAGGGCGTTTTAAGAGAATTTGGTTTTATCACGCGGCGGCATAACCGGCAAGGCGGCCGGAGGGCTCAGGCAAGCTCCCAGTGCTGGCCCACGGTGAGCATGGCCCGCTCCACCTCGGCGGCCAGGTTGGCCCCGGCGGCCCGGTCGATGAGCTCATCCTCGCGGTGGCCCCGGAGGGCCTTGAGCACCGCCACCACCGAGCGGCCCAGGGAGGCCTGGTCGTAGCCGCCCTCCAGGGTCATCACCACCCTGCCGGGGCAGAACTCCCGGCTCAACTCCGTAACCAGCTGGGCCATGGCCGCGAAGCCCTGGGAGGTGAGGTTCATGGAGGCCAGGGGGTCGTCCCTGTGGCCGTCGAAGCCGGCCGAGACCAGGATGAACTCGGGCCTTAGGCTTTGGGCCACGGGCAGCAGGAGGCGCTGGAAGGCCTGCAAATGCTCCAGGTCGCCCCGGCCGGGCGAGATGGGCACGTTGAGGTTGTGCCCGATGCCCCTGCCGTGGCCCACCGCGCCCACCGTGCCGGTGCCGGGGTACAGGGGCGATTGGTGGGTGGAGAAATAGGTAACGCGGGGCTCGTCGTAGAAGATGTCCTCGGTGCCGTTGCCGTGGTGCACGTCCCAGTCCACCACCAGCACCCGGCTCAAGGCCCGCTTGGTGATGAGATGGGCCGCTGCGGCGGCGATGTTGTTGTACAGGCAAAAGCCCATGGCCCGGGTGGTGGTGGCGTGGTGGCCCGGCGGGCGCACCAGGGCGAAGCCGTACTCCAGCTCGCGGGCCAACACCGCGTCGCACAGGTCGATGAGGCTGCCGGCGGCCAACAAGGCCACCTCGTGGGAGCGGGGCGAACAGATGGTGTCCGGGTCCAGGTCCATGGTCTTGCCCGCCGTGGAGGCGATGCGCGCCAAATGGCTGGGGTGGTGCACCCGCTTTAGCTCCTCCTCGGAGGCGGAGCGCAGGGGCACGTCATCCAGGTCCACCCAACCCTCCCACTGGTCGATGGCCTGATCTATGGCCGCCAGGCGGCCGCCCACCTCGCAGTGGTAAGGGCCGGTGTCATGTTCACGAAAGACCGGGTCGCGCACCACCCCCAGGCGCATTTGCCTTACTCCTTGGGCAGCTTGGCGGCGGCGGGCGGGGTCTGGCCCGGGGGGGCCAGCTCCTTGGTGGTCACTTCCACCTTTTCGGGCTTGGGGAAGAACAGCACCCGGCCGTCGTAGCTGATACCGCTTATCTCGTTGGGATTGACCTTGTCCAGTTGCCCGAAGATCTCGCTCAAGTTGAAAACCACCACCTTCTGGCCAGGCTCCAGCAGGTTCAGGTTCTTGCTCATGTGGCCGGTGCGGACGTTGTAGACCCCCACCATGTGCTCGGCGAACTTGAGCACCTTGCCCACGCCCGAGGAGTAGCCCTTCTGGTTGGGCTGGTCCGAGAAGGGCGGCAGCTTCACCCCCCGCGAGCCCAAGTACTCGCGCAGCAGGCGGTAGTGGATGCGCCACAGGCTGTCGCCGGGCCGCACCATGTAAACGCCCCAGGCGCTGACCTTCTTGTCTTGCAGGGACTTCTCGCGCACCTCGCCGCGCTGCTCCACCACCAGCTTCTTTTCGAGCTCCTCCACGGGCACCTTCTTAGCGCCCACCTGGATGCTCTCGTCGCTGCGGGCCACGGCGTCCACCGACTTGTCCAGGCCGTAGGGCTTTTTGCGGGCGTCCTGCTCCGCGCCCTGGGTGCCGTCCATCTTCACCACCGAGCCGTGTTGGCTGGGCGGAGGCGTCTTCTGGCCAGCTGCCGGGGACGACGCGGTCTTGTCAGCAGGCGGCGCGGGAGGTGGGGCAGAGGGGTTCAGGTCGCCCCAGAAGTAGTACAGGGCGCCTCCGGCGATGAAAATCGCCAGGATGGCCAAAAGCCAGGGAAGGGCGGAAGAGCCCTTGGCTTGGGGCGGTTTGCTGGGAGCGCCGAGGTCCTGGTTTGGCTTGTGGCCGTTTTCGGGTTCGGTCATGGTGCATGCCCCTTTGAATAGTTTGCCGGGCGCCAGCCTAGGCCGGCGCCCGGCGATAAGACTCAGGCTATTCTAAAGGTTTCGCCAGCATAGCCGCAAGTGGTCTTGATCGGACTTGGCGGTGAACCAACTGACCGCCACGGCCAACACGAAGGACACCGGCAGGGCGATGATGTTGGGGTCGGTGAACTGCAACAACCACCATCCCGAACCCTTGGCCGCTCCGGCCGCCAGGCTGGGGGTGTTGAAAACGGCCTGGCACAGCCCGATGGCCGCCGACTCCTTGGTGTGCACGAACAAGAGGAAGAAGAAGCTGGTGGCAAAGCCGCCCACCATGGACACGATGGCTCCGGCCCGGGTCATGCCCTTCCAGTACAGGCCCAGGAAGTAGGCCGGCAGGAAAGAGGCGGCGCACAGGCCGAAGAAGAAGGCGGTGGCCAGGGCGATGATCGAGGGCGGCAGGAACAGGCCCCAGATCACGGTGATCAGGATGGTGATGCCCACCCCGGCGCGGGTGACCCCCAGGCCGGTGCGGCCCCGGCTGCCGAAGCCCTTCTCGTAGAAGTCGCGGCCCAGGCTGGTGCCGCCCACGTGGAACTGGCTGGACAGGGTGGACATGGCCGCCGCGAACATGCCCAGCAAGAAGAGAATCTCGTACCAGTCGGGCATTACCCGGGTGATGTACAGGGGGATGATCTTGTCGATGTTGCCCCCGGCCACGGCCACCGCGATCTTGCCCAGCTGCTTGAAGAACACCACGTTTGACAGGGCGCCCACCACGAAGGCCACCCCGGTCATGATGATGATAAAGATGCCGCCGAAGAGCACCGCCCGGTTCAGTTGGCGGTCGCTGGCCACGGTCATGTAGCGCACCGCCAGCTGGGGCTGGGCCAGCACGCCGATGCCCACGCCATAGATGATGGTGGTGTAAATGACCAGCCACAGGGGCGAGAAGGGCACCGCGCCCTGGGTCCAGCCCAACATGCCCCCGGCCTTGAGCTTGGCCGGCATCTGGGGGGCCAGGTCGGTGAGCGCCTGGTGAGCGTCGGTCACCCCGCCCAGGATGTAGTAGGTGGCGATGATCAGGATGAGCATCATGATGAACATGAGGCTGCCCTGGAAGGCGTCGGTGTACATCACCGCCTTAAGCCCGCCGGTGATCACATAGAAGGCCAGGATGGCCACGAAGACCAAGAGGGCCACGTAGTAGTTGACCCCCAGGCCCACCTCGATCATGCGGCTGATGCCGATCAATACCGCCGCCGCGTAGATGGGGATGAACAAAAAGATAACCAGGCCCGCAAAGCCCTGCACGAAGCGCGACTGGAAGCGCCGCCCCAGGAGCTCGGGGAAGGTGTGGGCATCCAGGGCCACCCCCATGCGCCGGGTGCGTTTGCCGAAAAACACCATGGCGATGAAGATGCCCACGAAGATGTTGAGGAAGGTGAGCCACAACAGGGGGAAGCCGAACAGGGCCGCCGCGCCGCCGAAGCCGATGATGGCCGAGGTGGAGATGAAGGTGGCCCCATAGCTCATGGCCATGACAAAGGGGTTCATCTGGCGTCCGGCCAGCATGTAGTCGCTGGCCTGGCGGGTCTCTCGCCAACCCTTGTATCCCAGGTAAAAGACCACCACCAGATAGACCAGGGCCAAAATGATCTTGACGGTCATCGTGCCTCCTAAAGCATGTTACCGGGGCGCGGGGGCCGGACGGCGGGGGCTGGGACTACTCGCCCTTGTTCTCCGGGGCCCATTGATCAAGGTCCCGAAGCTCCTCGGTCAGCGGACCGGAATCGTTCCACTTTACAATTCCGTAGATCACGCAAAGAACCGAGGCGGCGATGCAAAGGATATAGGCCAGGGCCAGTTCCGGGCTTGCGATGCCGAGCACGGGCAACCTCCTGCATGGCGGGATAGGGAGAGCCCCGAGAGGGCGGCCCAGGGGCGGACGGGTTTGTTATTTCATGTTGCGGGGTTGGCCCACCCATTGGGTAGCTATAAAGTAGTTACATCATAAGTGGGAGCCCGGCGTCAAGTCAAGAGGAGAGGGCCATGCGTCCGGGCCTTGATTAAAAGCTCATACGTGCTACATTGTAGCTACTTACGTTGCCTAGGCGCTCACGCCCCAGCCAGATTTTTTGAAGGAGCCATCCAGATGTCAGCCGAGTTCGACCGTTTCACAGGCACTGACAAGTACATCGTTTCCCCGGAGCTTAGGGACGTGGTCAACGTGTCCATAGCCCTGGGCCGGCCCCTTCTGGTCAAGGGCGAGCCGGGCACCGGCAAGACCCTGTTGGCCCACAACATCGCCCGGGGCCTGGGCATGAAGCTGCTGGTATGGAACATCAAGTCCACCACCAAGGCCCATGAGGGCCTCTACGTCTACGACACGGTGCAGCGGCTCAACGACTCGCGCTTCGGCACCGGCGACGTGAGCGACATCAGCAACTACATCCACCTGGGCCCGCTGGGCCGCGCCTTTGACGCGGACGAGCGCCTGGTGCTTCTTATTGACGAGGTGGACAAGGCGGACCTGGAGTTCCCCAACGACCTGCTCAACGAGCTGGACGAGATGAGCTTCCATATCCCGGAGACCGACGAGCGGATCAGCGCCAAGAACCGCCCCATCGTGGTCATCACCTCCAACTCGGAAAAAGAGCTGCCCGACGCCTTCCTCAGACGTTGCGTGTTCCACTATATCGAGTTCCCGGAAGAACAGCTCATGACCGACATCGTGGGGGTGCACTACCCGGACCTGGAGAAGAAGCTGCTCAAAGAGGTGCTCAAGCGCTTCTATTGGCTCAGGCAAATCGAAGGCTTCCGCAAGAAGCCATCCACCAGTGAGCTGCTGGACTGGATCCAGGCCCTGTTGGCCGGGGGCATGAGCCCGGACAAGGTGGCCAAGGAACTGCCCTTCGCCGGGGCGCTGATCAAGAAGGAGCAGGACCTGGAGGTGCTGGAGGCCGCCCTTAGCCGGGCCGGCGGACCGGCCGCCCGCATGGGCCTGCGCTCGCGCTACTAGGAGAGGGCCCGGTGCCGCGCTGCCCCTGGGCCGGGGACGACCCGCTCTACCAGGACTACCACGACCATGAGTGGGGCGTGCCCCTGCACCACGAGCAACGCCACTTCGAAATGCTGATCCTAGAGGGCTTTCAGGCCGGGCTGAGCTGGCTGACCATCCTGAAGAAGCGCGAGAACTTTCGGGCCGCCTTTGACGGCTTCGACCCCAACAAGGTGGCGGCCTACGGCCCGGAGAAGATCGAGGCCCTGATGCAGGACGCGGGCATCGTGCGCAACCGCAAAAAGATCGAGGCGGCGAAGGCCAATGCCAAGGTTTTCCTGGCCATCCAGAAGGAGTTCGACTCTTTCGACCATTACATCTGGTCCTTTGTGGAGCACAAGCCGGTGCAGCATGCTTATAAAAAGCTCAGCGACGTACCGGCCTCGGACGAGACCTCCAAGGCGATATCCAAGGACCTGAAAAGGCGGGGCATGAACTTCGTGGGGCCCACCATCATCTACGCTCACATGCAGGCCATCGGCATGGTCAACGATCATCTGGTGAGCTGCCCGCGCCACGGCGAGCTGCAAGCAACCGGAGCCCAGGTTTAGCCCGATGTTTCTGAATCTCTTCTATACCCTCCGCACTCTCAAGGTGCCGGTGTCCATCACCGAGTGGATGACCCTGATGCAGGCCATGGACCAGGGCTATGCCCAGGGCAGCCTGAACGACTTCTACCACCTGGCCCGGGCCATCCTCATCAAGTCCGAGGCGTTCTACGACCAGTACGACCAGGCCTTTGCCCACGTTTTCAAGGACGCGGAGCTGCCCCCGGACATTCGCCAGGAGATCATGGACTGGCTGGCCGACCCCCTTAACCGGCTGGAGCTGGACGAGGAGGAGATGGCCAAGATCAAGCAGATGGATTTGCAGGAGTTGCTGGAGGAGCTGGAGAAGCGCCTGCAAGAGCAGGACGAGCGACACGACGGGGGAGGGCGCTGGATCGGCACGGGAGGCACCAGCCCCTTTGGCCACTCCGGGGCCAACCCGGCGGGCATCCGCATCGGCGGGCCCGGCGGCGGGGGCCGCGCGGTGCAGATCGCGGCGGCGCGGCGCTTCAAGAACTACCGCACCGACGTGACCCTGGACGTGCGGCAGATGAAGATCGCCCTGAAGAAGCTCAGGCGCTTTGCCAAGGAAGGGCCCGAGGACTTCCTGGACCTGGACGCCACCATCGACAAGACCTGCAAGGAAGGCGGCGAAATCGAGCTGGTCTTCACCCGCGAGCGCAAGAACACGGTCAAGGTGCTGCTCCTCATGGACTCGGGCGGGTCCATGAACCCCTACGCCCGGCTGGTGGACCGCCTGTTCAGCGCGGCGCACCAGATGAGCCACTTCCGCGACTTCAAGGCCTACTACTTCCACAACTGCGTTTACCAGGACGTCTTCAAGGACATCTACACCTCCGAGGACGTGCCCACCGGCAGCCTGCTGAAAAACCTCTCGGGCGACTACAAGGTGATCATCGTGGGCGATGCCTTCATGTCGCCCTCGGAGCTGGTGAGCGTGGGCGGGGCTATTGACTTCTACTACCACAACGACCTCCCAGGCCTGGAGTGGCTGGAGCGCATCGCCGACCACTTCCGCTACTGCGTCTGGCTAAACCCCATGCCCGAGCGGGCCTGGCAGCACCCCACCATCGCCACGGTGCGCAAGGTGTTCCCCATGTTCCCGCTGACCCTGGACGGTCTGGAAGAGGCGGTGAAGGCCTTGATGGTGCGGCACTAGGGCGGCGCTGCAAAAGTAGATCAGGCGAGGGCGGGGTTGGTCCCCGCCCTTTGATTTTGGTTGCCGGGTGGCGGGGGTGGGACACCAGCGCCTGGTGCCTACAGAGATTGCCGCGTCGCGGCAAGGCCGCTCCTCGCAATGACAAGGCTTGTCATGGCGAGCGAAGCGAAGCAATCTCTGTCCGCTAGGAAGTGGTTGGGAAAGTAAAAAACCTAACGTTCCCTGTTGCCCCCGATAGCTGTGCTATCGGGGTGGCGCAGCCACAAGAAATCCGGCGTTAACCGCGTCACGCTGCGGCAAAGATTTCTTGTCGCGCCGCTACGCGCCGCGACCTCGACAGGCAAGCTGTCGGGGCCAGCAGACTAAATTCTCTCTTCCCTTATTCCCAACTTCTTAACTCTTCTCGCCCCATCTACAAACACCCCACGTCCCCCACCAACCCGATCTGTGATACAAAGAAAGGGCTTCCCCGCTACTCTGAATGAACAGCGGCACCCGAGGTTCCGAGCATGAGCGCATCGCCTCCCACCCCCCTGCCGGGGGACAAGACCGGCTCCGCCTGGTTCTCCATCTCCCTGCGCCTGGTCATTCCGGCGGTGCTCACCATCATTCTCTTCACCATCGCCATCTTCTTCATCATCCTGCCCGGCTTCGAGGACCAGGTTCTGGAGCGCAAGCGCGAGACCTCCCAGGGCCTCACCCAGATGGCCTGGAACACCCTGGAGCACTACCACACCCTGGAGGAGCAGGGGGTGGTGAGCCGGTCCCAGGCTCAGGAGCTGGCCAAGGCCCAGCTACGCGCCCAGCGTTTCGGCCCAGGCGGCAAGGACTACTTCTGGATCAACGACCTCGCCCCGCGCATGGTCATGCACCCCTATCGCCAGGATCTGGAGGGCGCGGACGTGTCCGGCTTCAGCGATCCCTCTGGCAAGCGGGTGTTCCAGGACGTGGTGGCAACGGTGAAGAAAAACGGGGCCGGATACGTGGACTACCTTTGGCAGTGGCAGGACGACCCCAGCCACATCGTGCCCAAGGTGAGCTACGTGAAGCTGTTCAAGCCCTGGGGCTGGGTGGTGGGTACCGGCATCTATCTGGAGGATGCCCGGGCCGAGATCCAGGGTATGACCAGCCGCCTGACCACCATCGCCCTGATCATCCTGGGGGTGGTGGCCCTGTTGGTGTTCTTCATGGTGCAGGAGGGCCTGCGCTCCGAGCGCCGCCGCCGCCAGGCGGAGTACGGCCTGCGCCACTCCCAGGGCATGCTGGAACTGGTCATGGACAACATCCCCCAGCTCATCTTTTGGAAGGACAAGGACGGGGTGTATTTGGGCTGCAACCGGGGCTTCGCGGCCGAGGCGGGCCTGGACGACCCGGCCGAGATCGTGGGGCTCAGCGACCGCCAGGTGCCCTGGGACCAAGAGCACGCGGCAGAGCAGCGGCAGCGGGAACGGGAAGTCATGGCCAGCGGCGCGGCCGAGCTGCACGGCGAGGAGCGCCACGGCCAGGCCCAGGGCGGTTCGCGCTGGATGGACGTCAGCCGCATCCCCCTGCGCGAGCCTGGCGGCGAGGTGCGGGGCATCCTGTGCACCCAGGAGGACATCACCCAGCGCAAGGAGATGGAGCACCTGATGCGCCTCCAGGACAAGATGGCCTCCCTGGGGCGCATCGCCGCGGGCATGGCCCACGAGATCCGCAACCCGCTCTCGGGCTTCAACATGTACTTGAGCGCCCTGGAGGGCCTGGAGCCCGGCGACCCGAGGCGGGGAGAGATCCTGGGCAAGCTCAAGGCCGCCTCGTCCAAGATCGAGACAGTGATCAAGCAGGTGTTGGACTTTGCCCGGCCCGGTGCGCCCCGCCTGGCCTGGGGCCAGGTGAACCGGGTGATCATGGAGGTGGTGGAGCTTTCCAGCGTGACCCTGCGCAAGGCGGGCGTCAGCCTGGACACCCGGCTGGAGAAGAACCTGCCTTTGTGCTTTGTGGACGCCCAGCTTTTGGAGCAGGTGCTGCTCAATTTGGTGACCAACGCGGTGCAGGCGCTCAAGGACTGGCCCAAGGACAAGCGCATCCGCCTTAGCTCGGCCCTGGACAAGGAGCGCATCATCATCATGGTGGAGGACTCGGGCCCCGGCGTGCCCGAGGAGGTGGCCGAGCGCATCTTCGACCCCTTCTTCACCGAGCGCAAGGACGGCCTGGGCATCGGGCTGAGCTTGTGCCACCGCATCATCAGCGACCACGGCGGCAGCCTCAGCGTGCGCCGGGGGGCCTGGGGCGGGGCCTTGTTCACCATCGTCATCCCGGTGGACGTATACTACGGGTACGACAGTCACGGCTAAGGGGCGCGCATGATCACCTACAGCATATTCGTGGTGGACGACGAGGAGTCCATCCGGGACGCGGCCGAGCTGGGCCTCACTGATTACGAGGTGCAAACCTTCGCCACCGGCGAGGAGGCGGTGGCCGCGGCGGAGCGCCAGGCCCCGGACCTGATCCTGCAAGACATCGGCCTGCCGGGCATGGACGGGGTGGAGTGCCTGCGCCGCATCAAGGCCATTGCGCCCGAGGTGCTGTTCATCATGATCACCGCCTACGAGGACGTGGACACCGTGGTGCGGGCCATGCGCTCCGGGGCCCACGACTACGTGGTCAAACCGCTGCATTTGGAGACGCTCAAGAGCAAGATAGACAACGCCCTGGAGACGATCCGCCTGCGCAAGGAGGTGCGGGCCATCCAGAAGCGCTATCTGGAAGAGAACCTGCCTCTGTTCATCGGCGAGAGCAACAGCATCCAGAGCGTGATGGAGTTCGTGACTCGGGTGGCGGCCAGCCCGGACATGCCGGTGCTCATCCTGGGCCAGACCGGCACGGGCAAGGAGCTGATCGCCGGGGCCATCCACTACCAGAGCCCCAACTTCCAGGGCCCCATGGTCACCCTGAACTGCGCGGCCATCCCGGCCGAGTTGATCGAGTCCGAGCTGTTCGGCTACGAGCCCGGTGCTTTCTCCGGGGCCAAGCCCGGCGGCAAGGCGGGCCTGCTCGAAAAGGCAGCGGGCGGCACCTTGTTCCTGGACGAGGTGGGCGAGCTTAGCCTAGAGGCCCAGGCCAAGCTGCTCCGCTTTCTGGACTCGGGCGAGTATTACCGGGTGGGCGGCAGTGAGCCCCGCAAGGCCAAGGCCAGGGTGGTCTCGGCCACCAACCGCGACCTGGGCGCCATGATGGACCAGGGCCGCTTCCGGCGCGACCTCTACTTCCGTTTGGCCATGGTCAAGGTGGAATTGCCCTCCCTGGAGCGGCGGCCCGAGGACATCCTGCCCATTGCCCGCCACTTCTTGCACGAGTTCAACCAGAAGTACGAGCGCGCCTTCACCGGCCTGGAGCCCGAGGCCGAGGCCTGGCTGCAAGGCCGCGCCTGGCCGGGCAACGTGCGCGAGCTAAAAGGCGTATTGGAGCGCGGGGTGCTCATGGGCCGCGAGCCCCTGCTCACCTTGGCTGCCTTGGACCCCGGGGGCGAGGCCGCGCCCAGCGTGGCGGCGGGGCAGGGGCTGCCCGCCCTGGAACCGGGCGGCTTGGCACTGGAGGAGGTCCTGCGCGATACGGAGCGGGCCTATTTCGAGCGCGCCCTGGCCATGAGCCAGGGCAACGAAAGCAAGGCCGCCGAGCTGTTGGGCATGAACTATCACACCTTCCGCTACCGCAAGAAAAAGCTCCTGGGCGACTGAGCTGCCGCCAATCGCTTCCCGCTAAAAGTAGAAAATTTTCTATTTTGAGGTGAGGATTTCTCTAGAATCAGGCCCGTCGCGGACATTTCCCCTTTACGTCCAAAGCCATAACATTGCGTAATTAAATGTAAAAGCCATTTTGCTCCCTCCTGGCACACGGCTTGCTTTGTAAAGAGGCCGCAAG
This sequence comes from Desulfarculaceae bacterium, assembly GCA_020444545.1. NCBI lineage: Bacteria > Pseudomonadati > Thermodesulfobacteriota > Desulfarculia > Desulfarculales > Desulfarculaceae > Desulfarculaceae bacterium. Next base: position 3,788 of record JAHLKT010000009.1, on the reverse strand, counting down.
GGCTATTAGTCAGGAACCAGGCAAGGAGGGGCGGGCATGGCACAGAACAAGAACCGGGGCTGGAGCGTCACCATGGCCGGGTTGGGCATCAACCTGGCACTGGGCATTCTCTACACTTGGAGCATCTTCAAGCTGGCCATCAAGGAGTCGATCCAGGCCGGCGACGGACGCTTCGACTGGAGCTTGGCCTCGCTCAACGACCCTTACGCGGTCTGCTGCCTGGTCTTCGCCTTCACCATGGTCATCGCGGGCCGGGTGCAGGACAAGGTGGGCCCCAAGCTCACGGCCATGATCGGCGGCATCCTCACCGGCCTGGGCCTCCTGTGGATCAGCCAGAGCACCTCCCTGGCCTCCTGGGTGTTGGGCTTCGGGGTGATGACCGGCGCGGGCCTGGGCTTCGGCTACGCCTCGGCCACCCCGCCGGCCCTGAAGTGGTTCCCGGCCAGCAAGACCGGCCTCATCGCCGGGCTGGTGGTATCGGGCTTCGGCCTGGCCTCGGTGTACATCGCGCCCCTAGCCAATTACCTCATCGGCAACTACGGCCTGTCCAGCGCCATGCTGGTCTTTGGCGGCGGCTTCATGGTGGCGGTCTGCCTCCTGGCCCAGTTCCTGGTCAACCCGCCGAAGGGCTTCAAGCCCGTGGAGGCCGCGCCCACGGCCAAGGCGAACAAGGCCAAAAGCTCGGGTCTGGACTTTTTGCCCATGGAGATGATCCGCAACCGCAATTTTCAGGTGATGTGGTTCATCTTCGCGGTGGCTTCCGGCGCGGGCCTGATGATCATCGGCAACGTGGCCGGCATGGCCAAGGCCTCCATGGGCGAGTATGCCTGGGTGGTGGTGGCCCTGATGGCGGTGGGTAACGCGGGAGGCCGCATCGTGGCCGGAACCCTGTCGGACAAGATCGGGCGCACCCAGACCCTGTGCATCATGCTCACCTTCCAGGCCCTGATCATGTTCAGCCTGTTCATGATGGGCAAGCAGCAGATCGTGGTGCTGGTCCTGGCGGCCGCGCTCATCGGCTTCAACTACGGCACCAACCTCAGCCTGTTCCCCTCTGCCTGCAAGGACTACTTCGGCCTTAAAAATTTCGGGGTGAACTACGGCATCCTCTTCTCGGCCTGGGGCGTGGGCGGCTTCATCCTGCCCCGGGTGTCCCAGATGATCGTGGCCAGCACCGGCTCCTTCAGCACCGCCTACCTGGCCGCCGGCATCCTGCTGGTGTTCTGCGCGGGCATGACCATGGTGGTGGAGAAGCCCGAGGCGGCCGCCGAGCGCGCCGAGCAGCGGGCCGCGGCCCAGGCCGCCCAGCGGGAACGCGCCCGGGCCTTCGCCCGGTTGCTGCCCTCCCAGGCGATGGCCCGCCGCAAGTAATAAGCGAGAGCCCGGGCACGAGGGGGAATGGGGAAGCTCCTCCGCGTTGGCCGGTAAAAATGGACCGGGAGCCACAGGGGCTCCCGGTCCTCCCTTTTGGGGGGGCTGCTTTTGCCGGCCGGGGCCTGGAGGGCGGCGTCTTTCCAGGTGTACTCGATGGGCAGGGCGCTGACAGGCGGCAAAAAGGGGCCGGCCACAAGGCCGACCCCTGGTGTTGTTTGGCTGGCCCGCCAGGATTCGAACCTAGATAATCAGCTCCAAAGGCTGACGTCCTGCCGTTAGACGACGGGCCATTAAGGACTATCGATTGTACCAGCCTCAGCCACGGAGGCAAGGTTTGAAGGGAGCTTTGGCGGTGTGGTCGCCCTAGGCCAGCTCGCCGGCCACCTCGTTGATCCAGCCCAGGGCCGCGATCATGGAGGGGAAGCCGATGGTGGGCAGGGCCAAGAGAGCGGCGTGGCGCACCTCCTCCACGCTGAAGCCGTCCTCCAGGGCCTGGCGGGCCTGGCTCTTCACCGCGCCGCGCGAGACCGTGGCCACGGCCAGGCCCAGCTTGACCAAATGCATGGAGCGCGCGTCCAAGGGGCCGGCCTCCTTGCATTGCACGCCCAGTTTTTCGAAGGTCTCGGCCACCTGGGGGAAGTTCTCGATAAAGTCGGTGTAAGGCTTGGGTAGGCTCATGTCGTTTCTCCTTGCCGCCTGATGGGCCAGTGCTGTCCTTGGCTCCATGTTGTGGGCCTCGCGGCGGCTTGTCAAGCCAAGGGGCCGTGGGCCTCCAGATACTCCAGCGCGCTGCCCTGGAAGACCATGCGCCCGTTCTCGATCAGCGCCACGTGGCTCATGTAGGGCAGCATCTCGCCGGGGTAGTGGGTAACGCCCACCAGGGTGACGCCCTCGCCGGCCAGGCGGGCCAGCAAGGCGCCGACCTCGGCCCGGGCGGGCGCGTCCAGCCCGGCCAAGGGCTCGTCCAAAAGCAACAGGCGCGGCTGGTTGATCATGGCCCGCGCGATGAGGATTTTCCTGAGCTGACCGTAGGACAAGGTGGTGATGTCGCGCTCGGCCAGCTCGCTCAGGCCCCAGCGCTCCAGCCACTCACGTGCGGCTTGCAAATGGGCCGGGTCGGGCAGGCGCACCGCGCCCACGCTGCCGCTGAGGCCCGAGGCCACGGTTTCCGCCCCGCTCTGGGAGTGCATGTGGCGGCTTTGCCAGGCGGCGGAGACCAGGCTGACCCGGGTGCGCAGGCTTTGCAGATTGCGCCGTACCCCCCGGCCGAACCAGGCCACCGATCCACCCAGGGCCGGGCGCAGCTCTCCGGCCAAAAGGCGCAAGAGCGTGGTCTTGCCCGCGCCGTTGGGCCCCAGCACCAGCCAGTTGGAGCCGGGCGCTATCTCCCAGTCCAGGCCGCGCAGGATGAGCTGGTGCTCCACGTATACCTCGGGAGCCTCCACCCGCACCAGGAAGGGCTCGCCGTTGTCCACGGGCGGGGCAGGGGTCGCGCTCTGGTTTGCGGCGGCCGGCACCAGATCCACGCCGCCCGAGGCCAACACCTGGTCCAAGGGCCCCTGGGCCGCGATGCGGCCTTGCTCCAGGATCAGGGCGTGGCTGGTGCCCGGGGCCAGTTCGCTGCCCCGGTGGGTGGCGTAGAGCAGCTGGGTGCCGCTGTCGGCCACCTTGCCCAGCATGGCCAGCAATCGGGCGCGGGAGGGCGCGTCCAGGCCCTCGCAGGGCTCGTCCAAAATAAGCAGGCGGGGCCGGCTGACCAGGGCGCGGGCGATGAGCACCTGCTTGGCCTGGCCCTGGGACATGGTGAGGATGTCGCGCTCGGCCAGGTGGGTGAGCTCCAAACGGGCCAGCACCTCCTGGGCCCGCTCCCACTGCACCGGGGCCGGGTCGGAGTAGAGCAGGTGGCTGCCGGTGAGCCCGCTGACCACCACCTCCAGGCCGGTGAGGCTCCAGTTCTTGTGCTGGTACTGGGCCAGCAGCTCGCTGGAGACCAGGCTGGTGTGCTCGCGAAAGGAGAGGGGGCTTGTGGTGAGGCGGCCGTCCACCAGAAAGCGGCGGCGCTGGCGGCTCTCGGGCAAGGGCCACAGCTCGCCGCGCACCAGGCGCAGAAAGGTGCTCTTGCCCGCGCCGTTGCCGCCCAACACGGCCCAGTGCTGGCCCTGGGGCAGCCGCCAGGTGAGATCATGGAGCAGGGTGGTGCCGCCCAGGGCGCAGCTTACCCGCTCCAGCTCCACCAGGGGCGGTTCTATGTTTGGTTTAGAGGGCGTCATGCCCTGTGGTCTTATCAGAGCCTGGAGGCTTGCGCTACAGGTCGGCCGCGCTGACCTCGTGGGCCTCTTGCCGTCCCGCGCCCTGCCAGTCCTTGGCCAGCTTCACGCCGGCGGCGAGGGCTTTTTTGTTGAGGGCCTCGGTTC
>JAHLKT010000008.1 GCA_020444545.1 Desulfarculaceae bacterium | reverse complement strand
TTCCACCGGGAGCAACGGTGGCTGGCCAGTGCTTCAGCTTAGCCGACCCGCTTTGCCCGCGGCGGCACGCCGCCCGGCACAGCCAGGCGTGGCTAGGCAAGGCGCGGGCAAGCGAGGCCCGCAGGCGTATATGGCAATACGCACAGGAGGCGAGCGCCGCCCGCAACGCGGCATAGCCGGCCCAAGGCTTGGGCAGCCAGATGGTTGGCCGGGAGCGACGGTGGCTGGCCAAGGGGGCAGCCTATTCGACCCGCTTTGCCCGCGGCGGCACACCGCCTGGCGAAGCCGGCCGGACTACTCTATGTCCCCCGCCTGCATATACCACCACACCACCCAGACGATGAAGATCACCAGGACGTGGGTGATGGTGGCGAAGACGCCGTGCACGTGCCAAAGGCGGCGGTCCGCGTCATCGCCCGCTCGGGCGTGGCTGGGGGATGCCTTGGCGAAAAATATGGGGGCGAAAATTCCGGCCATGAGGCCAATGGTGAAGCCCCGGCTGAAGAAGTCGCCCTTTTCCCGGGCCACCCAACCAGCCAAAAGGCAGCTGACAAGAAGGTATGCGCCTCCGACCAGGGCCACGGTGTGGTTCATGACTCACTCCGAAGCAAAGGGCCGGTGGGGCCGCCGGCCTGGTCAAAACACAGGACTTGCCAAGGATGATTATAGCAAAGCGCGGGGCGGGGGCGGCGGGGAATCGTCGGGGGGGTTTCATTATGGTCGGTTGACAAACATACCGAGATAGCGGAGAATTTTTATTTCAGATAGGTTTTTGGGCTTTTCCAAAACCTAGGAATGCCGCCGGAGGAGAATGCCGGCGGCGCGGGGAGCCCCTAGAAGGAGTTAGTTAGCAATGGCCATCAAGATCTTTGTCGGTAACCTTCCCTTCACCACCACCTCCGAGGAGCTCGCGGAAGTATTCGGGGCCCACGGCGAGGTGATTTCGTCCAAGGTGGTTACCGACCGCGCCACCGGCCGCTCGCGTGGTTTCGGTTTCGTGGAAATGGAAGACCAAGCCGGGCAGAGCGCCATCGAGGCGCTCAACGGGACCGACTTGGGCGGCCGCGCCTTGCGGGTGGACCAGGCCAAGGAGCGCAGCCCGAGGTACTAGCCGAAAAGCCATAGCCCCGGCCCCCGAGCCGGGCCAGCGCCCCCCGCCCCGGCGGGGGGCTTTTTTTGCGCCGCGCAAGGCGGCCGGGTTATTCTAGAATGAAAGCACATGCCCCTATGCGGGGAGGGAGGTGCTCATGTTCAAGGAATTCAAGAAGTTTGCCATGCGGGGCAACGTGGTGGACATGGCGGTGGGCCTCATCATGGGCGCGGCCTTCGGGGCCATCGTCAAGTCCCTGGTGGATCAGGTGATCATGCCGCCCATCGGCCTTTTGGTGGGCAACGTGGATTTCTCGGGCCTGTTCGCGGTGCTCCGGGAAGGGACCACCCCCGGCCCCTACGCCACCCTGGCCGAGGCGGCCAAGGCGGGCGCGGTCACCCTGGCCTACGGCGCCTTCATCAACACGGTGATCAGTTTCGTCATCGTGGCCTGGGCCGTGTTCTGGCTGGTCAAGGGCATGAACCGCCTGCAACGCGAGGAGGAGGCCCCCCCGGCCGAGCCCACGGAGAAGGACTGCCCCTTCTGCCTGATGGCCATCCCCATCAAGGCGGTCAAGTGCGGCCACTGCACCGCAGACCTTCCCCAGGAATGAGCCGCCCGGTAATGGCCACCGTATATAAGATAGACGCGGAGCGGCCCGACCCGGCCCTTCTGGCCCGGGCCGCCGCCGTGCTGGCCGCGGGCGGCCTGGCCGTGTTCCCCACCGAGACTCTCTACGGCCTGGCCGCCGATGCCGCCAACCCGGCCGCGCTCAAGCGCCTGGCCCTGCTCAAGGGCCGCGAACAGGGCAAGGCCTTCGGGCTGATCCTGGCCCGGCCCGAGGAGGCCGAGATGCTCAGCGCGGACGTGGGCCCGGCGGCCCGGGAGCTCATGGCCCGCCACTGGCCCGGGCCGCTCACCCTGGTGCTGGCCGCCCGGCCCGGCCTGCACCCCAGCCTGGTGCTGGAGGGCGGGGTGGCCATGCGCCTGTCGCCTCATCCGGTGGCCGCGGGCCTGGCCCGGGCCCTGGGCCGGGCCGTCACCGCCACCAGCGCCAACCAGGCGGGCGGCATGGCCCCGGCCTCGCTGGGTCAGCTGGACCCGGCCATAGCCGAAGGGGTGGATTTGATCCTGGACGCGGGCCCCACCCCCGGCGGCCCGGCCAGCACCGTGGCCGACGCGCGCGGCGCCAAGCCCAAGCTGCTTCGGGCGGGGGCGGTGGAGCTGTAGGGGGAGGGCCGCCTAGAGCTCCGGGTAGTGTTCCTTGCGGCAATCGGGGCAGATGCCGTGGCTGAAGTCGGCCTCGGAGTGGGCGTGCACGTAATTTTCCACCGCCATCCATGAGCCGTCGGCCTGACGGATGCGCTTGCAGTGGGAGCAGATGGGCAATAGCCCGCCCAGCTCGCTCAAGAGGCGTTGCTCCTTGTCCTCCAGCCGCCGGGCCAGGGTCTGCAAGAGCTCTATGGCTATGTTGGGGTGCTTTTCCATGGCCGCGCGCAGGTTGAAGTCGGCCAGGCACATCAGCTTGGCCTCCTCCACCGCCACCACGCTGGCGGTGCGCTGGGAGTTGCCCAGCACGGCCATCTCCCCGAAATAGGAGCCCGGCCCCAGGCGGTTGAGCTTGCGCCAGTTGGGCTGGCCCAGGTTCTTGACCACATCCACCTCGCCCGAGAGCATCACGAAAAGCCGCCCGTCGCTCTCGCCCTCGGTGATGATCACCTCGCCGGGCTCGTAGAGGAGCACCTCGGCCATGTCGGCGATGTTTTTCAGCTCGCGCTTTTTCATCATGGAAAAAAGCGGCACGCGGGCCAGCGTTTCCAGGTAGTCCATGGCCTCTCCCTTGCGGCGGTGGTGGGGTGAGTCAGTCTATACTCCTCGGCCCGCCGGCTCAAGGCTTCAGCCGCCCGCGCAAATTGCCTGAAAAGCGTCCACCGTTCATGCAAATTGCCTGGCCCGGCCAGAAATAAGGGCCTAGACTGGGCTCATCGCCTGTCCTTGGTCAAATCGCCGTTAGGACGCCGCCATGAACCTGCGCTACAAGTTCTCCTTTTTGCATCTGTTCAAGATCCCGGGCATGCTGCCCATCATGAAGGACTACCAGGCCTTCCTGCGCACCCTTTTCCTGTACTCCGCCTATGAAGCGGGCCTTTTGCAGGCCCTGGCCCAAGGCCCGGCGGATCTGGAGGAGCTGGCCGCCCGGCTGGGCGTGGCCCGGCCGGAGCTGTTGCAAGCCCTCTTGGAGGTGGGCACCGCCACCAAGGAGGTGGCGCTCAAGGAAGGGCGCTACTCCCTGAAGGGCAAGCGCTCGCGGGCGGTGGCCAACCCCAAGGGAGACGTGGTGGCGGCCATGATCCAGGCCAATGTCAGCTATTATTGCGATGCCTACCGCCTTGCCGCCGACCGGCTGGCGGGCGGCGAGCTGGGCGACGACCTGGAGGAAATCGGCGAGTTGGTGGCCCGCTTTTCCAAGGGCATCGAGCCCATCGTGCGGGACTTCATCAAGGCCATTGCCACGGGCAAACAGAGCCTGCGCATCCTGGACGTGGGCTGCGGCAGCGCCTTTTTCCTGCAAAGCGCCTATCAGGTAAACCCCAAAGCTACCGGGGTGGGCCTGGACCTGGACCCCGCCGTGGCCGCCCAGGCCCAGCGCAACCTGGTGGACTGGGGCCTGGAGGATCGCTTCGTGGTCATCCAGGGCGACATCCGCCAGCCGCCCCCCGAGGCGGCCGGGCCCTTTGACCTCATCAACATGTCCAGCATGCTCTATTACTTTGCCCCGGACGAGCGCCGGGAGCTGCTGAGCGCCATGCACGGCAAGCTGGCGGCCGGGGGCACCCTCTCGGTGGTGATGAACTTTCACAGCCAGGGCAAGGACCTGGCCGCGGCCAACCTGAACCTGGTCAACTGCTCCTTGAAAGGGCTCCACCCCTTGCCCTCGGTGGATCAGATAAGCGGCTGCCTGGGCGAATGCGGCTTCCGGGACATCCAAGAGCACAAGTTCCTGCCGGCCAGCACCTTTGGGGGGATCACCGCCCGGGCCTAGAACGTCCTCCCGATCCGGCAAGGGCCTGCCCCTGGCCCCCCGGATGCTGCTATGATGTAAGGGCCAATCAATCGCGGAGGATTCAGCGTGAGCAACAATTCCTTTCCCGGAGCCCTGGTCTTGGGCCTGTGCATCGGCCTGGGGGTGGCCCTGGCCGGCTTTTTCGTGGGCCAAAGCCTCTATGCGGTCAAGGCGGCCGAGCGTTTCGTGACGGTCAAGGGCCTGGCCGCGCGGGAGGTGCCCGCCGACCTGGCCATCTGGCCGCTGACCTTCAACCAGACCGGCAACAACCTGCCCGCCCTGTACAACCGCCTGGAGGCGGACCGCGAGCGCATCAAGGCCTTCCTCACGGGCCTGGGGTTTGCGGCCAACGAGCTGAGCGCCTCGCCGCCCCGGGTGACCGACTACTACGCCCAGGGCTACACCGGCAACCGCCTGCCCCCCAACCGCTACAAGGTGGAGGCGGCGGTTACCCTGACCACCACCAAGGTGGCCCAGGCCAAGGCGGCCATGGGCAAGAGCGGCGATCTGGTCAAGGAGGGCATCGTCCTGGTCCTGGACTACGGCTCCCAGCCCAGCTTCCTGTTCACCGGGCTCAACAAGATAAAGCCGGCCATGATCGCGGCGGCCACCAAGAACGCCCGCGCCGCGGCCGAGCAGTTCGCCCGGGACTCGGGCAGCCTGGTGGGCGGCATCCGCCGGGCCAGCCAGGGGCTGTTCACCATCCGCAACCGGGACCAGAACACCCCGGACAAGAAAATCGTGCGGGTGGTCTCCACGGTTGATTTTTTCCTGGTTTCCAATTAGCGAAAAAACCGATCCCAATGGTATAATTCATAGTAGGAAACAATACATTCGGAAAACTTGATTTGATGACCCCTCACCCTAAGAGGTCCGCCATGAGAAAGCCTGCCCTTCTCGTCATGGTGCTGTGCCTGCTGGCCCTGGCCACCCCGGCCCTGGCCGACAGCATCCAACCCCTGGACGTCGGCTTCAACCTGATAACCGACAACTCGCCCGAAGGCAGCCAGGTAAACCTGAACATGAAGGTGAGCCAGGCGAGCTCCAACACCGTTTTGGTGCAGATCTCCAACCTGAGCCTCATTGAGTCGGTGATTTCGGAGCTCTACTTCGAGGACCTGAACAACCTGGTCTCCGGCTACTCCATCCTCAACGACCAAAACACCGGCAACGTGTTCTTCGAGCAAGGGGCCAACCCGGGCAACCTGCCCGGCGGCCAGGACTACGCCTTCAACACCAGCTTCGCCATGCAGGCGGACAACCCCTCGCCCAAGTACGGCGTGGGCTCCGGGGAGAGCCTGGTGGTCTCCCTGACCCTGAACCAGGGCGTGGGCGTGGCCACCCTCTTGGAGAGCCTGGGCAACCAGGGCTTCCGGGTGGGGGCGCACGTGCAGTCCATCGCGGGCAACAGCAGCGAGTCCTACATCAGTGGCGGCGGTGGGGGCGGCGGGGCGGCGGCTCCGGAGCCGGGCACCATGGCCCTGATGGCCTCGGGCCTCCTGGGCGGCTGGCTGGTGCGCCGCCGGCGCGGCAAGAAGAAGGCCGCCTAGGGCACAACCCAAAAACGATCAGCGGGCCGCTCCAGCCGGGGCGGCCCGTTTTTTTTTTGCGCCCAGCCGCGACGTGGCGATCTTCCTTGGTGTTGTCTCCGGTTTGGAGCGAAGGGAGAAGAAGAGAAGAGAAGAAAAAAGAAAGAAAAAGCGTTTTTTGTCGGGGTCACCCTGGGCCGGCATAAGGGTGGTTGCCGGGGAGGGGCGCTCGCTGGCAGGGCGTGGTCGCGGAACTAGGCAAGCGGACTGCGGTGTCGGTAATTGACCCGGCTCGCGGGAGGCAGGCTGTCATACGGCGCGGAGATGCCGTCCCGTTGGCGACCCCGGCGAGGGGTGTGGGGGAGAAAAGAAAAGAGAGGGATGCGGGGCGGAGGAGATGCCGGCCCCGAGGCGACCCCGGCGGGGGGTGGTGGGAGAGAAGAAAGAAGAGGGGGAGAAAAGAAAAACGGGAAAGGGAAGTCTGATCGGTCCCCGCCCTGTTCGGTCCGCTTTGGCTGCAATATCCCGCCGCCCGGCGAGGCCGGGTCAGGCTTTTTTGCGGAAGCCGGCGGCCAGATACAGCGCCACCCCGGCCCAGACCATGAAAAAGGTGAGCCAGCGGGCCGGGGAGACCGTCTCGTGGAAGAACAGCAGGGCCAGCATGAACTGCAAGCTGGGCCCGGCGTACTGCAGGATGCCCAGGGTGTGCAGGGGGATGAGCCGCGCCCCGGCGGTGAACCACACCAGGGGCAGGGTGGTGGCGATGCCCGCCCCGGCCAACAGCAGGCTGATGCCCCAGCCGGAGCCGAAGACCAGCCCGCCATGCCAGCCGGCCCAGAAGAGCCATGCCAGGGCCAGGGGGGTGAGCAGGGCGGTCTCCACCAAGAGCCCGCCCACCGCCTCCACTTGCACCCGCTTGCGCAACAGGCCGTAAGTGCTGAAGGAGGCGGCCAGGACCAGGGCGATCCAGGGCAGCTCGCCGTGGTGCAGCACCAGGTTCAGGGTGCCCAGGCCCACCAGGACCAGGGCGGCCATGCGCAGGCCCCCCGGCCTCTCGCCCAGAAACACCATGCCCATGGCCATGGAGACCAGGGGCGAGATGAAGTAGCCCAGGCTGGCCGAGAGCAGCTGGTTGGACCACACCGCGTAGATGAACACCAGCCAGTTGACCCCGATGATGGCCGCGCTGCACAGCAGGGTGAGCGGCACCCGGGGCCGGGCCAGGGCCCGGCGCAGCTCGCCCCAGCCCCGCCCCGCGGTGATGAGCAGCACGCACACCGGCAGGGACCACACGATGCGCTGAGCTAGCACCTCCAGGGGGGAGGCCTGGCTCACCGCCTTGATGTACAGGGGGAACAGGCCCCACCACACGAAGGCGGCCAGGGCGTAGGCATATCCCTTGCGGTTATGGGTCTCGTCGGCCATTGGCACAGGATACGCCTTAACAGAGGGCTTGGCCAGAAAACGCGGCTGCCGACCACCGCCCCTTGGCTCTTAATTCTCTCTCTTTCTTCTCCCCCTCTTCTCTCTTCTCCCCCACCACCCTCCACCGGGGTCGCCACCGGGCCAGCATCTCCCCGCCCTGCATCCCTCTCTTTTCTCTTCTCCCCCACCACACCCCGTCGGGGTCGCCACCGGGCCGGCATCTCCCCGCCCTGCATCCCTCTCTTTTCTCTTCTCCTCCACCACCCCACCGCCGGGGTCGCCAATGGGCCGGCATCTCCCCGCGCCACCCAAGCGCTTCTCCCGCCCACCCCCCACAACAAAAAGCGGACCTCCCTCCGCTTGCCCAACTCCGCGACGCCGCCCCGCCAGCGAGCCTTTCTATTTCGGCAACCACTGTTATGCCGGCCCAGGGTGACCCCGGCAAAAAACGCTTTTTCTTTCTTTTTCTTTCTTTTTCTTTTTCCTTCTCTCTTCTCCCCCACCCCCCCCGTCGGGGTCGCCAATGGGCCGGCATCTCCCCGCCCCGCCCAAGCGCTTCTCCCGCCCACCCCCCACAACAAAAAGCGGACCTCCCTCCGCTTGCCCAACTCCGCGACGCCGCCCCGCCAGCGAGCGCCCCTCCCCGGCAACCACCCTTATGCCGGCCCAGGGTGACCCCGGCAAAAAAACGCTTTTTCTTTCTTTTCTCCCCCTCTTTTCCTTCTCTTCCTTCTTGATCCCGAAGCCGGAGACGAGACAAGGGAAGATCGCCACGGAGCGGCGGAAGGGCTTCCCCTTTTTGCAAGCGCCCGAGGCCGCCGCTCCTCGCGATGACTGTCTATTTCTGGATTATTTTCTTAGGTGCTGTTGGGTTTCGCTTCGCTCTACCCAACCTACGCTATTCCCAGAAAGCCCCGGCTTGGCGCCCGGCTCCCCCAATTCGGCCCGGCTAGAGCAAAAAGGACGGGGATAAACCCCGCCCCTACATTGGCTCTATATTCTGGATGAAATAAGATCTAAGCCGCGTTGTCCTGGGGTGTTTAGACAAGGCGTCCGGCGAGCGACAGCCGGAGGCGTAGGGAAGCCTACGTCGAGGCTGGAGCGATGCCAGCAACGCCGTATAAACGCGCCTGGCGGCGTGGCCGTAATTCTACGAGGGCTTTTCGGGCCATATCCCCTGCGGCAGCATGTCCAACGCCGCGTCGGGGCCATAGGACCCGGCGGGATACATGTGCAGCTGGCCGGGCACGTCGGCGCAAACCTCGCAGCCCGAAAGCACCGGCTCCATGAAGTTCCAGCACAGCTCCAGGCCGTCTTGCCGCCAGAAAAGGGTCTGGTCCCCGGCCATGGCGTCGGCCAGGCTCTTGGCGTAGGCGTCCAGATGGGGGCGGTCGCCGGGGCCGGAGTAGTTGAAGTGCAGGCCCGAGGTGCGCAGGCAGATGCGCGGGCCGGGCTGCTTGGCCTGGAAGGCGATGAAGATCTCTTCCTCGGGGTGGATGCCGATGACCAGGCGATTGGCCATCACGTCGGCCCCGGCCGAGTCGCGGAACAGGCTGTGGGGCACTTCCTTGAACTGGATGTCGATGCGGGTCACCTTGCGCTTGAGGCGCTTGCCGCTGGTCAGGTAGAAGGGCACCCCCTGCCAGCGCCAGTTGTCCACCCACAGGCGCATGGCCGCGTAGGTGGGGGTGGTGGACTCCGGGTCCACCCCCGGCTCGGAGCGGTAGCCGCGCACCCGCTCGCCGCCGGACTCGCCGGAGGCGTATTGACCCAGCACCAGGTGCTCGCCCAGGCCGCTGGACGGGAAGGGCCTGAGGCAGCGGAACAGCTCGGCCTCCTTGTCGCGCACCCGCTCGGCGTCAAAGCGGCTGGGCGGCTCGGCGGCCACCAAAGCCAACAGCTGCATCATGTGGTTCTGGAACATGTCGCGCAAAACGCCCGCGCCCTCGTAGTAGCCCGCCCGGTGCTCCACCCCCAGGCTCTCGCTGGCGTTGATTCGCACGTAGTCGATGAAATTGCGGTTCCACAGGGGCTCGAAGATGGCGTTGGCGAAGCGCAGCACCAGTATGTTCTGCACCGTCTCCTTGGCCATGTAGTGGTCGATGCGGAAGACCTGGCTCTCGTCGAAGCTGGCCGCGATGACCCGGCCCAGCTCGCGGGCGCTGGCCAGATCGTAGCCAAAGGGCTTCTCCACCACCAGACGGGACCAACGGCCGATGGACAGGTCCTGGCGGCTGAGGCCCGCGGCCCCCAGGTTTTGGGCCACGGTGCCGTAGAGCGAAGGCGGCACCGCCAGGTTGAAAACCCGGGAGCCCGGGGCCAGGCCGCGCTCCAGGTCGATGCGGTCCAGCCGCCCGGCCAACTGGGCGAAGGAGGCGGCCTCGGCGTACTCCACCGGCTGGTAGAACAGCCCGGCCGCGAAGTCATCCCAGCGCTCCAGGTCCATGCCCGCCGCCTTGGCCCCGGCCAGGGCGCGCTCCCGGAAGGCCTCGTCGCTCAGCTCGCTGCGGGCCGCGCCCACCACCGCGAAGCGCTCGGGCAAGCCCTGGTTCAGGTAGAGGTCGTACAGGGCGGGCAGGAGCTTGCGCCCGGCCAGGTCGCCCGAGGCCCCGAAGATGACCAGGGCGCAGGGGTCGGCCGGGCGGGGCCATTGGCAGCCCAGGCCGTCCAGGGCGAAGAGGCTGTCGGCGGGAGGAGTCATGCTAAAGCGTCTCCGGGGTGGGGGTGAGCGGCTGAAAATAATAATATCCCCCAGGGGGGCAATGGGCCAGCCAAAGCGGGGGAATAGGCCGCCGGGCCGGGCCGCACCCTCGCTGAACCACCATTCATTTCAAGGGGTTGCGTCGAGGGGTTTCAACAATATAATTCAGTAGAAACAAACACTTGACTGAATACACCTCCCATTATAGACTGCCCTTCTATCTCCAGGCAAACAGCAGCGGAACCCACTTGGGAGGATTGAAGTGAAGGACAAGCGCGATGCAGTGATCGTGGCCATGGGGCGCAGCGCCATCGGCGATTTCGGAGGCTCCCTGGTGGGACTCAAGGCTCACGCCCTGGGCGCCCAGGTGATTACGGCGGTCTTGGACCAGTGCAAGGTGGACCCGGCCCTGTTCGACGACGTAATCATGGGCGACTGCGTGCAGGCCCCCTGCGAGGCCAACACCGCCCGCACCGCCATGCTCAAGGCGGGGCTGCCGGTGGACGTGCCCGCAGTGACCATCCAGCGCCAGTGTTCCAGCGCCATGCAGGCCCTGGCCATGGCCTCCACCTACATCAAGGCCGGGGAGTACGACCTGGTGCTGGCCGGCGGCGTGGAGTCCATGTCCAACGCCCCCTACGTGAGCTACGACACCCGCTGGGGCGCCCGCCTGACCCACAAGGGCCTGCAAGACTCCATGTGGGAGATGCTGCACTCCGGCTCCCCCCTGCTCGACCCTCCGGGCTACATCATGGGCCAGACCGCCGAGAACCTGGCCCGCAAGTATGAAATTTCCCGCGAGGACCAGGACGTGGTGGCCCTCAGGAGCCACAACAACGCCGAGGCGGCCATCACCAGCGGCAAGTTCGCCGAGGAGATCGTGCCCATCGCGGTGCCCCAGCGCAAGGGCGACCCCAAGATCTTCGACACCGACGAGCACGTGCGCATGGGCCTGACCATGGCCGATCTGGAGCGCCTGAAACCCGCCTTTGCCAAGGACGGCACCGTGACCGCGGGCAACGCCTCGGGCCTCAACGACGGCGCGGCGATCTGCATCGTGGCCAGCCGCGAAAAGGCTGAGACCCTGGGCCTCAAGCCCCTGGCCAAGATCCATTCCTTCGCCGCGGCCGGCTGCCCGCCCGAGATCATGGGCTGGGGACCGGTGCCCGCCACCCAGAAGCTACTCAAGAAAACCGGGGTGGAGCTCAAGGACATCGAGCTAATCGAGCTCAACGAGGCCTTCGCGGCCCAGTACCTGGCCTGCGAGCGCGGCCTGGACCTCAACCGCGAGATCACCAACGTCAACGGCTCCGGCGTGGGCCTGGGCCATCCGGTGGGCTGCACCGGGGCCCGCATCGTCATCAGCCTCTTGGGCGAGATGAAGCGGCGCAACCTGGGACTGGGCCTGGCCACCCTGTGCGTGGGCGGCGGCATGGGCATGTCCATGCTGGTGGAGAACGAGTAAGAGGGAGAAGCGGGGGGAAACTTTTTTGAAAAAAAGTTTCCCCCCACACCCCCCTTCAAAAAACTTGCTGGGTTGCCCTGGCTGGGCATATCGCTGGCGCGCTCTGCCCAGCCAAGGCAACCCGGGGTTTGAAACACAATGAGTGACCCCAAACAGGCCGCATTATTCCCGTGGCTGACCGGCGGCAGCCGGGCAGGGGCGGGAATAATGCGTAAAGTTTTTTGGTAGGGGGTCCGGGGGACCCCTTTTTTTCAAAAAAGGGGTCCCCCGGCCAGCCTAACCTAGGAGAGCGAAATGCAGTACGGACTGACTGAAGAGCAAATCATGCTGCGGGACACGGTGCGGCGCCTGGCTCAGGAGCAGGTGGCTCCCGGCGCGGCGGAGCGTGACGAGAAAGAGGAGTTCCCCTGGGACGTGGTGGAGGTCTTCAAGGAGAACGGCCTGTTCGCCTGCGACTTCAAGGAAAAGTTCGGCGGGGCTCAGATGGGCCTGTTGGCCTTTGCCTTGGCGGTGGAGGAAGTGGCCAAGGTCTGCGCCAGCTCCTCGGTGATCCTTCTGGTGCACGAGCTGGGCTCCATGCCCATGATGCTGGGGGCCAACGAGGCCCAGAAGGAGAAGTGGTTCCCGGCCATCGCCTCGGGCGAGAGCCTGGTGGCCTTCGGGCTCACCGAGCCCGGCGCGGGCTCCGACGTGGCGGGCCTGCGCACCAAGGCGGTGAAAAAGGGCGACAAGTACATCATCAACGGCACCAAGATGTTCATCACCCACGCCGACGTGGCCGACTACATCTGCATCGCGGCCAGCACCGACCCGGAAAAGGCGGCCCACAAGGGCGGCCAGAGCATCATCGTGGTGGAAAAGGGCACGCCGGGCCTTTCCATCGGCAAGAAGGAGCACAAGATGGGAATCCGGGCCTCCACCACCTGCGAGGTGATCCTGGAGGACTGCGAGGTGCCGGCCGAGAACCTCTTGGGCAACGAGGGCGACGGCTTCCATATTCTTATGAAGACCCTGGACTTCACGCGGCCCTGCGTGGCGGCCCAGGCCCTGGGCATTGCCCAGGGGGCCTTGGACTTCGCGGTGGGCTACGCCAAGGAGCGGGTGCAGTTCGGCAAGGCGATCATCAAGAACCAGGGCCTCAACTGGATGCTGGCCGACATGGACGCCTCGGTGGAGGCGGCCCGCCAGACGGTCTACAAGACCTGCGCCATGTTCGAGCAGGTGCCCAAGGATCTTAGCCGGGTGCCGGTGGAGGCCATGCGCATGTCGGCCATCAGCAAGCTGATCGCGGCCGAGACCGCCATGAAGGTGACCACCGACGCGGTGCAGGTCTTGGGCGGCTACGGCTTCACCCGCGAGTACCCGGTGGAGCGCATGATGCGCGACGCCAAGATCACCCAGATCTACGAGGGCACCAGCCAGGTGCAGAAGATGGTGATCGGGAGCCTGCTCTAAGCCACAGGCAACCTACGGATTAAGAGTCCGTTTCTTTGAATAAATAAAACGGGACGCTCCAGCCGGGGCGTCCCGTTTGCTGCTTACAGCCACAGTGTAGGTTGGGTAGAGCAGAGCGAAACCCAACAGTACCTAAACTGAAAAAAGGAAGAGGGAGACAAGGGGCAGAGAAAGAGGGCGGTTTTTTTGCCGGGATCACCCAGGGCCGGCATAACAGTGGTTGCCAAGGCGAGGTGCTCGCTAGCGGAGCGACCTCGCGGACCGGGGCAAGCGGACGCAGGTCCGCTTTTTCATTTTGGTGGGTGGGCGGGAGATGCGCTTGGGCGATGCGCGGAGATGCCGGCCCCGAGGCGACCCCGGCGAGGGGTGGTGGGGGAGAAGAAATAAGCGGGCAGCCCTGGCGATTGGTTTTCAAAGCCGCGAGGCACGGCAAAGCGTCGCCCCTGGCACTGGCAGGCCCGTTGCGGCGGTGCTATGTTGGGGCAGCCCCCCTCGCTCCCGCTACACCCGTTGCCCAAGGTCCATCCCATGACGGCCAAGCTCAAAGGACTCGCCAAGGTTTTGGCTTATCGCCTGATCAACCTGCTGCTCGGGCCGCGGGGCCGCGTGCGGGAGCGCACCCTTTTGCTGATCCGCCTGGACCTGATCGGCGACTACGTGCTCTTCCGCGACTTCATCGCCGAGATACGCCGCGACCCGGCCTATGCGAACCACCGCCTGACCCTGGTGGGCAACGCCGCCTGGCGCGAGCTGGCCCAGGAGCTGGACGGCCACCTCATCGACGAGGCGATCTGGCTGGACCGGGCGCGCTTCGAGCGAGACCTGCTCTACCGCTGGCGCATGTTGCGGCGCATCACCCGCCACGGTTACCACACCCTGATCAGCCCGATGTACAGCCGCTATTTCTGGGACAGCGACAACCTGGCCCGTGTGGTGCGGGCACGCCACAAGATCGCCAGCGCGGGCGACTGCGCCAACCAGACGCCCCGGCAGCGGCAACGGGCGGCCCGCTTCTACACCCGCCTGACCCCCGCCCGGCCCGGGGTGCTCTTCGAGTTCGAGCGCAACCGGGAGTTTTGCGAGGGCCTGTTGGGGCGGCGGGTGGAGACGCCCCGGCCGCGCATCGAGCCGCGCGGCGCCCGGCCCCTGGGCCTGCCGCGTCGCTATGCCGTCTTGTTCATCGGGGGCAGTTCGCCGGGCAAGAAATGGAGCCTGGCCCATTGGGGCCGCCTGGCCTCGCACCTGGCCGAGCAGCACGGCCTGGCGCCGGTGCTCTGCGGAGGGCCGGAGGACGCCCCGCCCGTTGGGGAGTTGGCCCGGTGCTTCCCGGGCCGGGTGGTCGACCTGGTGGGCAGGACCAGCCTGACCGGCCTGCTGCCGGTGCTGGCCCACGCCGAGCTCATCGTGTCCAACGACACCAGCGCGCCCCATATGGCCGTGGCCCTGGGCGGCCCGCCGGTGGTGGTTATCTACGGCGGCAACTACCTGGGCCGCTGCCTGCCCTATCCCCGAGCCATCACCCAGCGCCACCGCGTGGTCTACCACTCGGCCATCGCGGCCGACCCGGAAGCCCACCGCCAGCGCAGCAACGCGCCGGGCTTTGACGGCGGCCTGGACCTGAACCAGATCACCCCGGAGATGGTCGCGGCGGTGTGCGATGAGGTGTTGGGGGCGGGGGACAAGGCAGCCGAGCCGGAAGCCTCTCCAGCCAAGCAGGCGGTTTAGAGAAATAGGGTAGGTTGGGTAGAGCAGAGCGAAACCCAACAAATCCGCCCTCCGTTCCTTCTCTCCCAACCACAGCCCCGTCGGGGTCGCCAACGGGCCGGCATCTCCCCGCAACATTCCAGCCTTCCTCCCACGAGCCCAGTAATTATTCAAGACCGCTCTCCGCGTCCCCGGCTCAGCGACCACGCCCCGCCAGCGAGCCCCCCTCCCCGGTAACCACTGTTATGCCGGCCCAGGGTGACCCCGATAAAAAAGACCCGCTTTTTCTTTTCTCTTTTCCCCTCTTTTCTCTTCGTGGCTGCCCGATATCCAAGCCGGAGACAACACCAAGGAAGATCGCCACGGAGCGGCGGAAGGGCTTCCACTTTATGCCGCCACTCATGCCCGCCGCGCCTCGCGATGACTCGCTGTTTCTGTATTTTTTTGGCACCGCCGAGCTTCACACCACTCTAGCCAACCCATGCTAATCAAACAAAAAACGGCCCCGCCTCCACAAGGGAAGCGGGGCCGCTATTTATATTAAAGCGTTTACTCAAATAGAGCTTAGATGTCCAGCTCCCTCACCTCCAGCGCGTTCTCCACGATGAAGTCCCTGCGGGGCTCCACCTGATCGCCCATCAAGGTGGTGAACAGGTCGTCGGCCACGGTGAAGTCCTCCACCTTGACCTGCAACAGGGTGCGCTTCTCCGGGTCCATGGTGGTCTCCCAGAGCTGCTCGGGGTTCATCTCGCCCAGACCCTTGTAGCGCTGGATGCCCAGGCCCTTGGCCCCGGCGTCCATGAGGGTGGTCATCAGATGGTCCGCGTCGGCCACCGAGGTCTCGTCGCCGTTCTTGGCCACCAGG
This sequence comes from Desulfarculaceae bacterium, assembly GCA_020444545.1. Classification (NCBI taxonomy): domain Bacteria; kingdom Pseudomonadati; phylum Thermodesulfobacteriota; class Desulfarculia; order Desulfarculales; family Desulfarculaceae; species Desulfarculaceae bacterium. The sequence continues at coordinate 212,954 of JAHLKT010000008.1, read as the reverse complement.
TAGGGCCCCAGCTCGTTGCCCGCCAGGTCCTCGGCCAAGTGCAGCAAATGGGCGTAGTCCGCGCTGGAGATCAGGTCCCAGGAGATGGCATTGCACTGGCCCATTTCGCCGGGGCAGGTGACCGCCACCTCGTAGAGGCTGTGGGCCTCGTCGTGGATGATCTTCTCCACCACCATGCCCTGCTCGGCCAGGAAGCCGGCCAGCTCCTCGATGCGCTCCTTGTCGGCGAACACGCCCTTGTCGCGCACCCGGGCCTTTAGCAGCGCGGCCAGGGCCGGGGTGTGCCAGCCCCGCCGCTTGAGGCGCTCCACGAACTCCAAATAGCCGCCCAGGTCCTCCATGAGCTTGACCAGGCGCTTGCCGGTGAACTCGGCGCCGGTGGGCTCCACCTTGAGGCGCAGGGCCTCGCAGGCCCGCTCCAGGAGGATGACCCGCATGGCCGCCTCGTCCTTGACGTAGGTCTCCTTCTTGTTGTCCACCACGCGATACAAGGGCGGCTGGGCGATGTAGAGATAGCCGCCGTTGACCAGCTCCTCCATCTGCCGGAAGAAGAAGGTTAAGAGCAGGGTGCGGATGTGGCTGCCGTCCACGTCCGCGTCGGTCATGATCACCACCTTGTGGTAGCGGAGCTTGGACACGTCGAAGTCGTCCACGCCCACCCCGGTGCCCAGGGCGGTGATCATGGTGCGGATCTCGGCGTTTTCCAGCATCTTGTGCAGGCGGGCCTTCTCCACGTTGAGGATCTTGCCCCGAAGCGGCAGGATGGCCTGGAAGCGCCGGTCGCGGGCCTGCTTGGCGCTGCCCCCGGCGCTGTCGCCCTCGACCAGGAAGATCTCGCTGGCCCCGGGGTCGCGCTCGGAGCAGTCGGCCAGCTTGCCGGGCAGGCTGTTCTCGCTGAGCACGCCCTTGCGCCGCACCAGCTCGCGGGCCTTGCGGGCCGCCTCGCGGGCGCGGGCCGCCTCGGTGATCTTGCCCACGATCTTCTTGGCGACCGGCGGGTTTTCCTCCAGGTAGGTGGCCAGCTGCTCGTTGACGATCTGCTCCACCAGGCCCTTGACCTCGGAGTTGCCCAGCTTCATCTTGGTCTGCCCCTCGAACTGGGGCTGCGGGATCTTCACGCTGATCACCGCGAACATGCCTTCCCGCACGTCGTCGCCGCTGGGGAGGGTCTTTATCTTGGGCATGTTGGCGCTGATGTAGGAGTTGACGGTGCGGGTCAGCGCCGCCTTGAAGCCGGTTAGATGGGTGCCGCCCTCGCGGGTGTTGATGTTGTTGGCGAAGCTGAAGATGCGCTCGGAGTAGGCGTCGGTGTAGCGCAGGGCGATCTCCACCTGCACCAGGTCTTTCTGGCCGGTGAAGTAGACCGGTTTCTTGTGCAGGGGCAGGCTCTTGCGGGAGATGTAGTCCACGAACTCGGCGATGCCGCCCTTGTAGAAGAACTCCGCTTCTTTTTCGCTGCGCTCGTCGATCAGGCTGATCTTGAGGCCCTGGTTCAAAAACGCCAGCTCACGCATGCGGGTGGCCAGCACCTCGAAGGAGTACTCGGTGGTCTCGAAGATGGTGGGGTCGGCCTTGAAGGTGACGGTGGTGCCGCTCTTCTTGCCCGCCTTGCCCACCACCTTCAGCTCGCCGGTGGGCTTGCCGTGGTCGTAGCTCTGGGCGTAGACCTTGCCGTCGCGCTTGATCTCCACATCCAGCCACTCGCTGAGGGCGTTGACCACGCTGACGCCCACGCCGTGCAGGCCGCCGGCCACCTTGTAGGCCTTGTCGTCGAACTTGCCGCCCGCGTGCAGCTTGGTCATGACCACCTGCACCGCGGCGATGCCCTCGGACTTGTGGATGTCCACCGGGATGCCGCGCCCGTCGTCGGACACCGACACACTGTTGTCCACGTGCAGGGTCACGGTGACGTTGGTGCAGTAGCCCCCCATGGCCTCGTCCACCGAGTTGTCCACCACCTCGTAGACCAGGTGGTGCAGCCCGTCGGGACCGGTGGAGCCGATGTACATGGCCGGGCGCTTGCGTACCGCGTCCAGCCCTTCCAGCACCTTGATTTCTTCTGAGGTGTAACCGTTTTTTTCTTTGGCCATGCGGGGCCCTTTCCGGGTAAAGTTTTGGCTACCTTATTATGCCCTAAACGGTGAAATTTGCAAGCGATTTCTCCCGCAACGCCCCACAAAAACCCGCCCGCAACCCCTGGTTATCATAGGGCAAAACCGGCGGGGTTTCACGGGCCTTCCCGTGGAATGTTAGAGCACGCGCTTTAATGCGCCGAGTGCACCTTTTCGCCTGCCCAACCGGATGGAGGCAAGCTCAGAACCGGGGCATCGAGGCCTCGGGCAGAGGCCCTATGAGGTCCTCGCACTGCTCCAGGGCCCGCCCTTGGCAGTCATGGCCAGCCAGGCAGTCGGCGGCCGATCGCCCCGGCTCAAGAAAGACGCGGCCTCCCTTTTAGTTTGCGAAACAATCAGAAGAAACCCTATGATCGTAAAATAAACTGATGCGAAGTATGGTATTTGAAGAGGGAAATGTAGTGAGCTTTTCCGAATTTGAGATTATATGCCAACACCCCACAATGAAGAGATTACAAACGTAATCAGCCATATTAACCCACCAATGATCGCCACCCCGATTACCGCGGGTGATATAACATAAAATGCTATTCCAGATAATCCACCCAATAGGAAGCCCAATATTATACCCAACAGCGCGCCACCTAATCCGCCATTGCCAAAGCCTACAATCGCTCCAACAATAGTCCCTACGATAGCCCCGATAAGTACTGTCCACCCAAATGGGCCCAAATCATCAAGCCATGACACATTTCACCCCCAATCAACACCGCTGGCAGAGGCGGTAGATTACCGTATGATTTATATAAGGAATTTTCTGTAATATACATGTATAAGCCGTCGCGAAATATGGCCGGTCCATCTGTACCCCCCGAAACCCTGTGCTACTCAACCCTTTTCAAAAAATCCAGCACCGCCGCGTTGGCCGCCTCGGGCTGCTCGATGAGCAGCTGATGCCCGCCATCGGCGATGAGCCTGAGCGCCGCGCCGGGGATGCGCGCGGCCAGGAGCTCGGCGTTGGCCGGGGGGATGAGCAGGTCATCCGCCCCGCCCAGGGAAAGGGTGGGCGCGGTGATGCCGGGCAGGCGGTCGTAGGAATCAAAGGCCTGGATGGCCTGCCACTGGAAGGCCATGACCTCGGCCGGGGCCTGGTAGGCGGCGCAGGCCTCGGCGTAGCGGGCCAGCACCTCGGGCCGCCCGCTCAGGGTGCCCGGCGCGAAGAGGCACTTGCGCCCCTCCATCTGCTCCTCCAGGGTCTCGCCGCTCACCAGCTTGGCGAAAAGGGCCGTGGTCTCGGCGGTGGGGGCCACCTTGTGCCTGCCCCCGCAATGGGTGGCGGTGAGCACCAGCCCGGCCACCCGCTCCGGCCAGCCCAGGGCCAGCTCCTGGGCGATCATGCCGCCCATGGACAGGCCCAGCACATGCGCCCGCCCGGCCCCCGCCGCATCCAGCACCGCCACCGCGTCGGCGGCCATGTCCTTTATGGAGCGCGGCGCGCCCGAGTCCCCGGAGCGGCCGATGCCCTGGTTGTCAAAGACGATCACCCGGTAATGCGGGCTGAAGGCGGGGAGCTGCTCGTACCAATGCTCCAGGTTGGAGCCGATGCCCCGGATCAGCAGCAGGGGGTGGCCCGCTCCGTGGGTCTCGTAATACAGGGCGTAATCGCCGCGCTTGGCCTGGGCCATGACCGCCTCCCGCTGATGTTAGAGTAAATGCTTTACTTTTTCCCGGCGGGCGCCTTGGCCTCGGCCGGGGCCAGGACCAGCTCGATGGGAAGCTCGGCGGTGGCCTTCTGCTTGCCCACCAGGTCCTTCACCGTGAGCTGGAGCTTGTACTTGCCCGGGGTCGCGCCCTTCAGGTCCACGGTCACGTTGAGGAAGTGCTCCAGCCGGAAACGGCGTGAACTATCCCGCTCTTGCATGAAATCAGGCCGGGATAACAGATGCTTGCCCTGTGCGTCGTACAGGGCCAGGTCCATGGCCAAGCCGAACTCGTAGAGGCCGCCCGGCTTGCGCTCCACCCGGTAGCCGACCGGCTCCATGTACACGTATATGGGCATGCCCTTGCCCGGGAACACCGGGCGGTCCGGCCCGCTGATCAGGTAGGTCCCGTCCGCCCGGGGCTGGTAGATGCCGTAGCCCCGGGCCGGTTCCTTGACCAGCAGGGCCCGGGCCAGGCTAAGCGGCACCCGCTGCCAGATGGCCTGGGAGGCCTGCTCGCTGAGGCCCAAAGCCTTGCGCAGATCGCCCAGGCCCAGGGCGGAGCGGGCCAGCTCCAGGTATTTGCCCGGCTCCTGGTCGGCCGGGGCGGCGGCCAGGGGCTCCGGGGTTGGGGCGGGGGGAGTGGTGGACGGCGGGGGCGAGGCCACGGCCAAGGAAGTGGCGGTATTCTTTTTCGCTGCTTTTTCAGCCGATTGCCCGCTTTGATCCGAGCAGGCCCCCACCAGGAGCAGGCCCAGGGCCAAGCCCGTTGCAACCATCATGCGCCAGATCATGAGCCCCGACCTCCCTTGTTAGACAACCTTCACGCTAGCACGCCGCGCCCCCCCACTCAAGCCCGGCCGCGCCCCCCGGCGGCCGGGCCCGGGCGAGGGGCCAAAAGCCCTGCTATAACAGGCCCCTGCGAGGGGGGCTCCGGGGCGAATTTGCTTGCTAATCCGCCTAGTTGTTGCTATACTTTCCTAGTCCGCCGCATGGGGGGAAAAGCCGAGTGAGCGGCGGTGGCCGGGGAGGCCTGTGCCCGGGCCGTGAATATCAACCCAAGGTTAAAGTAAATGCTTCCAATCGACGCCCGCAAGCAAGACGTGCTCATCGAAGAGGAGATCAAACGCTCCTACCTGGATTACGCCATGAGCGTGATCATCGGCCGGGCTCTGCCCGAGGTGCGCGACGGCCTCAAGCCGGTGCACCGCCGCATCCTCTTCGCCATGCACGACCTGAAGAACTACCACAACCGCTCCTACAAGAAGTCGGCCCGCGTGGTCGGCGACGTCATCGGTAAGTACCACCCCCACGGCGACAGCGCGGTCTACGACGCGCTGGTGCGCATGGCCCAGGACTTCGCCATGCGCTACACCCTGGTGGACGGCCAGGGCAACTTCGGCTCGGTGGACGGCGACGCCCCGGCGGCCATGCGTTACACCGAGGTGCGCATGGCCAAGCTGGCCGGCGAGTTCTTGGCCGACATCGACAAGGACACGGTGGAGTTCGTCGAGAACTACGACGGCTCCATGGAGGAGCCGTCCCTGTTGCCCACGCGGGTGCCCAACCTGTTGGTCAACGGCTCGGCGGGCATCGCGGTGGGCATGGCCACCAACATCCCCCCCCACAACCTGGGCGAGATCGCCCGGGGGGTCATCGCCCTCATCGACAACCCCGAGATCACCATCCCCGAGCTGATGCAGCACATCCCCGGCCCAGACTTCCCCACCCGGGGCTTCATCTACGGCCGCAAGGGCATCAAGGAAGCTTACGAGACCGGCCGCGGGGTCATCTACATGCGGGCGCGGGCCAGCGTGGAGACCCAGGCGCGGGGCAAGAAAAACTCCATCGTGGTGAGTGAGCTGCCCTACCAGGTGAACAAGGCGCGCCTGCTGGAGCGCATCGCCGACCTGGTCAAGGACAAGAAGATCGAGGGCATCAGCGACATCCGCGACGAGTCGGACCGCGACGGGTTGCGCATGGTCCTGGAGCTCAAGCGCGACGCGGTGCCCCAGGTGGTGATGAACCAGCTGTTCAAGTTCACCGCCATGCAGTCCACCTTCGGCATCAACCTGCTGGCCATCGTCAACAGCCGCCCCGAGGTGCTCAACCTCAAGCAGATCCTGGGCCACTTCATCGACCACCGCCGCGAGATCATCATCCGGCGCACCAAGTTCGACCTGGCCAAGGCCGAGGCCAGGGCCCACATCCTCGAGGGCCTCAAGATCGCCCTGGACAACCTGGACCAGGTCATCAAGCTGATCCGTGGTTCGGCCAACCCGGCCGAGGCCAAGGAGCTTCTTATGGGCCGGCTCTCGCTGAGCGACTTGCAGGCCCAGGCCATCCTGGACATGCGCCTGCAACGCCTCACCGGCCTGGAGCGCGACAAGATCCTGGCCGAGTACCGCGAGGTCATCCAGCTCATCGCCAAGCTCAAGGCCATCCTGGGCTCGGAGAAGCTGGTGCGCCAGATCATCCGCGACGAGACCGAGGAGCTGACCCGCGACTACGCCGACGTGCGCCGCACCGAGATCGTGGCCCAGACCAGCGAGATCGACCTGGAGGACATGATCGCCGAAGAGGACATGGTGGTGACGCTGAGCCACACCGGCTATATCAAGCGCACCCCGGCCAGCCTCTACCGCTCCCAGCGGCGCGGCGGCAAGGGCAAGAAGGGCATGGGCACCAAGGACGAGGACTTCGTGGAGAAGCTCTTCGTGGCCTCGACCCATCACTACCTGCTCATCTTTACCGACGCGGGCCGCCTCTTCTGGCTCAAGGTGCACGAGCTGCCCCAGGCGGGCCGCGCCTCCAAGGGCAAGGCCGTGGTCAACCTGGTGCAGATGGCCTCGGACGAGAAGGTGACCACCGTCCTGGCGGTCAAGGAGTTCTCCGAAGAGCGCAACATCATCATGGCCACCGAGAACGGCACCATCAAAAAGACCGCCCTCATGGAGTACTCCCGGCCCCGGCCCGGGGGCATCATTGCCCTCAAGCTGGTCGAGGGCGACCGCCTGGTGGCCGCGCGCCTCACCGACGGCGAGATGGAGATCTTCCTGGCCACCCGCTCCGGCAAGGCCATCCGCTTCCCCGAGGACAAGGTGCGGGTCATGGGCCGGGTGGCCACCGGGGTCAAGGGCGTGGACCTGGAGGGCGATGACATACTGGTGGCCATGGAGGCGGTGGCAGGCACCCCCACGGTGCTCACCGTCACGGCCAACGGCTTCGGCAAGCGCACCCGCCTGGACGAGTATCCCCTGCAAAACCGGGGCGGCAAGGGCGTGATCACCATAAAGACCAGTGAGCGCAACGGCCCGGTGGTGGGCGCGCTCACCGTGGACGACATTGACGAGATGATGCTCATCTCCGACCAGGGCCAAATCATCCGCATGAAGGTGGGCGGCATCAACGTGTTGGGCCGCAACACCCAGGGGGTCAAGCTCATCGGCCTCAAGCCGGGCGAGCGCCTGGTGGGGGTGGCCAGCCTGGCCGAGAACGAAGACGAGGAAAACGGCGAGGACAGCGGCGAGGATGAAACCCCGGTAAACGGCGAGGCCCCGCCCGCCCCGGAACCGGAGCCGACCGAGTAATGGCCAACCTGGCCGCCACGGTAATCGGGGCCGGAGCCTGGGGCACCGCCCTGGCCGACCTTCTGGCCCGCTCGGGCCATTGGGTCAAGCTCTGGGCCTACGAGCCCGAGGTGGCCGAGGCCATCAACAACAGCCACGCCAACCCGGTGTTTTTGCCCGGCTTCACCCTGCACGACAACCTGAGGGGCTCTAGCGACCTGGCCGAGGCCCTGGGCGGGGCCGAGCTGGTGGTGCTGGTGATGCCCAGCCACGTGTTCCGCATGGTGCTGGGCCAGGCGGCGCCCCATCTGCCCGCCGGCGTGCCGGTGGTGGCTTGCAGCAAGGGCATCGAGGACGTTACCGGCTACACCATGTGCCAGGTGGCCGCCGAGGTGCTGAGTGAGGACGAGCATTCGCGCCTGGCGGCTCTATCCGGCCCCAGCTTCGCCAAGGAAGTGGCGGCCGATGCGCCTACCGCGGTCACCGTGGCCAGCGCCGAGGGAGCAATCGCCGAGGCGGTGCAGGCCGCTTTCGCGGGCCCGCGCTTTCGGGTCTACACCAGCCGCGACGTGACCGGCGTGGAGCTGGGCGGCGCGGTGAAAAACCCCCTGGCCATCGCCGCCGGGATGGTGGCCGGGCTCAAGCTGGGCTCCAACGTCATGGCCGCCATGATCACCCGGGGCCTGGCCGAGATGACCCGCCTGGCCCTGGCCCTGGGGGCCGAACCCGCCACCATGGCCGGGCTGGCCGGCCTGGGCGACCTGGTGCTCACCTGCACCGGCGGCCTGAGCCGCAACCGGACCGTGGGCACCCGCCTGGCCCAGGGCGAGAGCATCGACCAGATCACCAGCTCCATGCGCCAGGTGGCCGAGGGTGTCAAGAACACCCACACCGTCCTGGCCCTGGCCGACCGCCACGGGGTGGAGATGCCCATCATCGAGGCGGTGCGCGCCGTTCTGGAGCAGCGCACCACCCCCATGCAGGCCCTGCACGAGTTAATGAGCCGCGACCCCAAGCCTGAGGTGTACTAGGCGGGCTGGGCTATACTCCGAACCGATATTTGATTCAGCAAGTTTTTCGGGAGCTATAGGTGAATTGTCTATAAGAAGCAAATTCTGTTCTGTAATGCTACGAATGACCAACCCAAATAAATTGCGACGGTAAATTCGTCCGACATATGTTATTCTGCTAGGTTTCTTCTTTGTTGTTGATAGTCTTTGCAGTAAACCAACAATCTCCGTTGTCCGCTTGTATTTTTGCAAAATATGTGACAGCCCAAACTTTTTTGGGGACTTCACAATGGCCGAAAAAATATGCTTTTTCGTCTGGCTCAACGACTGAGGACGTCACATACTTTGAGGTATCCATGTCTTCTTTATACCAATCATTAATCTCATGGCTACTAACATCACCATCAGAATAGTGCAAATGGTATTTTACATTCGGTTTAGGAGTCCATATCGTTGATGTTCCTACGTTTTGTAAATTTAGAGTAAATGCGTGAATGTTATAATCCCCAGGAGACTCATGAACTGAAACTTGAATGTCAGTGTCTGCCCTCAAGGATAATGTTCTTCCTTTAAAAAATCGGTAATATGAAAACGTTGATACTATTAAAAATATTAATAGGGTTATAATATCTTTTAAGGAAGAAAAGGTATCCTTTTGGTCTTTTAACCAAGAAAGTGACACAAAATTATATTTCCATGCATTAGCGCAAGCAAGCATAATGGCAACAATGGATAGTACAAATATTATCGAACCATTATGCCTTTCCAACCAATTGCACATAATGTCTACCTTATAAGCAAATAGATCAATATGGCATTTATAACTATTAGTATCATTAAGAATATTGTCTTTATACTTCCAACCGGTGTTTGATGGCGCAACTCCATAAAATCCCCCCCTTCGGCATCTGTTAGTAACTTGACGGACGCGTATAAAAAGTCAAGTTGGTTTTTTGCCAGTATACGACCATTTGTTGGTCCATTTTACTGTGTTATTCATCAAGATTAAATTTTTTTATTAATAATTGTATTTTTGAGCTTTGTGAATCAAAATTTTTTCTGTGGTTCTCCCCCCGTAAAACCCCGCGCCCTGCCTTTCTCAAATTAATTCATCGTAACTATTTTGGTCAACTATGGGTTGGTAGGACGCCGCGCTAGAGAGCCAGTCTAGGCCATCTGTCCCAGGATGAAGCTGACCTTAACTGCGGTCTCAGTCCATGATTGTTGGCTTTCGCCACTCGGGCCCGCAACCCCTGGGCCGCTCGCAGCACTTTGGCGCCCCCAAGGTGTGGGTTTTATTAGCCGCGCGCATACTCTAACAAACAACGATTTATATGTGGAGATTCCTTAGATGAAATCGATCACCAGGCAAAGCCCGCCAGCGGGAGTCGTGTTGGTCATTGGGGCGATGTCTTTCGCTGCCCCAGCTTCTGCCGAAGGCTACCCCGACAAACACATCCAAATGATCTGGACTCGGCAGGCTGGCGACCAAGGCGACACATTCGCCCGTCAACTCATTTCAGGACCAGGTTCTTTTGCTTTTCTTTTTTGGCCTGGTCCTTTTCCACGAACAGGGCTTGTCCGCTGTCATAGGCCTGTTCGGTGTAGTACATCAGGGTGGCCGGCGTGGAGGGGGAGGGCGTGAAAACCTGGATCTGGCGGGGCTTGAACTTGAGCACCTCGCGGCTGAAACGGCTCAGGTTGGCCATGTCTTGGAGGGTGCAGCCGGGGTAGGCGGCGATGAAATAGCAGGTAAGGAACTGCTTTTTGCCCACCCGGCGGTTGATCTTTTCAAACAGGCCGAAAAACTCCAGGAAGCTTTTGATCGGCGGCTTTCCCATGAGCGCCAGGACGTGGTCCTCGGAGTGCTCGGGCGCCAGCTTCAGCTGGCCGGAAACATGGTGCCGCACGATCTCTTCCAGATACTCTAGGCCGTATTCCCGGTCGCTTATCACCAGATCGTGGCGGATGCCCGAGGCCACGAACACCTTCTTGACCTTGGGAAGCTGCCTCAGCTTTCGCAGCAGCTCGATCTGGCGGCGATGGCTGGGCGCCAGGCTGGGGCAGACCGCCGGGGTCAGGCAGTGCTTGGAGCGGCAGGCGCCCTTCAATTTTTTGCGCTCGCACTCGATGCCGTACATGTTGGCGGTGGGGCCGCCGACGTCGTTGATGTAGCCCTTGAACCCGGGGTGTTCGGTCAGCCGCGCCGCCTCCTTGAGGATGGAGGCCTCGCTGCGCTCCACCACCCGTTGCCCCTGATGGATGGATATGGCGCAGAAATTACACCCGCCGTAGCATCCTCGGTGGGTGGTGATGGCGAAGCGGATGGTTTCCAGGGCCCGCACCGGCCCCCAGGCCGCATAAAAGGGATGAACCTCGCGCTCATAGTCCAGCCCGTAAATATGGTCCAGCTCCTCGCTGGTGGGGGGAAGCTGGGGCGGGTTGTGGATCAGATAGCGGGTGTCCTGCTGCTGGCAAAGGCCCTTGGCGCTCAGCGCGTCCTGGTTGTCGTAGAACACCTTGAACATCTCGGAAAATTTGGCTTTGTCCGCCGCAACCTCCGCGTGGGGGGGCAGCTCCAGGTAGCCTTCCTTTGGTTCGGCGGCGATATAACAGATGCCGCGCAGCTCGCTTACCGGGCGGCCGCCCTTAAGGCACTCCGCCAGTTCAAGGGTGGTTTTCTCCCCCATGCCGTAGACCAGGATGTCGGCCTTGGCATCGAACAGGATGGAGCGCCGTATGCTGTTGGTCTTGTAGTGATAATGGGAGATGCGCCTAAGGCTGGCCTCGATGCCGCCCAGCACGATGGGCTTGGTCTTTTTGAAGTAGCGGCGAACCAGGTTGCTGTAGGCGATGACCGCCATGTCCGGGCGCCGGTTGTTCAGGCCGCCTGCGGTCAGGTCGTCGCGCTTGCGCGGCTTGTTGGTGGCGGTGTAGTTGGAGATCATGGAGTCCATGCAGCCCGCGGTGATCCCCCAGAATAGGTTGGGCTCCCCCAGCCGCGTGATGTCCTTGTCGCTGTCCAGCTCCGGCTGGGCGATTATGCCCACCTTGTATCCCGCGTCCAGCAGCACCTTGCCGATGACCGCCACGCCGATATACGGCGAGTCCACATAGGTGTCCCCGGTTATCAAGATGACGTCGAGGGACTCCCAGCCGAGAGCCTTGAGCTCGTCCTTGGTGGTGGGGATGAACATGGGGGCGGCCGCTAACTCTTTACAAGGGTTTTAAAATAAGGGGGCACCGTTGCCTCGAAGGTCATCTTCTCCTTGCTGTGCGGATGCAACAAGGTCAATGACGCCGCGTGCAGGGCCAGCCTCTTGATGCCCGCGTCCTTCAGGCCATATATCTTGTCGCCGACCACGGGATGCCCTTTTTCCGCGAAATGGACCCGGATCTGGTTTTTCCTGCCGGTGATCAGGTCGACCTCGAGCAGGCTGTACTTGTTTGATTCCCGCAGGACCTTGAACCCGGTCTTGGCGAGCTTGCCCTTGGCGGGATTGCTCACGGAATACATCCTATGCGCGCGGTTTTCCACGAGATAAGAGGTAATTACCCCTTCCTTCTCCGGCAAGGCCCCGTGGACCACGGCATAATATTTTTTGCTGAATGCCTGCCACTCCGCCTGCAAGAACCCCTTGGCTTTTTCATTTTTGGCGAAAACCAGGACCCCGGAGGTGTCCCGATCCAGGCGGTGGACGATAAACACCCGGTTCCTCGATTTGCTATTCCCTTTTCTTACATAGTCGGTCAAAAGGTAATAGGCGGTATTTTCTCTGATTTTATCCGTGCTCACGGTCAAGAGGCCGCTCATCTTGTCCACGACCAGGATGTCGTGGTCTTCATGGATGATGGACAGACCCCGGGGCCAATATTTTTTGGGGGAGCTTTTAAAGCTTGGCCGGTTGTCGGGCATAAAACTCGCTTGGGAGCGCCGCCTTGGGCAGCGGCTCTCCCGCCTTTCGGTTCAAGACCACCGTATACCAGCGGATTTGGCCACAGCCACCGCGCTTTTGGTTTGCCCGGCCTTTTACCCGGCAAGGGCCCGCTTGGACGGCATTAAAAGGGTAATTGCCTATTTTTTAAATATATCAGCTCATTTTAGATTCGCCTGTCAAAGCGGCCCCCTGCCGCCGGAGCCGCGCCCCCGCCTTGCCGCCTCTGCTCTTCGGTGCTACCCTTCAATCGCCCCAAAACAGCAGGCCTTTGTGCCGCCTTTGCGCAAAAACCCTTTTCTGCTCGCGGCGCCCCAGCGGCCCCCGCCGGTAGAGATCCCGGCCGGAAACACCTTGCCCACGCCAATCCAAAATGTCGCCACGCTAATCATCGGGGCGGGGCTGAGCGGCATCCACGCCGCCTCCATCCTGGCCCAAAGGGGAGAACCCTTTTTGGTGCTGGAGGCCCGGGAGCGGGTCGGGGGCCGGATTCTGAGCCCCGAGCACCGGGGCTACTTCCCGGACTTGGGCCCCTCCTGGTACTGGCCGGAGATAAACCCCCGCATCAACGCCCTGGTCCGGGAGCTGGGCCTGGCCGCCTACCCCCAATACGATGCCGGTTACGGTCGTTTGCAGGCCCCGGACGGCCGGGTGGCCACCATATCCGGCTACCCCATGGAGCCGGAGGGCTGGCGCATCGAGGGGGGCATGATCTCCCTGATCGAGGGCCTGCGCCGCTCGATACCCCCGCAGGCCATCCTCCTTAAGCACCCGGTCTGTCATATAGAGAAAAAGAGCGGCGCTTGCCTGGTCAGCGTGGGCGTCCTGGGGCAAGAGCCCCGCCGCCGGTTCCTGGCGTCGCGGGTCTTCCTGGCCCTGCCTCCCCGCCTGGCGGCGGCCAGCATCCTCTTTACGCCCGAGCTGTCCCACCAGCTTACCCAGGCCATGCTGGGGACCATCACCTGGATGGCCGGGCAGGCCAAGTTCTTCGCCCTTTACGGCCAGGCCCCCTGGCGGCGCGCGGGGCTCTCGGGACAGGCCTTCAGCGAACACGGCCCCCTGGGCGAGATCCACGACGGCTCCAACCACAGCGGCCAACCCTTCGGCCTCACCGGATTCCTGGGTTTCCCGGCGTCACAGCGCAAAAACCAGGAAGCACTGACGCAGGCCATCCTGGAGCAGCTCCAACTCCTTTATGGACCCGAGGCCGGGCAGCCCGAGGCGGTTTTTTACCAGGACTGGGCACGGGAGGAGTTCACGGCCACGGAATATGACCAAAGGCCGGTTCGCGAACATCCCCTGTACCAGCCGCCCGCCGGCAAGACCCATATCTGGGACGGGCTGGTCTGGTTCCTGGGCACCGAAACCTCGGACGAGCTGGGCGGCTACCTGGAAGGCGCCCTGGCCAGCGCCGAGCGGGCGGCCGCAGCGGCGCCGCGCGCATAACCCGCCACAAACACCTTTTTGGGGTGCCCAGCCGCTCCCGGTCCGTTCCCGCGCCCGCCAAGGCCCGCCCCGTATGGTTTTTGGCCGGGCCGGGTGATATTCTGGGGTTGTCACCAGCCCCCCATCCACCCGCTGAAGGAGCGACAATGGGCATCACCATAGACACCGAAAAATGCACCAAGGACACCCTCTGCGCCCTGGACTGTCCCGCGCAGATCATCACCATGAACGGCGAGGAGGGCTATCCGGCCCCGGTGGATGGCTTCGAGGAGCTGTGCCTCTCCTGCGGCCACTGCCTGGCCGTCTGCCCCACCGGCGCGCTCACCTGGAACGGCATCGGCCCCAACCAGTGCGCCCCCCTGGAAGGCGAGATGCCCAGCCCACCCTCGCTTAGCCGCCTGATCAAAGGCCGCCGCTCCATCCGCTGCTACAAGAAGCAGCCCCTGGAAAAGTCCACCATCGAGCGCCTCCTGGAGCTGGCCCGCTACGCCCCCAGCGGCCACAACGCCGAGCCGGTCCACTGGCTGGTGGTCTCCGGCCGCGAAAAGCTGGGCGAGCTGGCCGGGCTGGTGGCCGACTGGATGCGCTTCATGATCAAGAACCACCCCGAGATCGCCGGGCCGATCCACATGGACCGGGTGGTGGATGCCTGGGACAATGGCGAGGACCGCATCCTTAGAAGCGCTCCCCACCTGGCCATTGCCTACGCCGAAAAGGCCAACCCCTACGCCCCGCCGGCCTGCGTCATCGCGCTAACCTACCTGGAGCTGGCCGCCTTTGGCCTGGACCTGGGCGGCTGCTGGGCCGGTTACTTCAACCGGGCGGCCAACGTCTTCGATCCCCTGAAAAAGGCCTTGGACCTGCCCGAAGGCATGGTCCCCTTCGGAGCCATGATGCTGGGCGTGCCCAAGTTCGAGTATCAGCGCATCCCGCCGCGCAAGCCCCTGCGGGTCACTTGGCGTTAAGCCACCTCGCAGGCTATATGATTGCTAAACAGTGGGTTAGGTGCTTTTGCTGATAAAGTATACATTTAGCGGCCTAACCCATTGTTTTGCAATACCGCAGGGTTGCGAGCCAACGGCGCTCAGAGAAGACATGGTGCACGGAACCGTGTTTGACCCATCAGTCATTTCGTTGCGGGCGAAAGGCGGCTAATATTATGACCCACCGGTCTGGAACCGCCGGGCACACCGCCGACCTGGGGCTGTGGGTGGAGGCCGACACCCTGCCCGAGCTGTTCGAGTCCGCCCCCGTGGTCCTGGCCGAGCTCATGGTGCGCGGCCCCCGCGAGGGGCGCATCACCTGGCTGCCCTTCCGCGCCACAGGCAACGACCAGACCGAGCTGCTGGTGGCCCTGCTCTCGGAGGTGGTCTACCTCTGGGACGCGGAGGCCATGCTGGTGGTGGCGGCCAAGGTAGTCGATATTTCAGCCGAATCCCTGGAGGCCCGCCTGGGGGTAATCCCGGCCGATGCGGCGGCCCACCGACCCGGCGAGCCGGTCAAGGCGGTGACCTTTCACCAGGCCGGGGTGGAGCCCCACGCCGGCCGCTGGCGGGGCCAGGTCATATTGGACGTGTGATTCCGGCAGGTTGAAACACCCATGTCATCCCTGGAGAAGATAGACCACTGCCGCTGGCGGCTGCCCCGGAGCGGGGGCATGCTGGCCGACGCGGTGGTCTATGCCGACCGGGAGCTCCTGGCCGCCCTGGAACGCGACGGCACCCTGAAGCAGCTCCGGGGGGTGGCCTCCCTGCCCGGCATTGTGGGCCCGGCCCTGGCCATGCCCGACGCCCACCAGGGCTACGGCTTCCCCATCGGCGGGGTCGGGGCTTTTGACCCATGGGTCGGAATAGTCTCGCCGGGCGGGGTGGGCTATGACATCAACTGCGGGGTGCGCCTGCTGCGCTCCAAGCTGGCCGCCTCTGATCTCGGCGAGCCGCGCCTCGCCGCCCTGGCCGACGCCCTCTTGGCCAAGGTGCCCGCCGGAGTGGGGGTGGGCAGCAGAGAAAAGCTTTCAGAAAAAGAACTTAGCAAGGTTATGAGGCAGGGAGCCGCCTGGGCCCTGAGCCACGGCCGAGGCACCCGCGCGGACCTGGAGTTCTGCGAATCCGGGGGCTGTTTGCCCGGCGCTGACCCCGCCACAGTTAGTGACCGGGCGGTCAAAAGAGGTTTGGGCCAGGCCGGCACCCTGGGGGCGGGCAACCACTTCCTGGAGCTGGCCGTGGTGCAGGAGATCTTCGACGCCCCCACGGCCCAAGCCTTCGGCCTGGAGGCGGGAATGCTGGTCCTGTGGCTGCACTCGGGCAGCCGGGGCCTGGGCCACCAGGTCTGCGGCGACTATCTCCAGCGCCTGGCCAAGGACCCCGACGCCATCCGCCCGCCCGACCGCCAGCTCATCGCCGCCCCGCCCGAGAGCCCGGTGGGCCGCGACTACCTGGCGGCCATGGCCGCGGCGGCCAACTTCGCCTTCAACAACCGCCAGCTGCTCAGCGAGGCCTGCCGCGAGGTGATCGGCCGGGTCTTGGGGCTGGGCCCCGCCGACCTGGGCCTGGGCCTGGTTTACGACGTGGCCCACAATGTGGCCAAACGCGAGCGCCATGTGGTGGGCGGCAAAGAGCGCGAGCTGATCGTGCACCGCAAGGGGGCCACCCGCGCCCTGGGTCCGGGCCACCCCGACCTGCCCGCCCGCTACGCCCGGGTGGGCCAGCCGGTCTTGGTGCCCGGCGACATGGGCACCGCCTCCTACGTGCTCAAAGGCACCGCCAAGGCCATGGCCGAGACCTTTGCCAGCGCGGCCCACGGCGCGGGCCGGGCGCTGAGCCGCACCCAGGCCAAGAAGCAGGCCCGGGGCCGCGACCTCCGGGCCGAGCTGGCCGCCCAGCGGGTCGTGGTGCGCGCGGCCAGCGGGGGCACCCTGGCCGAGGAGATGCCCGAGGCCTACAAGGACATCGACCAAGTGGCATCGGTGATGCACCACAGCGGCATCGCCACCCTGGTGGCCAAGACCCGCCCCCTGGCCGTGGTCAAGGGCTGAAGCGGCCCCAAAGCTCCCCAAAATCCCGACTGGCTATGCTACATTGGTTCAGGCCGCGCCGGCGGGCCATATTGCCGCCGCTTTTCGCGGACCCGCGATCTTCAACGACGCCCCCTCATGCCCAAGGAGGCCGCCCCATGCGCAAGACCACCGTCTTTACCCTTCTGCTCACCCTGGCCATGCTCTTGGCCGCCCCCTTGGCCTCGGCCGCGAGCCAGCCCGCCTATCCCGAGGTGGTTTTCATCTTGGACGCCTCGGGCTCCATGTGGGGCCAGGCCGGGGGACAGAGCAAGATCGCCGTTGCCAAGGAGGTGATGGCAAAGGCGGTGCCCGCCCTCCCGGCCGAGGTGCGCCTGGGCCTGGTGGCCTATGGCCACCGCAAGAAGGGCGACTGCGCCGACGTGGAGGTGCTGGTGGCGCCGGGCAGCTCCGACCGCGCGGCGTTGCTCAAGAAAGTCGCGGCCTTGAGCCCCAAGGGCAAGACGCCCATGGCCGATTCCATCAAGCAGACCGCCCAGATGCTCAAGGCCAAGGAGAACGAGACCACCATCGTGCTGGTCTCGGACGGCATCGAGACCTGCGACGCCGACCCCTGCGGGGTGGTCAAGGCGCTCAAGGCCAGCGGCGTCAAGTTCGTGTTGCAAGTGGTGGGCTTTGACGTGGACGCCAAGGGCAAGGCCCAGCTGGAGTGCCTGGCTTCGGCGGGCGGGGGCAAGTACTTCTCGGCCAATGACGCGGCCGGGCTCTTGGCCGCTTTGGAGGCGGTGAAGAAAGAGGTGGCGGTCAAGGTGGAGGCGGCCAAGACCGTGACCACCAAGGCCAAGAGCCGCCTGGGCAAGCTCAAGGTCACGGTGCCCGCCGATGCGGTGAAAAGCCTGGCCGGGCTCAAGATCATCCGGGTCAAGGACAACAAGCTGCTCAAGAACACCAAGAGCGTGGCCGGGGAGCATCCCTTCCTGGCTGGCGAGTACCAGGTGGTGCTCTCCTTCGCCAACCCCAATTACCGCAAGCCTGACGACGCGGTGGTGGGGGTCTACGAGGTCAAGGGCGGCGAGGTCACCGAGGTGGCCTTGGGCGCGGTGGCGATCAACATCGCCAAGGAGCTGACCAAGGCGGTGAGCGGGGTCAGCCTGGTGGACCAGAAGACCGGCAAGGCCTTTGTCACCCACGACAGCAAGAACAACGACTACTATCTGTTCAAGACCCGCCCGGTGCCCCCGGGCGAGTGGACCCTGCGTTTGCACTACGCCCAGAGCCCCGCCCCCACCGTGGTGGCCAAGGACCTGAAGGTAACCGCGGGCCAGACCGCCACCGCCACCCTGGACAGCGGCATCGCCCTGAAGAAGGCCCCCGGGGTCACTGGCTGGAACCTCAACCCGGCCGGGAGCGACCAGCCCCTGTTGCAGGTGCGGCGGCGCTTTGACAACGACTTCCCCCTGTGGAAGGCCTTTGCCGTGCCGCCGGGCACTTACGACCTATACGTGCTGCAAAAGGGTATGACCGAGCCCCTGCCGGTGGGCGAGGGCATCAAGGTGAGCCAAGGCAAGACCGTCATCTTCGACGCGGGGCTATAGGGGGGACGCCATGACGCGCGCGCTCCATGCAATCATCGCCCTGGCCCTGTGCCTCATGCTGGCCGCCCCGGCCCTGGCCCTGGCCGAAGAGCGCTGCCTGCGGGTGCAGCTGGACGGCACCATCAAGCTGCGCCCCAAGAACCCGGCGGCCACCCATAGCCAGGCGGGCAACGCCATGACCTCCTGCTACACCGACGCCAAGTTCCACATCGAGCTGATTTTCCCGGAAAAGGGCGGCCCCAACCGGAGCCAGAAGAACTGGGTGGCCATCAGCGGTTTCCAGTGCCCGCCGGGCTCGCCCGGAGCGGGCTGCAAGCAACAGGCCCACCCCGGCGCCTTCGATCCCCGGCCCTTCGATCTTGCCGCGGCGGCCGAGCCCGAGGGCGCTTTCAATTACGTGGTGGAGTTCCGCATGGCCGATCTGCCGCCGCTAAGCCCCTTCAACATCACCATCCAGTGCTCGGGCGCGCCCCGCGACATAAGTGACTACGGCTCCAACTACCGCCAACTCATGCTGCCCTGGCACCTGAACAAGATGATGCTGAACACCAAGCTGAACCAGGCCCGGCACAAGCACCATCCGCTGATGGACCTGCCGCCCTTCCTCACCGCCGACGTGGAGTGGGACGAGCTGGCCACCCTGGTGCCCTGCCAAAATTTTCAATATTAAAAGGCGCCGCTAAAAAAAGAGAGGTGCGCCGGGGGAAGAAGGGGAAGGCGGGGGCGCTCAGCGCATGTGCTGCCGGTTGTTCCTGGCCGCGGACGCGAAGCCCACGCCCATCACCACCAAAATCACCGAAAGGGCCAGGGCCTCCAGGGTGAGGCCGGACAGGAAGTTGTTTACCGCCCACAGAAACACAAAAACCCCGCCCAACAAGCAGACGGCAGCAAAAAACATTAAAATTAGTAATTTAGCCCGCACTTAGATTGCCTCCATGGAGCAAGCCACGCAATCCATCATCAAAAAATCCTCACGAGTACTTTCAGTTTGGCCGCTTGAAAAATCTTAAACAACTATAGGCCGTTCATATGTTTCGTTTGTTTATCCATAGATTATATAATTTTTATCGATCATGTAAACAATTTTCAAATATATTCAATATGTTTGTCTCTACTCCCCGATTGCGACCCCCGGCGGCAGGACGTATGGTATCGATAACTATGATGCGGATGCGTCATGCCAGGAACGAACCGCAACTACATTATTTATGGCTATCCAGCTGCCGCTTTTTTTCCGTTATGGCGATAGCGCTTACTAACTAACCTGTGCAGGATTCGGTCCGTCGGATGGGGCGTGAGCACGAAACGGGCCTACTCTTTTGGTAGCACTTTATGCCCTGGGCCGCAAGGCCAAACGGCCGGGATGGAACGAGCCGCCACAACGCCCTTGACCATCGGGCAACGCTCTCGGGATAATTTAATTACGGAGTCAAGAACCGTGGGAATCCCGCCCGGCCTGGGGTCAGGCCCCGGGCCAACCTTCCACCCGAACTCCGCCGTTGCCTCCCGTCCGAGCCTCCAGGTCCCATTCCCTCGTTCGACCGCAACCCTTGCGCTTGTATCCGGCCGCACTCCGCAACCCGCCAAGCAAAGGAGTAACGTCATGCCCAAGATTGCGCGTCTAGTGCCGCCGGCCCAGCTCAACTACCAGACCCTGGGCGAGCTTTGCGATCTGATCTCCTCGGCCAAGAACCTGGAGACCGCCTCGCGGGCCGCGGTGGAGTTCCTGACCACCAACCTGAGGCTCAAGGGCGCTGCCCTTATGCTCTTGAACCGGCGCAGCAAGAAGCTGGAGATCGCCTCGTCCCAGGGCCTGAGCGACTACTACCTGAACAAGGGCCCCATCAACGCGAGCCGCTCCATCGCCGCTTCCCTGCAAGAGGGACCGGTGGCCATCTTCAACGTGTGCGACGATCCCCGCCTGCAATACCCCGCCGAGGCGGTGGTGGAGGGCATCGAATCCCTGCTCAGCGTGCCCTTGGTCCTCAGGGGCAAGCCGCTGGGGGTGCTGCGCCTCTACACCAGCGATCCCTGGGAGTTCACCCTGGAAGAGATCACCTTCGTGCAGGCGGTGGCCCTGATGCTGGCCCTGGTGCTGGAAAACATGCGAGTGTCCCAAGCCTACAAGCGCTCCATCGAGGAGCTCAAGGGCCTGCGGCCTCCCATCAAGCCGGTTCGCCGGACCCTGCACGAGTAGGCCCAACTCAGGCGCATAACCGGTTCGGCCGGGCCGGACTCCCCAGGCGGGAGGCGGCCCGGACCGGACCCTCACGGCCCCGGGACTGGACCGGGAGGGCCGGGCGGAACCCCCGCGCCCCGTGAAAAAGCTGGGGAAAAAATTTGCCTTCTGGACCCGCCTTTTCTCACAATGGATAAATAGGAAATACAAACGAGTAATTGGCAAGCGCCCGGCACCGCTGCCGGGAGGCAAGGAGAACCGCCCATGACCCAGGCCAAGAGCGACCTGCAAAAAGACAAGGATCGGCTGGCCAAGGATTTCAAGAAGATCATCTCCGACGCGGAGGGGCTCTTGGGGTCGTTGCATGGCGAGCTGGACGACAAGGCCCTGGAGGCCAAGGAGCGGCTGGAAGAGAGCCTGGAAGAGGCCCGCGACAAGTACCATGAGCTGGACCAGAAGGTCGTGGAGATGGCCCATAAGGCCGAGGAGCACGTCAAGGACCATCCCCTGGTCTCCCTGGGCATGGCCTTCGGGGCGGGTATGCTCCTCACCCTGCTCATGACCAACCGCCGGGGCTAGGGCATGTTGGATCTGATAAACCTTCTGGCCGAGGCTCCCAAAAGCGCCCGGCGGGCCTCCTCCCTGGGCGTGGCCCTCTTGCGCAACCGGGTGGAGCTGTTCGCCCTGGAGCTTCGCGAGGAGCGGGTAAAGGCCTTAAGCCTGTTCCTGTGGGGCGGGGCCGGGCTGCTCCTGGGCATGGTGGGTCTGGTGCTGGCGGCCTTGGCGGTCATCTACGCCGCGCCGCCCGCCTGGCGCTGGCCGGCGGCGGCCATCATCGCCCTGGTGTTTCTCATCGGGGCCTTGGCCTGCTTCCTGGTGGTGCGCTCCCAGCTCAACCACTCCGAGCCGCCCTTCTCCCGCACCCTGGCCGAGCTCTACAAGGACCAGCAGGCGCTATGAGCCGCGCATTACGCCGACTGGAGATAAGGGCCGCCGCGCTGCAAGGCGAGTCGGACATCCTGCGCCTGCGCCTGGGGGACCAGGTGAAAGACCTGGGCCGCACATTGGACGCCGCGCGCCAAGCGCTCCACCTAGGGCTCATGGCCTGGCGGGTGGTGGCTGCCCTGTGGGAGCGGCGCGGGGAGCAAAAAACCGGCTGAGCCACCCGCCCAGGCGCGGTTAACCTCAAAAGAGGCGGGCCCCCCGACCCAAGTCGGGAGGCCCGTTTCATATTAAAACCTTAATATCGCGCTTCAGGTCAGGGCGCCGGCTGCTTTCTCTGCCAGGCCACGCAGCGATCGTTCACATTCTGGGCGATGTTGCCGTAGAAGAAATCGATATCGTAGCGGTGGAACACCCCCGCTCCCATGGACATGTTCAGTTGGTCCACGATGGAGGGCACCGGGATGATCAGCCCGCCGTTGTCTCCGATCCTGGCCGAGGTGAAGTGGGGGATCTTCTTGGTGGTGCCGTCGCCCATGTCGATCAGGGCGTAGATGTTTTTACTGGCCGGCTGTTCCTTGTGGTCCGTGCTCCAGGACAGCGGATTGATGCAATGGGCACCGGCGAACAGGGTGGGGGACTTGCCGCCCTGGGCGATGGTGTTCCAGGCCAGCACGCAGCCGGTCTGGGTGGGGCTCTGGGCAAAGGGCAGCTTGATGGCCTTCAGGTCCGCGTCGGTGAAGGTCCAACCCGGCAGATAGGCCGCGATGAGCTTCTTGTCGTTGATCAGATCGCGATGGGCCTTGAGCAGGCGCAGGGTGATCATGGAGCCCTGGCTGTGGGCCGCGATGATGTAGGGCCGCCCCTGGTTCAGGTTTTTCAAGAAGTACTTTAAGGCGGCCAAAACATCGTCCGTGGCGATCTGCTTGTAGGGCTCGCCCTCGGCCTCCTTCATGCCCAACACCTTGATGCTCACCTGGCGATAGCGCGGCGCGAACACGTTGCATCTGGCGTTGTACGCCCCGATCTGCTGGCGGGTGGTGGCCTCGGTGGCGGCGCGAACCTTCTTGTTGTCCAGGGACTGGTTCAGCCCGTCCGCCGTGTCGCCGTAGGTGGTGGGGTGCACGTAGAAAACGTCGTAAGCCTTGAGCGGCTTGGCCTCCCGGATGGTCCAGTTGTAGTCAGAGGCGTAATCCGGCCCGGCGGCCTGGGCCATAGCGGCAAGGCAGACGGCCAGGAGCATGGCCGCCAGCAGGGCTCTTATCCGTTTGAGTTTCATGGCTCCCCTTTCCGTGCGTGCGGTTCAGGTTGGGTTCGGCAGAAGGCGTTACTATAACACCTCGAGAACCGTGGCCCGCGACATGGCCACCTTGGGCTCTGCCAATGGCTTGTAACCCGCCGAGCGCGCCTTGTCCAGGGAAGCCGCGTAATCTTCGGCCGAAACGTGCATACGCGGCTCAGCCAGGAACCACACCCCGCCCGGCTTGATCAATTGTTTTACCTGGGCCATGAAGCTTTCCTGGTCCGGCACCTCGTGCAGCATCCAGAAGGTCAGCACCAGATCCAGCCGACCGGCCAGTTCCTCGCCGCCCAGGCTGCCGGGGGTCACCAGCCGCGTATCGATGCGCTCGCCCAGGCCGGCCCGCTTTGCCCGCGAGCGCACCTTATTGAGCATCTGCTCTTGCAAGTCCAGGGAGTAGACCCGCCCCGTGGGCCCCACCAGGCGGGCCAGCCCCAGGCTGAAATAGCCCATGCCGCAGCCGATGTCCGCCGCTTTCCCGCCCGGCCCGAGGTAAGGCCCGAACAGCTTGGCCGGGTCGTGCACCAGGCGGCGCAGGGGATTGTCAAAGGTGTAGGCCAGCCACCAGGGGCAAACGTGGGTGTTGTCCATGATCCGGTCCTTTCGCAGCCCGCCGGCGCTCAGGTCAGTCGCTTGTCGGCCAGCGCCCCTCGCAGGCTCTCGGCCAAAAGGCGCAGGGTATCGGTGGCCGAGAGCACCGGCTCCCGCGCCACCTTGGGCATGGCCTGTTTGATGATCTCCCCCTCGCGTTGCCACACCTCATCCAGGGTGGCCCGGCCCGCCTCGCTCAGCGCGGCCAGGCGGGAGCGCTTGTGGCGGGGGTTGGGGCCGAAGACGATGAGACCTTGCTCCTCCAGGCGGTTGCACACCGTCTGCACGAACTGGCGCGAGACCTCCATCTCGGCGGCCACCTCTGGCACGGTGGAAGGCCCCCGCCGGGCCAGTATCTCGGCCACCTTCTTTTGGGGCGAGCCCAGCCCGGCCTCCTCGTGCACCAGGTCCACCACCGTGGCCAAAACGGCCTGCAAGTGAAAGACCTCCTCGAACAGATCGTGCAGCTCGCGCCCCGTGGCGTTCACCCGCCGGCTCATGGCCGCTCCGCCTGCATGCAACTGGCTGAATGCTTCATCCCGCGCCCTTTCGATTTATGACAACAGTATTGTCATAATGACAACAAACTTGTCAAATAAATTGTGGCCCAAAAAAGCCGGGAGCGCCCCCACGGGACACCCCCGGACAAGGATGCTTTCGCTCAGCCCGCCGCTAGGAAGCCGCCTTCATGAAATCCACCATGGCTCCAAAGGCGGTAGGGTCTTCCAAGAAGAACTGGTGCCCTCCATCGAAGGACATGAACTTGGCCCCGGGGATGGCCTCGGCCATGGCCTGCTGGGCCGATGGATCGGCCACTCCGTCAAAGCGCCCCCCGCAGACCAGGGTGGGCAGCTCGATGCCCCCCAGGCGCTGGTAGGTGTCGTGGTGCTTGCGCGCCTCCAGCTGCCGCTCCAGGCCCAAGGCCCCCGCCGGGTCCTGAACCGCCAGGCTCATGCGGCCGGTGGTCAGCTTGACCAGCTCTTGCCACTGCTCGGGGTGCGCCTCCTGCCAGGCCTTGTCGTGGCGCCGGTCGGTCTGTTCCAGCATGCGCGCCACGAGCTGCTCCAGGGGCAGGCTAAATACCTCGTGCAGGGGATAGGACGAGCCGCCTGAGCCCCCGCTGGTGGTGGAGCAAAGCACCAGAGCGCTGAGCCGCTCGGGGTGCCGGATGGCCAGCTCCTGGGCCACCATGCCCCCGAAGGAGTAGCCCACCACCGGACAGGGGCCCCATTCCAGCGCCTCCATGAGGCCGAAGGCGTCTTCGGCGTACATGGCCATGCTGTAGGGATCGTCCGGCTTGGCGCTCTGGCCCTGTCCCCGCTGGTCAAAGGCCAACACCTGGAAGCTATCGCTCCAGGGCCATTCCAGGGGGCCGGGCTTGAGGCGCAGATCCCCGGCGGTGCCGCCGATGAACAGCATCCTGGGGCCGCTTCCCCCGGTCTCGTAGTAAAGCTCTATGCCGTTGGCTTTTGCGAAGGGCATGGGAACCTCTTGCTGGTATTGCTCAAAAAGAAGCGGGGCCCCGCTTGGAGCCCCGCCGTTTTTCTCTGAATTAAGCCGCCCTACAGGCGCATGGGCATGATCACGCTGAGGAAGCCCTGATCGGCCTCGCCCTTGATCAAACAGGGGTGCTGCTCGTCCACGAAGCCCAGGGTGATCTCTTCGCTCTTCATGGCCGCGCAGAGATCCAGGAAGTAGCGGGCGTTGAAGCCCACGCTCAGGGCGTCGCCGTCGTAGTCCACCTCCAGGGCCTCGCGCGCCTCGCCCAGATCCGGGTTCTGGCTCACCACCTCGAGGAGGCCTTCCTTGAAGTCCAGCTTCACGCCCTGGAAGCGATCGGTGGCCAGGATGGCCACGCGCCGAAGCACGTCGGAGAAGGCCTGGCGGTTGACCACCACGTTCTTCTTGCTCAGCTTGGGGATCACCACCTCGTAGTCCGGGAAGGAGCCCTCCTGCATGCGCAGGATCAGTTTGGCCCCGTCCAAGGCCAGGGTGGCGTAGTTCTGGTTGAGCCCCAGGGATACGCTCTCCGCGTCCTCGGCCATCTTGCGCATCTCGGACACGCCCTTGCGGGGGATGATCACCCCGCCGTCCAGGGCGAAGCCCTCCAGTCCCTCCAGGGAGCGGTCCACCAGGGAAAGGCGGTGGCCGTCGGTGGAAACGAAGCGCAGATACTCCTCGCCGTCGCTCTTGCGCTTTTGCACGTAGAGCCCGGCCAGGTTGAAGCGGGTGTCTTCCTGGGAGATGGAGAAGATGGTCTTTTCCACCATCTCGGCCAGCACCTCCCCGGCGATGGACAGCGAAGGCATGTCCTCCACCTGGGGCAGGTTGGGGAAGTCCTCGGCGGAGAGCCCCACCAGATTGAAGCTGGCCCGTCCGGCGGAGATGTGGAGGTAGTTGTTGTCCTTGTCCTTGAGGTAGATCTCCTCTGCGGGCAGCTCTTTGACGATCTCATAAAGCTTGCGGGCCGGGACGGTCACCTTGCCGGGTTTGCTCACCCGGGCGGAGCAGATGCCCTGGAAGCTGGTTTCCAGGTCCGTGGCGGCCACGGTGAGGTTTTCCCCCTCGGCCTCCAAGAGCACGTTGGACAGGATGGGCATGGAGGTGCGGCGCTCGACCACAGACTGGGACTTAGCCAGCCCCTTGACCAACTCTTCTTTGCGAACGGTTAGCTCCATCTATCTATCACCTCTGACAAAGGATATAGGACTCTGGTTACCTTAACCCAACTGGCGCGGCCAGGGCAAGCTAAACACGCCCCATCCCACGCCTATCAGCCGCCCCCCTGAAATGAGCCGCAATTCACCGGCCCCTAAAATACCTACCTTTATGTGAATACTGGACCATTTAAAATAAAAGAAACAAGAACAAGACCTTACCGCGAAGAATTGATCAAAAAATAACGATTAGGAACAATTCATTCACAGAACATCACCGGGGGATGCCTGCGGGGAAATGAGAGAATACCCATATATTTACGGGTTATTTGATCTCTTGGACCCCGGAGGTCCTTACCTGGCGAGGCGGGGGGAGCAAAGTGAACCCCTGGAGCCTCCCCCAGGCCTTTGCCTTTTTACTCAAACCCCCTGCCCACGGCCGCGACCCTCTACCAGGGCCTCGTTTTATATATCATCCCCGCCCCGCTCCGGCACGGCCCGGGAGCCAAATACGGTGGAGCCGAACCACAAGACGACGGAATTATTACTCTAGATTTATAAAGGTAACAGTAATACATAGAGCCCGGAGGAAAAGTGGAAAACCCTCTCAAGAAGCTGATCCGGCACTGAAAATTTCTACACCCTCCGCTCCGCTCGCTTTCCGCTTCTCCACCACTCCGGCCGCCTTGCCCGCCTTTTTCCACCGCCAGGCCACCGCCTAGTCCCTCTGTCTCCCCGAGCGCACCGCGTTTTCCACCGCGCGCACCGTGTCGGTAAGCTCCGGGTCCTGGGCCATGAGGCTCTCCACCCGCTGCACGCCCTTGACCACGGTGGAGTGGTCCTTGCCGCCCAGGGCCTTGCCGATGTCCGGGAAGGAGAGGTTGGTCAGGCGGCGGGCCAGGTACATGGCCACCTGGCGGGGGCGGCTGATGTCGCGGCTCTTGCGCGCGCTTTTCAGGTCCGAGACCTTGAGCCCGTAGTGAGCGGCCACCGCGCGGAAGACTTCCTCCACGCTCACCTGACGCTCGTTGGCCAGGGGCCCCACCACCTGGCGGGCCAGCTCCAGGTCCGCCTCGCGGCCCCGCAGTTGGCTCACGGCCATGAGCCGATTGAGGTAGCCCTCCAGGATGCGCACCGAGCTCTCGGGCTGCTTGGCCAGGTAGGATGCCACTTGGCGCGACAGGGGCAGGTGCCGGTCCGCGGCCTTGCGCTGCAGGATGGCGATCTTGGTCTCGGTGTCCGGGGTTTGCAGGTCGGCCAACAGGCCCCACTCGAAGCGGGTGCGCAGGCGGCCGGCCAGACCGGGGATGTCCCGGGGCAGCTTGTCGCTGGTCAATACGATCTGCTTGCCCGCCTGGAACAGCGCCTCGAAGGTGTGGAAAAACTCCTCCTGGGTGCGCTCCCGGCCGGAGAGGAACTGTATGTCCTCGATGACCAGGCAATCGACCATGCGGTACTTGTCGCGGAAGGTCTGGATGCCGTCGAAGCGCACCGCCTGGATCAGCTCGTTGGAGTAGGCCTCGGAGCTGGTGTAGTGGATCCGGTTGGCCGCGTCGTGCCCGGCCATGAAGTTGCCCACCGCGCTCACCAGGTGGGTCTTTCCCAGGCCCGAGCCCCCGAAAATCATAAGGGGGTTGTACTGGCGGCCCGGATTTTCGGCCACGGCCTGGCTGGCCGCGTGGGCCAGCTCGTTGCAGGGGCCCACCACGAAGGATTCGAAAACATAGGCCGGATTCAGGCTGAGCCCCGAGGGCTGGGGAGGGGCCGCGGCCTGGTTGTTCACGGGGGGGGCGGGCTTGGCCTGGGCCACCTCAAAGGCGGTCTCCAGGGGCTGGCCGGAGACCATGCTCAGGGCCTCGCCCAAAATGGCGCCGTAGCGGTCGCCGATCCAATCCGCGAAAAAGCGGTTGGGTACTGTGAATACCGCCTGCTGCTCTTCCAGACGCATGCTGAGCGGAGCGAACCAGGTATCGTACTCTTGGGGCGTCACCTGAGCGCGCAAATGCCTGGCCACACCAGGCCACAAATCGTGATCCGGCAAAATAACCTCTTTAAAAATCAATATGTTATTAAACAACGACTAGCGGACCCGAACGCATCACCCCACTGGACGCGCGCCATGACGCCCTGCTTTATACAAGCCGTGAGTTTCGCCGTTGATATCCCACTATAAGGACACTCCCCCACCCCATGCAACCACAAAAATTTCACAGGTTGCCGGGGCCTTAGGTGAATTACCTTGACACATTGCAACGCCTGGCATAGTTTTGCTGGTGTTACCTATAGCTTAGGAACCAAAACAGGGAGAGATCGCCTTGTCCTACGTGATCGCTGTGGCTGGCAAGGGCGGGGTGGGCAAAACCACCGTCGCCGGGTTTTTGGTGCGCTGGCTGGTGGAGCACGGCAAGTCGCCCGTGCTGGCGGTCGACGCCGATTCCAACAGTAATTTCAACGAAGTGCTTGGCCTCGAGCTCGACGGCACCCTGGGCGACGCCCGCGAAGACATGAAAAAGGGCCAGTCCGAGGGCATGACCAAGAATCTTTTCATCGAGATGCGGGTCAACCAGTGCCTGGCCGAGACCAAGGGCTACGACCTCATCGCCATGGGCCGTCCCGAGGGCGCGGGCTGCTATTGCGCGGCCAACCATCTGCTCACCGAGTGCATGGACAAGCTGGCCGACAACTACGACTACCTGGTGGTGGACAACGAGGCCGGCATGGAGCACATCAGCCGGGTGACCACCCAGCGGGTGGACATGCTCCTGGTCATCAGCGACCCCAGCCGCCGCTCCTTGCAGGCGGCCCAGCGGGTGGCCGAGCTGGCCAAGGAAATGAATGTGCTCCAGGGCGAGGCCTATCTGCTGCTCACCATGGTGCGCGGCGAGCCCGCCGAGGAGCTTTTGCAGGCGGCCAAGGACATGGGCCTTAATTTGCTGGCGGTCATTCCGGACGATCCCCAGCTGGCCGAATACGACCTAAAGGGCCAGCCTACCAGTCAATTGCCGGACGACAGCCCCTCCATCGCGGCGGCTTTCGCGGCCTTTGACAAGGTGCTTGCATAGACCGATCGAAATCCTAGCGGTCTGGCAGGGCAAATTGACCGCTCTGGTGAAGGATTACAGATGGTTATGCGTTTTTTCTTGACAGGGTATAGCGTTTGGCCTAGGGTGGTATGCGCTTACACCTAGATAGTAGTTGGCCCGTGCCAAATTTTTTTGGCGGGCCATTGTACCGTTACTCACAAGGTGCCTGATTCGTCTATTGGGACATGGGGAGCCTAGGCTTTGCCGGGTCCCCGCCCATAGGGGCGAAAGGGCGCTAGACAAGGGTTTGCCAGTAAACCCGATATCCACTCACAGGGGATTGCCCTGTCCCCGTGGCTGTTGGAGGGAGTTGCCGTGGCCTTTGAGATACCAACCATAAAATATTCCGGCGCCATCGAGAAGGTGACGCTGGGCAAGGGTGACAAGGCAATCACCGTGGGCGGTGAAACCTGTTATCCCTTCCACACGTGGGAAGGCCAAATGCCGGCCAAGCCCATAATCGCCATGGAGGTGTGGGACACCGAGCCTGTGGATTGGCCCGAGGCGGCCAAGGCCCCCTTTGGGGACGTGCTGGCCGATCCCGCCGCCTGGGCCAAGAAAAACGTGGAGGAGTTCGGCGCCGACGCCATCGTGGTGCAGCTGAAATCCACCGACCCCAACGGCGATGACGCCTCGCCCGAAGCGGCCTCCGAGGTCGTGGGCAAGGTGCTGGGCGCGGTCGACGTGCCGGTCATCGTTTGGGGCAGCGCCAACGCGGCCAAGGACGCCGAGGTGCTCAAGAAGATCGCCGAGGATCACACCGGCAAGAACCTCTTGCTGGGCCCGGTGGACGAGGACAACCACAAGCAGGTTGGCGCGGCGGCCCTGGCTTACCAGCAGTCGCTCATCTCCTCCAGCCCCATCGACGTGAACCTGGCCAAGCAGCTCAACATCCTGTTGGGCAACCTGGGCGTGCCCCTGGACAAGCTGGTCATCGACCCCACCACCGGCGGCCTGGGCTACGGCATGGAGTACGGCTACTCGGTGATGGAGCGCATCCGCGCCGCCGCCCTGGTCCAGGAGGACGACAAGCTGATCCTGCCCATGATCAACAACGTGGGCAACGAGGTTTGGAAGTCCAAGGAGGCCCAGCAGAGCAGCGAGGAAGCGCCCGAGCTGGGCGACGCCATGAAGCGCGGCTACCTCATGGAGACCGCCGCCGCGGTGGCCTGCCTGCTGGCCGGCTCCGACATCCTGCTGCTCAGGCACCCCGAGACGGTCAAGCTGATGAAGGGCATCGTCGACGGCCTGCTGGCCGAGCGCGCCCCGGCGGCCGAGCGTGCCAAGACCGACCGCCCCAAGGCGGCCCTGATCCCCGGCGCCAAGCCCAAGGAGAAGAAGGCGGCCGCGCCCAAGCCCGCCGCCGCTCCGGCCGCGCCCAAGCCGGCGGCCAAGCCGGCGGCCAAGCCGGCCGCGCCCAAGCCGGCCCCCGCTGCTCCGGCTGCGGCCCCCGCCGCTCCGGCGGCCGAGGCCAAGCCCGCTCCGGCGGCCGACGCCGAAGCCGACGCCAAGGCCAAGGCCGAGGCGGCAGCCAAGAGCAAGGCCGACGCCGAGACGGCCAAGAAGGCCGAGGCCGAGGCTGCCAAGAAGGCAGCCGAGGAAGCCAAGGCGGCAGAGCTGGCCAAGGCGGCCGCGGCCGAGGCCGAGCGCGCCGCGGCCAAGGAGGCCGAGCTTGCCGAGCTGCAAGCCCTGCGCGCCAAGCGGCGCGAGGAGCGCATGGCCCATGTTTTGGACCTCGACGAGTACGATGAAGACGAGGACATCGAGTATGGCGAGCCCCGGCCCGCCGGCGTGGCCGGCCCGGACGCCGTCTACATCGAGAAGACCCTCTCCCGTTGGCGCCTGCGCGGCAGCGGGGTGACCCTGCGCTAATAACGTAGCTGGGCGGCCCGCCCGCCCGGCTCTTGACATATATAAAAGCGCCGGCAACTGGGAGGGTCGGTGCTCAACAAAAAAAGGACAGGTTCTATTGAGAGGGGGCGTAAGCCAACCCTTAGAGAAAGAAGAGGAGGAACCTCTAATGTCCGCAGATGAGATCAAGGTGAAGGCCGCAGCCAAGAAGGAAAAGAAGGCCAACCCTAAGGAAGTCAGCGTCGACCCGGCCAGCATCCAGATGCTGATTAAGGCCCAGGCCGATGGCGTGGAGACGATTTTCGACCGCGCCGTTACCATGAAACCCTGCAATATCGGCGAACAGGGCACCTGCTGCAAGAATTGCTCGCAGGGCCCCTGCCGCCTGCCTCTGCCCAAGAAGGGCATTGAGGGCGTCGACACCCGCAAGGGCCTGTGCGGCGCCACCCCCGAGACCATCGCCGCCCGCAACTTCGCGCGCATGGTGGCCGCCGGCGCCGCGGCGCACAGCGACCACGGCCGCGGCGTGGCCGAGGTCTTCCTGGCCGCCGCCCGCCGTCAGACCGACGACTACGGCATCCAGGACGTGGAAAAGCTTCTGGAGATCGCGCCCTACTTCGGCGTGGGCACCACCGTGATGGTGGAGAACGAGGATGGCGAGAAGGTCCAGCAGGACCGCGACATCTACGACATCGCCGAGGACGTGGGCATCAAGGCCCTGGGCCAGTGGGGACAGCAGGACGGCGAGATCGCCTATGCCAAGCGCGCCCCCGAAGCCCGTTATGAGCTGTGGAAAGAGCTGGACGTGGTCCCCCGCGGCATCGACCGCGAGATCGTGGAGATCATGCACCGCACCCACATGGGCGTGGACCAGGACTACCACAACATCGTGAAGCAGTGCTCGCGCGCCGCCCTGGGCGACGGCTGGGCCGGCTCCATGATCGCCACCGACCTCCAGGACATCATGTTCGGCACGCCTTACCCCATCCAGGGTGAGATCAACCTGGGCGTGCTCAAGGAGGAGAACGTCAACATCATCGTGCACGGCCACGAGCCGCTGCTCTCCGAGATGATCGTGGTGGCCTCCCAGGACCCGGAGCTGCTCAAGTATGCCGAGTCCAAGGGCGCCCACGGCATCACCCTGGCCGGCATGTGCTGCACCGCCAACGAGATCCTGGTGCGCCACGGCCTGCCCATCGCGGGTAACTACCTGCAGCAGGAGCTGGCCATCGTGACCGGCGCGGTGGACGCCATGGTGGTGGACGTGCAGTGCATCATGGAGAACATCGCCAACGTCGCCGACTGCTACCACACCAAGGTGATCACCACCAACCCGCGCGCCATGATGGAGTCGGGTCACACGGTGCACATCGAGTTCGACGAGCACCACGCCCTGGAAGACGCCAAGCAGATCGTCAAGACCGCCATCGACAACTATCCCAACCGCAAGGCCGAGGCCATGATCCCCTCCGCCAAGGAAAAGATGGTTGTGGGCTTCTCCGACGAGGCGATCAAGTACCACCTGGGCGGCACCTTCCGCGGTTCCTATGTCCCCCTGAACGACAACATCATCAACGGCCGCATCCGGGGCATCGCCGGCGTGGTGGGCTGCAACAACGCCCGCACCTGCCATGACAGCTCCCACCTGATCGTCGTCAAGGAGCTGCTCAAGAACGACGTCATCGTGCTGACCACCGGCTGTAACGCCATGGCCTGCGGCAAGGCCGGCCTGCTGACTCCCGAGTCGGCTGGGGTCTACTGCGGCTCCGGCTTGGCCGAGGTCTGCGAGACGGTGGGCATCCCGCCGGTGCTGCACATGGGCTCCTGCGTGGACAACAGCCGCATCCTCACCGCCGCTTCCGAGGTGGTCAAGGCCGGCGGCCTGGGTAAGGACATCAGCGACCTGCCCGCGGCCGGCTCCGCCCCCGAGTGGATGAGCGAGAAGGCGATCAGCATCGGTCACTACTTCGTGGCCAGCGGCGTCTACACCATCTTCGGCGTGGGCCTGCCGGTCACCGGCGCGCCGCGCTTCCAAAAGCACCTGTTCGAGGAGCTGGAGGGTATCTACGGCGGCATGTGGGACCTGGAAGTGGATCCCTACGAGCACGCCAAGAAGATGATCGCCCACATTGACAAGAAGCGCGCCGCCCTGGGCCTGGACAAGAAGAAGGAGCGCGTGCTGATGGATATGGCCGACCGGCAGAAGCTGGACGCGGCGTAGGCCCGTCAGGGAGAAAGGGGACAATAAGAAATGTCCAAACTAGTAGCATTCGCCGCCATCCAAGGTGCGTACAATATCGTGGCCAAGGTGGAGGGTCTCTACGAGCGTGCCCTGGAGCAATACGGCCCCGAGCAAAAGCTCGAGTTCCCCAACACCGCTTACTACCTGCCCATCATCTATTCCTTGCTGGGCATCCCGGTTAAGGACCTGGGCAGCGCCAAGCGGCCTTTGGAAATTGCCCGTCAGCTGCTGCCCGCCCACGTGCAGCGGGCCACCCACCTTCCCTACCTCGGACCCTTGCTGGACGCCGGCATGGCGACCCTGTTCGCCGAGGAAATCGCCGAGGCCATCCGCTACGTCGACGACCCGGAATTCTACACTCCGGGCGAGGACTGCGAAGTGGTCAAGGACGCCGAGGGCAAGGTGGACTGGGCCAAGAGCAAGATCTGGCTCGGCGCGGCCGACGACACCATCATGCGTAAACGCGGCGTGGAATTCGTGGACGGCTCGGCTCCCGGCTTCGCGGCCATCGTTGGCTCGGCTCCCAAAAAGGAGATCGCCAAGGAGATCTGCGAGGAGTACCAGCGCCGGAACCTGTACGTGTTCATGGCCGCCAACCAGAACGGCACCACCGTCACCGAGCAGCTCTGTGAAGCTGACGTGCAGGTGGGCTGGGGCACCCGCTTGGTGCCCTTCGGGCCCGACATCAGCGCCGCGGTCTTCGCGCTTGGCTTCGCCAACCGCGCGGCCATGGCCTTCGGTGGCGTCACCCCCGGTGACTACCGCCGCATCCTGGCTTACAACAAGGACCGCGTCTTCGCGTTCGTCAACGCCCTGGGCGAGGTGAACGCGGAGTGGGCGGCCAACGCGGCCGGCTGCGTGAACTGGGGCTTCCCCACCATCTCCGACACCGACATCCCCGAGATCCTGCCCACCGGCGTGTGCACCTACGAGCACGTGGTGGCCAACGTGGGGCACCACGAGATGGTGCAGAAGTCGGTGGAGGTGCGCGGCCTCAAGACCGTCATCACCAAGGTGGACATCCCGCTCAGCTACGGCGCGGCCTTCGAGGGCGAGCGCATCCGCAAGGATGACCTGTTCGTGGAGTTCGGCGGCGGCAAGACCCAGATGACCGAGCTGGTCGAAATGGCCGAGATGGACGAGATCGAAGACGGCAAGATCACCGTGGTCGGCAAGGACATCAAGGACCTGGGTGACGAGGGCGGCCGCCTGCCCATGGGCATCTCGGTCAAGGTGGCCGGGCGCAAGATGCAGAGCGACTTCGAGCCCATCCTGGAGCGCCAGATTCACCACCTGATCAACTACGCCCAGGGCGTAATGCACATCGGACAGCGCGACATCTCCTGGGTGCGCCTGGGCCGTCCGGCGGTGGAAAAGGGCTTCGAGCTCAAGCACGTCGGCCAGATCATCCACGACATGTTCCACAAGGACTTCGGGTCCATCCTGGACAAGGTCGAGGTGACCGTCCTGACCGAAACCAAGGACGTCGACGAGTTCACCAAGAAGGCGCGCGCGGCCTACAAGTCGCGTGACGAGCGCGTGGAGAACATGACCGACGAGGGCGTGGAGACCTACTACTCCTGCACCCTGTGCCAGTCCTTCGCCCCCACCCACGTCTGCGTGGTCAGCCCCGAGCGTACCGGCCTGTGCGGCGCTTACAACTGGTTCGACTGCAAGGCTTCCTTCGAGATCAACCCCACCGGTCCCAACCAGCCCATCGAAAAGGGCGAGTGCACGGACCCGGTGCTGGGTAACTGGAAGGGCGTCAACGAGTTCGTCTCCAAGGCGTCCCGTGGCGCGGTGGAAAGCTACAACTTCTACAGCATCATCAACGAGCCCATGACCACCTGCGGTTGCTGCGAGTGCATCGCCGCGGTGCTGCCCGCCTGCAACGGCATCATGACCGTGCACCGCGACTACACCGGTGAGACCCCCTGCGGCATGAAGTTCACCACCCTGGCCGGCGTCATGGGCGGCGGCCAGAGCAGCCCGGGCTTCGTGGGCCACTCCAAGTACAACATCGTCCAGCGCAAGTACGTGGCCGGCGACGGCGGCCTCTTGCGGATGGTGTGGATGCCCAAGAGCCTCAAGGACGAGCTGGCCGAGGGCCTCAAGCGCCGCGGCGAGGAGATGGGCGTGCCGGATCTGATCGACAAGATTGCCGATGAGACGGTGGGCATCGACGAGGCTACGGTTCTGGAGCATCTCCAAAAGGTGGGTCACCCCGCCATGGAGATGGACCCCATCACCGGCTAAATTCTAGCTAACCCGACACGGGGGCTCCCCAGGGAGCCCCCGTGACCCAGGCCGCTTGGCAAAAAAGCGGGCTCCTTCGGGAAGGAGTGAACCATGGCCCTAACCGGCATTCAGATTTTCAAACTTCTCCCCAAAACCAACTGCGGGGAGTGCGGGGTTCCCACCTGCCTCGCCTTCGCCATGAACTTGGCGGCGGGCAAGGCCGAGTTGGACGCCTGCCCCTACGTGTCCGAAGAGGCGCGTGAGCAGTTGGCCGAGGCCAGCGCGCCCCCGATCCGGCCGCTGACCGTGGGTACTGGCGACACGGCGGTAAAGATCGGCGGCGAGACGGTCTTGTTCCGTCACGAAAAAACCTTCTTCAACCCTCCGGGCATCGCCGGCCGCCTCACCGACGAAGACGACATCGCCGCCAAGGTGAAGGCCTGGGCGGGCTTCCAGTGGGAGCGCGTGGGCCTCAACCTGCGCCCCGAGCTGGTCTTCCTGGAGTGCACCAGCGGCGACGCCGGCAAGTTCCAGGCTGCGGCCCAGGCCGTGGTGGACAACAGCGACCTGTCGCTGATCCTGGCCTGCGAGGACCCCGAGGTGATGGCTCCCGTGGCCGCCGCCTTCAAGGACAAAAAACCCCTGCTCTACGCCGCCACCGGCGCCAACGCCGACAAGATGAGCGCCATCGCGGGCGAAAACGCCCTGCCCCTGGCCATCAAGGCGGTTGACATCGACGAGGCCATGGAGCTCAGCGACGAGCTGACCGATGCCGGGCACAAGGACCTGGTGATCGACAGCGGCGCCCGCGACCTGGCCGGCGTGTTCCAGGATCAGATCGCCATCCGGCGCGCGGCCCTGCTGCAGCAGAACCGCACCCTGGGCTTCCCCACCATCTGCTTTGCCAACGCCCTGGGCGAGACCCTGGACGAGCAGGTGGCCGCGGCGGCCATGATGGTGGCCAAGTACGCCGCCATCATCGTGCTGGACGACCTGACCGCCGAAGCGGTGTTCCCGCTCTTGCTGGAGCGCCTGAACATCTACACCGACCCCCAGCGCCCCATGACCGTGACCGAGGGCATCTACGAGATCGGCGGCCCCAACGCCGACAGCCCCCTGCTCATCACCACCAACTTCTCGCTCACCTACTTCATCGTCAGCGGCGAAATCGAGGGCTCTCGCGTCCCGGCCTGGCTGCTGATCAAGGACACCGAGGGTCTGAGCGTCATGACCGCCTGGGCCGCCGGCAAGTTCTCCGGCGACGATGTGGGCATGTTCGTGAAGAAGATCGGGGTCGAGGAGAAGATCGGACACAAGTCCCTGGTGATCCCCGGCTACGCCGCGGCCATCGCCGGCGACGTGGAGGAGGAGCTGCCCGGTTGGAACATCCAGGTGGGCCCCCGCGAGGCAGCGCACTTGACCAAATTCCTCAAGGAGTGGACGCCGGACAAGTAGGCGCCTTTTCCTTGGTGGATTGAAGAGGGGAACCCATGAAGACCATAGGTGAAAACCTAAACGTTATTAAGAAAGAGTGCGGGCAGGCCTTCAAAGACCGCAACCCCGAGCCCATTCAGAAGTTGGCCCTGGCCGAGAAGGCCGCCGGGGTCACCTATATCGACATCAACCTGGGCCCGGCCCGCAAGGGCGGTCCCGAGCTGATGCAGTGGGTGGTCCAGACCGTCCAGGAAGTGGTGCCCGACGTGCCCCTGGCCCTGGACACCTCCAACATCGAGGCCATCGAGGCCGGCCTGGAAGTGCACAAGGGCACCGCCCTGGTGAACTCGGTCATGGCCCGCCCCGAGCGCTACACCGTGATGTGGCCCATCGTGGCCAAGTACGAGGCCGAGGCCGTGGCCCTGCTGTGGGGCCCCGACGGTCTGCCGCGCGACGCCAACGAGCGCTCCGCCCTGTGCGTGGAGCTGTGCTACGCGGCCAACGAGCTGGGCATTCCCAACGAGAAACTGTTCGTCGACCCCATCGTGACTCCGCTGAACATTCAGCAGGAGCAGTTGATGAACAACCTCGAGTTCCTGTCCATGCTCCAGGACATCTGCCCCGGCGCCGAGAGCACCAACGGCCTGTCCAACATCTCTAACGGCACCCCCTGGCGCGAGCCCCTGAACCAGATCTTCATGATCATGATGGAGCGCAACGGCATGACCAGCTCCATCGTGGACTACGAGGACAAGCTGATCATGCAGATCGCCCAGGGCCACCACCAGAACCTGGTGGAGATCGTGCACGGCGTCATGGACGGCCTGATCAACGATCCTGGCGAGGTTGACCCCGGCATCGGCCGCACCTACGTGGCTGGCGCCCTGGCCATCCTGGGCAAGATCCTCTACTCCGACTCCTGGTTCCAGATCGAAGGCGGCTCCTCTCCCGAGAGTATGGAAGAGTTCGCCGAGGCCTATGAGAAGGAGCAGGGCGGCGCGGCCGAGCCCGAGGCGGCCCCCGAGCCCGAGCCCGAGCCCGAGCAGGAGACCATCGAGGTCAAGCCGGCGGTCAAGGCCGAGCCCAAAGAGGCGCGTCCTCCCCGCCGCCGCAAGAAGAAGAAGGATCTCGAGTACGGCGAGCCTCGCCCCGCGGGCGTGGCCGGGCCGGACGGCGAGTTCATCGAGAAGACCCTGCTGCGTTGGCGCGCCCGCGGTAGCGGCGTGACGCTGCGCTAAGGCAGGTTTAAGCATCAGGCCGGGTTCGCCCGGCCGCCGACAATCCCTCCCAGGGGCGCTCCAACGCCCCTCCCTCCCAAGGGACCCGGGCCGGTGGATGGTTAACCCCATCCACCGGTCATTTTTTAGGGCCACTCAATTTCCACAAATCGAGTAGGATATAAAGCAGGGGGAAACAAATCCCAGCGAATTCATCTTCGCGGAGCGGCTCGAATGACTTTCATCAAGGCGTTATTGGTGCTGAGTATCCTGCTGGGCTTGGGCCTGGCGACCCTGCCCGCGACGGCGGCCACCCTCACCTGCCCTTCGGCCATCGGAATAAGCAAGCAGGGAGGCCAATGGTCCGGGATCGGCGGCTGGTCCCAGTACGCTGGGCTCAACCCCACTGGCTCGGAATCGATAGAAAGCTTTTTCGGGGCCCTTTACCAGCATGGGATGATGATCTGCCAGTACTACGTCACCGGCCACTACAACGATGGCAAGTTTGCCCAGGTGGCCAAGCCGGCTCCGGGCGCCCCTCTGCCGATGTCGGGGTTCTGGGAGTGCGAATCCTGGTACCGCACCAATTGCAGCTGCAACGTACCCGACCCAGGGGCCTGCGCCTTTCCCCAGAGCTATGACAGTGGCGGCCCCCATATCGGTTTCTAGGACGCGGACCCGTCTCCAACGCCGAGCGGCCGGCAAGGCCCGTTGCCCCGCCGGCCGTATCGGTAGCTAGATAAGTTTATAGTCAGTTAGGGGCGCTGGCGTCCCATGCCGCGGCCGTTGCCCTGGCCGTTGCCTTGGCCACGGCCTTGGCCGTCGCGCGCCCGCCGTCCCTGGCCGCCCTGGCCCTGGCCCTGGCCGTCGCGGGGGCGCTGGCCCTGGCCGCCTCGGCCGCTCCGGCCGGCGCCGTTGCCCGCGC
Source organism: Desulfarculaceae bacterium (assembly GCA_020444545.1). Classification (NCBI taxonomy): domain Bacteria; kingdom Pseudomonadati; phylum Thermodesulfobacteriota; class Desulfarculia; order Desulfarculales; family Desulfarculaceae; species Desulfarculaceae bacterium. The sequence goes on along the minus strand of JAHLKT010000008.1, from coordinate 173,955 downwards.
CGCGCCCGGCGCCGCGCTGTTCGCCGCCGCCGCAGGGGCCTTGGCCCTTACCGCTGCCGCGTCCTTGTCCTTGAGGTCCGGTTCCGTCTCTGAATGGCATATTGCTCATCTCCTTTAAGATAGATTTGAAAATTGTCTATTCCGGTTCGGCTTGGCCCCGGGCAGCCAGAGCGGCCTCCACTTGGTCTAGCCTCTGGCGCAGGGCCTCGGCCTCGGCTTGCAGGCTGTAACCCATGCCCGGGCCTTGGCCCTGGCCGTAGCCCTGGCCCCGGCCCCGCCCCCTGGCTTGGCCGCCGCCGCAGGGCCCCCGGCCCCAGCCTCGGCCAGCGCCGTTGCCCCAGCCCCGGGCCGAAGCATCCACCGGCCCTCCGGCGCAGCGTCCCCGGCCGCCGCCGGTGCGCGGCCCCTGTCCCAATGGTCCTGTTCCGTTAATTCCAGGCATGATCGCCTCCTTTGTCTAAGTACCTTGCCGTCCGCGCCCGCCGCCCCGGCCCCGGCGGCCCATGCCCCCGCCCCGGCCCATGCGGCGCCCCGCGCCCGGGTCCGGCGGGGCCAACTCGTAGTCCCCGCCCGAAACGCTCAGGGCCATGCCCCCGGCCAATGCCGTGGCCACCGCCCGCCGGGCCGAGGCCAGCACCCGCCCGAAGGTCTGGCGGCTGACGCCCATGGAGGCCGCCGCCGTTTCCTGGTCCAGGCCCTCCACCTCGGCCAGGCGCAGGGCCTCCAGGCCCTCCACCGGGAGTAGCACCTCGCCCACCGGGGGCTGGTCGTAGGGTCCGAAGCGCCGGGCCGGGGGTTCGGCTTGCACGCGGCGGCATCGTCTGGGTCGGGGCATTGGGTCCTCCTGATTAGTATTGAGCCTACGCCCATAATCTAGTGCCGGGCCGTGCGGGTGTCAAGGATTATTTTGAGCGCAGGCCCAAAATAATCCCGGGCCGGGCGCGGCATTGCCCTTTGCATAGAGCCCGGGCTGAGCCATAATAAGGGACACATCGGAGCCCGCGCGGGCTCCGCCTAAGCTGGGTCCGCCACAAGGCCGGACGGATGGTAGGTGCCGTCCGGGCCTGCCCATGCTTTGACAGGAGGAAACCCATGAACCGTAGATTTTCCAAGCTGATTCTCCTACTGGCAGCGATGGCCGCCTTGGCCATGCTGGCCGGCTGCGCCGCCACCTACACCGGAATCCGGTACAAGGATCTGAAGGTGCAGAACAAGATGAGCGCCTCCATCTTCCTGGACCCGGTGGCACCGGCCCAGCGCACTGTTTTCGTGCAGGTGCGCAACACCAGCGACAAGCAGTTCAACCTGCAACCGGACATCGTGGCCGCCCTGACCGCCAAGGGCTTCAAGGTGGTGGACGATCCCAACCAGGCCCACTTCTGGTTGCAGGCCAACGTTCTCTCCGTGGGGCTCACCGACGAGTCGGCCCTGGAGAAGGCCAAGATGGCCGGCTTCGGCGGGCCCATCGCCGGCGGCGCCATCGGCGCGGTGCTGGGCGGCAGCCAGGCCGGGGCCGGCGCGGCCATCGGCGCGGTGGCCGGCGGCGCGGCCGAGCTGATCAGCGGGGCCATGGTCAAGGTGAACACCTACGCGGTGGTCACCGACCTCCAACTCAGCGAGCGCGGCGCTTCGCCCACCTCGCAGCGCTTCGACTCCAGCCTGAAGCAGGGCACCGGCAATACCCGTATCAGCCAGCAGTCGGCCAGCACGGCCAACATGAAGAAGTACCAGACCCGCATCGTCTCCACGGCCCGCAAGACCAACCTGGAGTGGCCCGAGGCCTACCCCGCCCTCAGGCAGGGCATCGCCCAGGCCATCGCCGGGGTCATGTAAGCCCAGCCCCATAGCCTTCCACGGCCCCCGGTCCCGCCATGGGATCGGGGGCCCGCTTTTGGGCCCCCAGATGAGGGTTGACAGGGGCCTGCCCCAGCGAAGAAGCTAAATAAAAAGGGAAAACTTTGATCCCCGCCAGAGAGGCGGGAAGGGGAGGGCCTCATGTTTCAGGTGCTGGATGGCAGCGCGGGCAACGTACTGGGAGTGGAGATCAGCCAGGAGTACACCAAGGCCGATGTGGAGCAGTTCAAAAAGGCCTTTGAAGATGCCCTGGCCGCGGCCGCGGGCCGGGTCAACGTGCTGGTCAAGATCGACCAGCTGCCGGTTAGCGGCGTGAAGTGGGAGGCCTTCATGGAGGACGCCCGCTACGCCCTGGCCAACCGCCAGAAGATGCGCCATCTGGCCATCGTGGGCAACAGCAAGATCGAGGAAGGCCTGATCCGGCTGGACAATATGCTCCTGGGCAAGCCCAGCGAGGAGCTGATCGAGAAGTATTTTGATGTGAGCGACATCGCCCAAGCCTGGTCGTTTGTAAGAAGCTAGCTTCATTCGGGTCGCCTTGCCTAGCCACGCCTGGCTGTGCCGGGGGTGGGGCGAGAGAAAAGAAGCAAGGCGTCGAGCCGCGCCCTTGTGACGGCGTGCAAAAAAAGAAAGGGCCTCGCCGGTCGGCGAGGCCCTTGAAGTTTTTTGCGGGGGGCGCTTAGCGGAGGTAGTAGCCCACCACCTTCCACTGCTTGTCTGCGTTCTGGCTCATGGCCACCTGCTCTATGAGCTTGGGCTGCTTGATGAACAGGGGGGCGTAGAGCAGCACCAGGTACTTGCCCGGCGGGGCCTCGGGCGGGTTTTTCAGCTCCAAGCTGCGCACCAGGTTGCGCTGGGTGGCCGGGCCGGTGGTCTCGGCCACCTTGGCCAGGCGCTTTTCAAACTCCGCCTTGGCGATGTTCTTCCGCAGCAGCTCTCCGGCCTGGTCCCAGGCGGTGGCGTACTTGCCGTGGTCGATGAGGGCCAGCCAGGCTTGGGCGGCCTGGTCGGCAGCCGGGTCGCCGGCTTCCTCGGCGGCCAAGGCGGGCAGGGCCAGGGCCAGCAGCAAGGGCACGGCCATAAGCAGAGCCAATAACCTGCGAGCGCCGCACGGAAGGGAAATGAAATGTAGCTTCATGTTGATTCCCGCCTTTTCCCGGCACGGCCAGCCGGCGCCTAGCGCACCTGGCTGCCGGGCTTGGATTCCTTGCTGGGCGACACGACACACAACGAATCGCCGTCCACCGCGGCCAGGACCATGCCCTGGCTGGTCACGCCCATGAGCTTGGCCGGCTTGAGGTTGGCCACGATGACCACCTGCTTGCCCACCAGCTCCTCGGGGGCGTAGTGCTTGGCCACGCCCGCCACCACGGTGCGGGTCTCGGGCTCGCCCGCGTCCACGGTGAGCTTTAGGAGCTTGTCGGCCTTGGGCAGCTTCTCGGCGGCGACCACCGTGGCCACCTTGAGGCGCACCCGGGCGAACTCGTCGATGGCGATCTCGGCCGGGGGCTCGGCGGCGGCCTTCTTCTGCTTCTTGGGCTTCTCGGCGGGCTGGGCCTTCTGCTCGGCCTTGGCCGCCTTGGCCTTCACCTTGGCGGTGTCGATGCGCGGGAACAGGGCGGGCGGCTGGTGGGTCTGGGTGCCCGGGGCCAGCAGATCGCCCGCCTCCAGGTCGGCCAACATGCCGTCATTGATGCGGCCCAGCCCCAGCACCCCGGCCATCTTCTCGGCGGTGAGCGGCATCACCGGCCAGATCAAGACCGCCACCGAGGCCAGGAGCTGGCACAGGGTGTAGAGCACCCGGTCCAGGCGGGGGGCGTCCTCGGGATTCTTGGCCAGGGCCCAGGGCTCGTTGGACACCACGTACTTGTTGCCCGCGCTCATCAGGCTCCACACCGAGGCCAGGGCCTTGTGGAAGGCGAAGCCGTCGTTCTCGCGGCGGTACTCGAAGACCACCGCGGCCATGAGCTTGTTCAGGGCCGCGTCCTCGGGCAGCTCCGGGCCGGGCTTGGGCACCTCGCCGCCCCGGTACTTGTGCAGCAGAGTCAGCACCCGCGAGAAGAGGTTGCCCAGGTCGTTGGCCAAATCGGAGTTGTAGCGCTCCACCAACAGCTCTTCGCTGAAGCTGGAGTCCAGGCCGAAGGTCATCTCCCGCATGAGGAAGTAGCGGAAGGGCTCCACCCCGTAGATCTCGGCCAGCTCCAGGGGACGCACCACGTTGCCCAGGCTCTTGGACATCTTGGCCTGGTCCACGTTCCAGTAACCGTGCACGTTCAGGTGCTGGTAGAGGTAGGCCTCAACGCCCTTATTTTCGGCCGCGCCCAGGGCCATGAGCATGGTGGGCCAGAAGATGGCGTGGGGCTTGAGGATGTCCTTGGCGATGAGATGCTGGGCCGCGGGCCAGAAGGCATGGAAGTTCTCGCCGCTGGGCCAGCCCAGGCCGGTGAGGTAGTTGATCAGGGCGTCGAACCAGACGTAGGTGACGAACTCCTGGTCAAAGGGCAGGGTGATGCCCCAGGTGAGCCGCGTCTTGGGCCGGGAGATGCACAGGTCCTCCAGAGGCTCGGCCAGCATGGCCAGCACCTCGTTCTTGTAGCGCTCGGGCCGGATGAAGTCCGGGTTGGCCTCGATGTGGGCCTTGAGCGCCGCCTGGTACTTGGACATGCGGAAGAAGTAGTTCTCTTCCTCGATGTACACCGGCTCCTTGTCGTGCTCCGGGCACTTGCCGTTCACCAGCTCCTTGTCGGTGAGGAAGCGCTCGCAGCCCACGCAGTAGTTGCCGCCGTAGGAGTCCTTGTATATGTCGCCCGCGTCGAAGACCTTCTGCAGGATGGACTGCACCACCTCGATGTGGTCCGGGTCGGTGGTGCGGATGAACTTGTCGTTGGTTATGTGCAGCTCGGGCCAGAGATGGCGGAACATGCCGCTGATCTGGTCGGCGTACTGCTGGGGGGTGACCCCCCGGGCCTCGGCGGCCTGGGCGATCTTGTCGCCGTGCTCGTCGGTGCCGGTCTGGAAGCGCACCTGGTCGCCGGCCAGGCGGTGATAGCGGGCGGCCACGTCGGCCACGATGGTGGTGTAGGCGTGGCCCAGGTGAGGCTCCGCGTTCACGTAGTAGATGGGCGTGGTTATATAGAATGCTTGGCTCATGATGTCTTGGGTCCCTTCTTGCCCCGGCGGCGGGGGCGCCGCCGGCGGGAGGAGGCGGGCTTGCCCCCCTTGCCCTGCTGATCCCGGCCATCGCCCTTGGGCGCCTGCCCCTGTCCCTGGGGTTTGGCGCCTCCGGCTCCGCCGTCCTTGGGCGGCGCGGCCGACTTGTTTTGCTCGGGCAAGGCCTGGCCGTCGGGGCCCTTGCCCATGAGCTTGGCCAGCTCCTCGGGCCCCACGCTCAGCTCGCCCTCGCCGGGGATGTACAAGGTGACTCTTTTTTCCAGCACGTTCTGGCGAATGACCTTGGCGTCGCGTCCGTCGGCCAGGCTCAGGCGCTTGCCCAGCTTGGGCAGGTCTTTTTTGAGCGCCTTGTAGGTCTCGAATTCATAGGTGAGGCAGCACATGAGCCGCCCGCAGAGCCCGCTGATCTTGGTGGGATTCAGGCTGAGGTTCTGCTCCTTGGCCATCTTCACGCTCACCGGCTCGAAGTCCCGGAGGAAGGTGGCGCAGCAGACCTCGCGGCCGCAGGAGCCCAGCCCACCCAGGAGCTTGGCCTCGTGGCGCACCCCGATCTGGCGCATCTCCACCCGGGTGCGGAAGCGCCCCACCAAGTCCTTGACCAGCTCGCGGAAGTCCAGGCGGCCCTCGGCGGTGAAGAAGAAGATCACCTTGGAGCGGTCGAAGATGCACTCCACCTTGACCAGGTTCATGTCCAGCTTGCGCGCGGCGATGCGCTCCTGGCAGAAGCGGTAGGCCTCCTTCTCCAGGGTCTCGTTGGCCGCCTGCTGCTCCAGGTCTTCTTCCGTGGCCAGGCGGAAGACCTGCTTGAGCTCCAGCTCGGTCTCGCCCTCGGGGATCAAGGGCTGGGGCCGGGGGCCGCGCACCACCTCGCCCAGGGCCAGGCCGAACTCGGTCTCCACGATCACGCTGTCGCCCGCCTTGAGCACGAAGTGCCCGGCGTCGAAGTCGTATATCTTGCTGCCGCGGGAAAAGCGGATTCCCACTGTCTTACCCATGTACCGCGGCCTCCTTTAATTCGCCAAGCAGCACCACCAAGGCCAACTCGGGCGCGGCGTTGCCCAGGATCTGCCCCTGGGCCCGGCGCACCCGCGCAAAGGCGGTGCAGGCGTCGGAAATGTCACCCGCCCGTTGGGTGGAGGGCAAACAGGCCATCTCCGGGCGTCCGGCGGCGCTCACCGCCGCGTCCCGGAAGTGCAGGGCCAAAAGGTCCAGGGCCTGGCTGATGCCCTCGCGGTCGATGCCCTTGGAGCCCCGGTGGTCGCCCACCAGCTCCTCGGCAAAGGACCAGTCTTCCAGGGCCCCCCCGCCCTCCAGGCGGGCCAGCAGGCGGGAGAGGTCCCGCCTGAGCGCCCCGGTGTCCAGGCCCAGGGCCCGGCCCAGGCTGCCCCCGGCCAGACCGGCCTTGAGCCGCGCCTCCTCGGGGGCCTCGCCCCGGCGCACCAGCTCGGCCTCGATCTGCTCTGGTGCCAGGGGCAGGAAGTTGACCTTGCGGCAGCGGCTCACCAAGGTGGGCAGGATCTCCTTGGGGTCGCTGACCGTGAGCACCAGAATATTGTTGGGCGGCGGTTCTTCCAGGGTTTTCAAGAGCGCGTTGGCGCTGGCCGGGTTCAGGTGGCCCGCCCGCTTGATGAGGATGAGCCGGGTGCCCCCGGCAAAGGGCGCGAAGCCGGTGGCCCGGATGGCCTCGCGCACCGCCTCCACCTTGATCTGGCTGGAGCGGGACTCGCTGGGCGGCTCCAGCACGATCAGGTCTTCGTGGGTGCCGGCGGCGATGCGGCGACAGGAGCCGCAGCTCCCGCAGGCCGTGCCGCCCTCGGGCGCCTCGCAGTTGGCCGCCGCGAACAGGGCCACCGCCGTGGTGGCCCGGCCCACCCCGGAGGGCCCGGCGAAGAGATAGGCATGGGCCAGGCGCCCCGCGCCCAACTCGTCCTCAAGCTGGCGCCGCGCCCTGGGCTGCCCTATCACTCCGCTAAGCTTCACTGCGTTTGAACTCCTTTAGGATCGGTTCGGCCAGGGCCCAGATGGCCGCGGCCACCTCTTCCTGGGGCTGCCCCGCGTCCACCACTTTGATGCGCTCCGGCTCGGCCTCGGCCTGGGCCAGGAAACCCTCGCGCACCTGTTGGTGAAACTCCAGGCCCTCATTCTCCAGGCGGTCGGTGGTCAGCCCCAGCTGAAACTGGCGCTCCCGCACCCGCTTGAGCCCCACCGCCGGGTCCTGGTCCAACAGCAGGGTGAGCGAGGGCCACACCTCGCCGCAGGCCCAGCGGTTCAGCTGGCGCACCCACTGCACCCCCAGGCTCCGGGCGCGGCCCTGGTAGACCTCGCTGGAGTCGGCGAAGCGGTCGCAGATCACCACCTGGCCGCTGTCCAGGGCCGGGGCGATGATCTGGTGCACGTGCTGGGCCCGGTCGGCCAGATAAAGCAAAAGCTCGGCACGCTCGCGGGGATGGTCCCGCCCCGGGATGGTGAGCACCTCGCGCACCGCCGCGCCCAGAGCGGTGGCCCCGGGCTCGCGGGTGCCCAGCACCTGGAGCCCCATGCCCCGGGCCCGGCGCACCAACATGCGCTGCTGGGTGCTCTTGCCCGCCCCCTCGCCGCCCTCCAGGGTGATGAAGGGGGCCCGGTTTTGCGCCGCGCTCTCCACGGCCTAGCTTCCCTCTCCGGACCCGGCGAACAGGTCCGGGACCGGCGGGGCCTCGGGCGCGGCGCGTTTTTTGCGCTTGGCCTTGGGCGGCTCTTCGGGGGGCGCGGCTTCCCCGGGCTCGACGGGCTCGTCAATCGCCTCGCCGGGGGCCAGGCCCTCCAGGGGGCCGGGGCCCACGTAGAGGAAGCGCTCCAGCAGGCGGTGGTACTCGCTCCAATGGCCCGGCCCGGCCTCGCGGCGGGCCTTGGCCGCCATGTTCATCTTGGCGTCCAGGTCGTCGGCGAAGTTGAGCGCCAAGGCCTCGGCGGTCTTGGGCTTGCGCGGGCTGCCGAACTCATAGGCACCGTGGTGGCTCAGGATCATGTGCCGCAGGTGCTCGGCCAGGCGGGGGGGAAACTCCGGGATCGCCGCCATCTTGACCTCAAGCATGCGCAGGCCCAGGGCCAGATGCCCCTCCATGCGCCCCTCGTCGGTGTAGTCGATGGGCGGGCCTATGGTCAGCTCGCGCACCTTGCCGATGTCGTGCAGCAGGGCCCCGGCGATGAGCACCTGGGCCTCGATCTCGCCCGGATAGAGCGCGGCCGAGGCGCGGGCCGCCCGGGCGCAAGAGACCGTATGCTCAAGGAGTCCGTGCACATAGTTGTGGTGGGCCCCCTTGGCGGCCGGGGCGCGCTCAAAGGTGGCCGCGAACTCGCGGTCGGCCACGAAAACAGATTCGAGCAATTGCTTCAAGTCAGGCTGAGTCACCCAGGCCAGGGCCTCGGCCAGCCCGGCTTGCAGCTCGGCCAGGGGCACCGGGCTGGCGGGCAGAAACTCGGCCGGCTCGCAGGCCGGGTCGTGGGCCAGATGGTTGAGCACCACCTGGGTGCGGCCCTGGTAGGAATCCACCTTGCCGCTCACCGCGGCCACCATGCCCGGCTCCAGGCCGGAGAGTAGCTCCTCGGCCCGGTCCCAGAGCTTGGCCTCCACCTCCCCGGTGCGGTCCCCCAGGCGCAACATGCCGTAAGGCTTGCCGTTTTTGGTGGTGCCCAGGGAGCAGCGCAGCAGGAGGTAGCTGCCGGTCAGCTCGCTGCCGGGTTCGATGCTGTTCAGCGGCGGTCCGGCAGGGGTCACGCCAGGCCCTCCCGGGCGGCCTTGACCGCGTTGACGAACATGGCCAGGCCCGCGCCCGGACCCAGGGGGTCACTGTCCTTGCCCTTGCGGCGGGCCCGCTCGCGGGTCAGGGTGTAATCCGGGTGCTGCGAGGCGCGGTAAAAGCCCTCGGGATGGGGCATCAGCCCGAAAACCCGCCCGGTGGGGTCGCATATGCCAGCGATATCATTGAGCGAACCATTGGGGTTCGCCGGCCATTTTCCGTCGGCCCGCTTGCCGCGCCCGTTGCCGTAGCGCACCGCCACCATGCCTTTGGCTTCCAGCTCGGCCAGGGTGGCCTCATCGCAGACCAGCTTGCCCTCGCCGTGGCGGATGGGCAGGTCCAGGCGGTCCATGCCCTTGGTGAACAGGCAGGCGTTCTGAGGTTCGACTAAAAGCTCCACCCAGCGGTCCTGGAAGTTGCCGCAGTCGTTGGCCGCCAAGGCCACCTGCCGCTTCCAGCCGTCCAGCATGGGCAATAGGCCCAGGTTCACCAGGGCCTGGAAGCCGTTGCAGATGCCCATGACCAGGCCGCCGCGCTCCAAAAAGGCCCGCAGCTGATCGCCCAGGTGGTTGCCCAGGCGGGTGGCCAGGAGCACCCCGGCCCCGTGGTCGTCGCCCCAGGCGAAGCCGCCGTCAAAGACGAGTATCTGGTAATCATCCAGGGTTTTCGTGGCCTTGCGCTTGGCGGTGCCGGTCAGGTCGCTTATGTGCACCCGGTGGGCCTCGGCCCCGGCCAGGCGCAGGGTGTGGGCGGTCTCCCAGTCGCAGTTGAGCCCGAAGCCGGTGAGCACCAGGGCTTTCACGTTATCCACGCCCGGCATCACACCATCCTCCCGAAGCGCCGCCGCCAGGCGCGGCGCATCTGGTCGCCCTTCAGGGCCAGCACGCGCTGGCCGTTGTAGCCCACGGTGAGCTCGCCGCCGCGCACCACCCGGCCCATGCGGGCCCAGGGCACACCTTCGAGCATATCCTCGAACTCATTGCAGCGCTTGGAAGGCACCGTGACCAGCATGCGGCCGGTGGATTCGCTGAACAGCCGCTGCATGGCGCTCACCTGGCCGCCCACCTCCAGGCAGTCCAGGTCCACCTCCAGGCCCAGGCGCGAGGCCAGGACCATGCGGGCCAGGCACAGGGCCAAGCCGCCCCGGCTCACCACCGCGCTGGAGGCCACCATGCCCTCCTTGAGCGCCTGGTGCAGGCCAGCGCCCAGGGCCTTGGTGGCCTTTAAGTCCACCAAGGGCACGTTGAGCCCCACCTGGTCCCACAGGCCGTAGAGGGCGCTGCCGCCCAGCTCGTTCTTGGTGACACCCAGGCAGTAGACGTAGTCGCCCGCCACCTTGGGCTCCAGGCTTTGCAGGGCCGTGAGGTCGGGCACCGGCGCGGTGGCGGTGAACATCATGGTGCAGGGGCCGCTCACCCGCTGGGACGAGCCGTAGCGCGCCGCCAGGGTGCCGTCCACGTACATGGAGTCCTTGCCCGACAAGAGCGGAATCTCCAGGGCCTCGCAGGCTTCCTTGAGCCCCCAGCAGGCGCGCACCAACTGGGCCGCCTTGTAGCGGCCGTCCGGGTTGGTCACCGGGTGATACTGGATGCTGGGCCAGCAGAAGTTGTCCACCCCGCCCACCTGCTCCGGGTCGCCGCCCACCGCCACCAGGCGGCGGTAGGCCTCGTCGATGCTGGCCTGAACCATGGCCTTGGTGTCGATGGTGCCGTAGTCCGGGGCGATGACCTGGGCCATGGCCAGGCCCACCTTGCTGGTCAAGACCGGCAAAATCACCGAGGCCTCGGCCGGGGCGTCCTGGTCGCGGCCGCAGAAGGGCTTGAGTAGGCTGGTGCCCTGCACCTCGTGGTCGTACTGGCGGTTGATCCACTCCCGCGAGCAGAGGTTGGGCGAGTCCAACAGATCCAAGACCAGGCCGCCAAAGTCCTGGGGCGGGCTGATCACCGGCTCGCTGAGGCCCCGCGCCTCGGGCGGGGTCCAAAGGGCCTCGAACTCCCACTGGGGGAAGCCCTCCTCCAAGAACTCCACGTCCACGTAGCAGCAGACATCCTCGCCGTAGTCCAGGCGGAGCTTGCCGTCGCCGGTGAAGCGCCCGATCACCGTGGCCTCCACCTGGTGCTTGTCGGCCAGGTCCATGAAGGCGGCCTCGTCCTCGGGCTCCACGGCCACGGTCATGCGCTCCTGGCTCTCGGAAACCCAGATCTGCCAGGGGTCCAGGCCCTCGTACTTGAGCGGCACCTGCTTCAGGTCCACCACCGCGCCGGGGCTGAAGCGGGCGCTTTCGCCGACGGAGCTGGAGAGCCCGCCCCCGCCGTTGTCGGTGAGGTAGGGCACCAGCCCGGCGTCGCGGGCCTCCAGGAGAAAGTCGTGCATCTTCTTCTGGGTGTAGGGGTCGCCGATCTGCACGTGGCCCGCTGGCGTGTTCTCGCTGTAGCCCGCGCTGGAGGCGGTCACCCCGTGGATGCCGTCGGCCCCCACCCGGCCCCCGCACATGATCACCAGCTGGCCCGGCTTGGTGGTCTTTTGCTCGGTGGGCTCGCCGTTGATGGTGGCGGGAATCACCCCCACCGCGCTCACGAACACCAGGCACTTGCCCAGGTAGCGCGGGTCGAAGTGCAGCAGCCCGCTGGCCGTGGGGATGCCGCTCTTGTTGCCCCCGTCGCGCACCCCCTCGATGATGCCGTCCAGCAGGCGACGGGGGTGCAGGGCCGGGGTCAGCTCGCCGTCGTAGTCGCGCGGGGCCACGCAATAACCCCAGAGACCGGCCACCAGCTTGGAGCCCTTGCCGGTGCCCATGGGGTCGCGGTAGACCCCCACGATGCCGGTGATGGCCCCGCCGTAGGCCTCCATGTTGCTGGGGCTGTTGTGGGTCTCGCCGGTGATCACGTAGTTGAACTCGTCGTCCAGCTTGGCCACCCCGGCGTTGTCCCACAAGACGCTCACCACCCAGTCCTTGGCCGCGGCCAGCTTCTCGGTGGGCTCCTTGATGGTCTCCTTGAACAGGTTGGCCACCACCTTCTTCTCGCCGCTCACCAGGTCCTGGTAGATGAAGCGGCCGCCGAAGGTGTTGTGGTTGCAATGGTCGGAGCGGGCCTGGCTGACGTACTCCAGCTCCACGTCGGTGGGGTCGCCCATGCCCACGCTCTGGCGCTGGGCGCGCACCGCCGGGTCGTTGAAATAGGCCCGGATCACCGGCACGTCGGCCGGGTTGAGGAAAAGGTCGCGCTCGGCCGAGAGGGTTAATAGCTCGGGGTCGGAGCCGATGGCCAGGCTCTTCACGCTGGGCTGGTGGGCCAGCTCCACCCGGGGGATGACCACCCCGATGCCCTGGGCCGGGTTCCAGTCCTTGGCCGGGATGACCCGCCAGGTCTGGATCAGGTCGTTGGCCAACAGGCGGCGGCAGATGCGCTCGGCGCCTTCTTGGTTCAGCTTGGGGGCCTCGATGAGGAACAAGCGGCTGGAGTAGACCGCCTCGTCCTCGCCGAAGCTCCGCCCCAGGGCGTCGGCCATGGCCTCGATGGCCGTGGCTCCCTCGTTGTCCTTGACCCCGGGCTTGTAGCCCACCCACAGGGCCCAGTCGAAGCCGGGCAGAACCTGATCGGCCAGGGGCGCAAAGGAGCTGATCTCGGTCACCGGGTTGGTGAAGATCTCCCCGCGCACCCGCTCCAGCTCGGCATCGCTCAGGTGGGTATCAAAGGTGAGCACCCGGAGCACCCGGACCCGCTCCAAGGCCAGGCCCAAATAGGCCTTGGCTTTGTGCGCCAGTCCGCCGCCCGCCGGGTCGTTGAGCCGGGGCTTGAGCCCTATCTCCAGGCGTCTAGCCATGCGTCCTCGCTGTATTCGAAGCTGCCTCGTTCAGGGAAAACATCATCTTAACAAGCCCCTGGCCACCTGGCAAGGCTCACTCCCGCTCGGGCAGCTTGGCGGCCAGCTTCTTGAACCACCAGAAGAACAAGAGCCCTCCGCCCACGGCCAGAAGCAGGCCCAAGGCCAGGGCTCCGGCCTTGATGGCCCAGAGGGGGAGGCTTTGTATGAACTCGATCATCGGTTGGCCCACATTTAAAAAAATCCTCTAGTCGAGGCCGGTGGCCGGACGGCTGGGGAGCCTGCCGAAACCAGACCTCCTCGCCCCCGCGCCCCAATGTTATCCCCCCGCCCAGGCGGGCACAAGGCCGTCAAAGCCCCTGGCAAAGCGGGCCTGCCTGGCCGATAATGGGGCCATGTCCAACCGTGAGCCCCAAGAGCAGCGCCTGGAGATCATCCACTCCCTGGATTCCTGGCCCGGTCCGGCCACCACCACGGTGCTGGCCGCCCAGTGGCTGGTGGTGCTGATCCCCGGCCTGCTGGTGCTGGGCCAGGTGGTGGGCCTGGCCTGGGGCCTGGACGCGGCCGGCCGCATCGAGTTCATGCAGCGCCTCCTCTTGGTCACGGCCATCACACAGGTGGTGCAGGTGCTCTGGGGCCACCGCCTGCCCGGCCTGGCGGGCCCGGCGGCGGTCTTGATCGTGGGCGTGCTGGCCACCATCGCCAGCGGACCCGCCTCGGTGGCCGGGGCCATGGCCCTGGGCGGGGCGGTCACCGCCCTGGCCGGGCTCAGCGGCCTGGCCGCCCGTTTGGGCCGCTTCTACACCCCCCCGGTATTGGCCTCCAGCCTGCTCCTGGTGGCGGTTAGCCTCACCCCCACCATGCGCGACCTGCTATACCATCCCCCGGCGGCGGGAGCGGCCGTCTCCGGACCTTTCCTCTTCGGCCTGGGCCTGGTGCTCATCATGCTCCTGGCCCAGTTCCGCCTCAAGGGGCTATGGTCCTCCGCCGCCCTGCTCATGGGCCTGGTGGCAGGCAGCTTCATCTACTACGCCATGGGCCTGGAGCCCTGGCCCGCCTGGGAGGCCGGGGCCGCCGCCGGACTGCCCAGCCTCATGCCGGTGAGCCTGGAGTTCGAGCCCGGAGTGATCGCCGCCTTCTTGCTCTGCTACCTGGCCCTGATCAGCAACGAGCTGGCCACCATCGAGAGCACCGGGCGCATCATCAAGACCGGCGATATGGCCGCGCGGGCCAACCGGGGCGTGGCCGCCTCGGGCCTGGGCGGGGTCTTGGCCGGGCTGGGCGGAGTGCTGGGCCAGGTTACTTACTCGGTGAGCCCGGCCATGGTCATAAGCTCCAAGAGCGCCAGCCGCTGGACCCTGCTGCCCGCCGCCGGGGCCACCTTTCTCCTGGCCCTGTGGCCCGGCGGGCTGGCCCTGTTCGGCCTGGTGCCCGAGCCGGTGGTGGGCGCGGTGCTCTTAACCCTCATGGCCCAGAGCGTCTACGCGGCCCTGCACGTGCTCCTGCCCGAGGGCGGGGCGCCCTCCTGGACCAGCGGAGCCACCCTGGGGGTGGCCCTCATCGCCAGCATCGTGGTCAGCTTCATGCCCCCGGAGATCAGGTCCCAGATCCACCCCTATCTGCGGCCCATCCTGGGCAACGGCTTTGTGATGGGCCTGATTCTGGCCTTGCTGATGGAGCATGTGCTGCTCAGGGGCAAATAGACCCACCCGCTCCGCGGCCTTTATTTGCAGAGAATTGAGATGAATTACGCGACGTTTTTTTCCAGGCAGGCGAGAAAGCCCACCGGCGTTTTCGGCCGCTTTTACATGTCACGGGTTTTCGAAAAAGGCAACGCCGAGCTGAACGACCTGACGTTTGAAAGTTTGGCCGTGGCGGCAAACGAGCACATCCTGGAAATAGGCTGCGGCACGGGACTGCTAATCAAGCGGATTGCCGGCCATGAAACCGGCGCCTTGATCGAGGGCATCGATTTTTCCAAGTCCATGGTGGCCTTGGCTCACAAAAACAACCGCCGGCATATCAAGCGGGGCAAGGTGGCAATCCACTTGGGGGACTTTGCACAGGTCACCTTCCAGCCCGATGCCTTTGACAAGGTGTTTACGGTAAACACAGTTTATTTTTGGAAAAACCCGGAAGCAATCCTTGCGAAAATACATCGGGTGTTGAAGCCGGGCGGCAGGCTGATCATCGGGTTTCACGAGAAAAGCGAAATGGAAAAGATGCCGCTCAACAAGGACGTATTCAAATATTATTCCACCCAAGACATGAAGGAGCTTCTCGCAGGTCATGGCTCCCTGGAGGATACCGAGGTCATCTCCAGGAAAGGCGCGCGAAAGGTCAGTTACTGCGCGGTGTGCAGCAAGGCGGTCACATAGCAGCCGCCTTGGCGGCGAGGAAAAAACGGACTCCTGCCCCGGCGTCCGGGGAACCTGGAGAAAGCGAGGGAGCAAAGCGGGGGGAAACCTGTTTTCTTGCCTATTATTTTACCAATTTCCGCCGTGATTATCGCCGCTGTATTTGGCCGCCCCCGGCGGTACTTTTAAATTTAGCCCGCATTTTTCGCGCCAAATCGGGAGGGGGAATCCATGATCGAGGATAAAGCCAGCCATACCGCCGAGCGCATGGCTCTGCACCGCGCGGCCCATCAGCTCCTGGACCACCCCCCGGTGTTGGAAGACCCCCTGGCCTTGGCCATGCTGGGGCGGGACAAGGCCGCCGCCCTCATCGCCAAGCCCTCCCTGGCCGAGTCTTCGCCGGCCTCGCGCTTTTTGCGGGCCTTCGCCGCCGCTCGCAGCCGCCTGGCCGAGGACCAGCTGGCCGCCGGCCTGGAGCACGGGGTGGGGCAGTACGTGATCCTGGGGGCGGGCCTGGACACCTTCGCCTATCGCAACCCCCACCCGCCCGAGGCGCTAAGGGTCTTCGAGGTGGATCACCCGGCCACCCAGGCCTGGAAACGGGAGCGCCTGGCCCAGGCGGGCATCGCCGCGCCGCCGGAACTCAGCTACGCGCCGGTGGACTTCCATGAGCAAACCCTGGCCTCGGGCCTGGAAGCGGCGGGCTTCGACCCCGGGGTGCCGTCCTTGTTCGCCTGGCTGGGGGTCACGCCCTACCTCACCCTGGAGGCGATCAAGGCCACCCTGGGCTACATTGCCGCCTGCCCCCCGGGCTCCGGGGTGGTCCTGGACTATCCTCAGTCGCCCGAGGTCCTGGACATGCGGGGCCGCCTGGCCTACAAGGCCCTGGCCGGGTTCTCGGCCGCGGCCGGGGAGCCCTGGCTGACCAACTTCGCGCCCGCCGAGATGACCGCCCTGCTGGACGAGCTGGGCTTCAGCCTGGTGAAGGACCTGGGCAAAGAGCAGATCAACGAGCGCTACTTCGCGGGCCGCTCCGACGGCCTCATGGTGGGCGACCTCTACCACCTGGCCACCGCCTGGGTCTGAGGCCCGCGCGGCGCACCAGAATCCGCCGTCCAATCAAGGTTTGTCATTGCGAGGAGCGGCCTTGCCGCGACGCGGCAATCTCTGTTCGCCAGGAGGGGGCAGGGGGATGAGGAGGCGGTTGGTGAAAGAAAATCTTTCCGGCGTAGGGGCGGGGTTTATCCCCGCCCTTTGCTCTGTCCGGCGCTCTCTCGGGCGGGGGTAAACCCCGCCCCTACATCCGCCTTGTCCAATGCAAACAAACTCTTGTCATTGCGAGGAGCGAAGCGACGCGGCAATCTCTGCCCGCTAGGAGGCGCTCCAAAGCTGTAATAGCCCACAATCACAAACCAAAAAAGGGGGCCCGGATGGCGCCGGGCCCCCTTGGGGTGATTTGGTGGGCGTTGGAAAGGAGCTTAGAAGACGAAGCGGAACTGCACGCCCAGCAGCCACTCGTTACCCAGGTCCTCGCCGGTCTTGGGGCTGTCGCCATAGGAGTAGTAGGCCAGCTCGGGGTGGATGCCGAAGTTCTTGGTGAACTGGTACGGCGTGGCGACAAAGGCGCTCATGCGCACGTTTTCGTCCTTGGAGAAGCCGTTCTTGCCGGACCAGGCGTCGTTGGAGAAGTTCTCGTAGCCCACGCCGCCGATGAGCATCAGCTTGCCGATGGTGTATTCGCCGGAGAGCATGCCACCCAGGATGGCGGTGTCCTCGATCTCGCCGGAGGTGATCTCGGCCCGGTAGGGCTTGGTCCAGGTGGCGGAGTAGAAGGGATATTCGGTGGCGAAGTTCATGCCGTAGTGGCCCTGGAACTTCGCGGTGAAGGCGCCGATGCTGTACTTGATGGGCAGCACCACGGCCCAAGTGTTGTAGGGATCGTCAAAGGCGCCGGAGTTGCCGGCCTCGTAGCGGTGCTGCACGAAGCTGAATCCGGGGTTGGTCATGAACCCGCCGTGCTTGTACATGAAGGTCAGGCTGGCGCGGGGGAACAGGTAGACGGTGTCGGTGGTGTCTTCGGAGTCGTAGTAGTTGTCGTTCTGACGGGGGCCCTCCAGGGCGAACTGCACGCCCCACTTGTTGGTGTCATAGGTCAGCTGCACCTGGGGGACACGGCCGGGCCACAAATAGCCCCAACCGAACATCAGCAGGTGGGAGTTCTCTTGCAGGCCCAGGTACTGCTTGGGGGCGTAGGCGGTGGAGCCGAACCAGTTGTCGGTCTGGCCGGCCAGAATGCGGCACTTGCCCACCCGCCAATAGGCGTAGGCATAACGCAGGCTGACCGTGGCCGAGGCGTCGATGCTCTTGAGCCCCAGCTCGATGCGGCCACCCACGTTCTTGTCCACGCTGAAAAAGCGGGCGCGCAGGTAGCTGTGGCCGGGCAGGTTCAGGAACCAGGAGCCCACGTCGTCGGAGCCGTTGTTGGTCAGCTCCTGGCTCTTTTGCTGCCAACCGATGTCGGTCAGCATACGGGCGGCCATCTCGAAAGTGTAGGTGGAGGGATCCACGGCCAGGGCCGGGACCGCCGCCGCCACCACCAGCATCGCCGCCAGGGCTAGGGTAAATAGCTTATTCATGGTGACCAGGTCTCCTCTCGTTGATTCTTCCAAGGTTTGTTTTTCGCGTTTCCAAGAGCCACCCGGAAACGTGCCGCCCTCCCTTGCCTCGGGCTCACCCCGGCCCGCCAGGCCGGAGAAAGCGGCTTATGTGCGTTTAATCATTGGGAAGATAGGCAGGAGCCGCAAGGCGGCTTTCGCGGCGCGGGAGGTTTGTGCGCCAGCCGGCCCGGTTTGTGCGCGAATGGGACGCCCTGCCCATTGACGAAAGGGCTCCCGGCGTTGCCCGGCCCCCGGGGTAGGGTTATAATCTAGGACAAAGGGAGGGATGTACGGCCCATACGGCCGCTGCACCCGGAATCCGGACATAGCCATGGCGGCGCAAGTGTTTCCACCCGAGTCTTGGCAAACCCTGCTGCGGTTGCCCCGCGCCTTTCTGCGGCGGCCCCTGGCCTCGTTCGTGGCCAGCCCCACCAACCGGCAGCTTCTCTATTACAAGCTGGGCCTGTTCTTTCTGCTGGCGGTGATGGCCGGCGCGGCCCTCACCTGGCAGCGGGACTTCCTCACCGCGCACCTGGCCTTTTACTGCACCTACACCGTGCACCTGGCGGTCAACTACTTCATCGGCATCCTGCTGGCGGCTTGGGCCTTCAAGCGCTTCTTGCCGGACTGGAGCGCCTATGAGCGCCGCACCGTGGCCCGCCAGTGGGTCATGTGGGGGGCGGGCTTTGTGGTGGGGTATTTGCTCCACCGCCTGGTGGCCAGCCACCTGATCGTCTACTACGCCCCCTGGCTGGTGGAGTTTCTGCGCACCCACCCGGAGGCCAGCCCCAGCCAAATAGAAATATTCGCCTTTTTCGGTACGGCCTGGCTGCTGGCCAGCTTGGCGGTGTTGCAGACCGCCCTGAAGCTGCAAAAGCGCGCCGCGCCCCAGGCCGGCCAGGCTCCGGCCCAGCCGGCCCCCCCGGCGGCGATCACCATCAGCCACGACGGCCGCCAGACCCGCATCCCCCTGGAGCGCATCACCCACGTGACCGTGGAAGACCACTACTGCCGCATCCACTACCTGGACGGCGCGGTCCCCAAGAACCTCTTTGCCTGCATGTCCCTGAAAAGCCTGGCCGAAGAGCTGCCGCCCGAGGATTTCGCCCAGATCCACCGCTCCCACCTGGTCAACCTGCGCCACCTGGGCGGGCTGAGCAAGGACGGGCGCAAGTACCAGGCCGAGCTGCCCGCCGCGGGGGTGGAGCTGCCCATCAGCCGCCAGCGCTGGAGCGAGCTACAGGAGCGCCTGGCCAAGAGCAAGGCGGACAAGTAGGCCTTAATAAGGGTCTTTTCCGGTGTAGGGGCGGGGTTTATCCCCGCCCTTTTCTTTTGCCAAACTCTCTCGGGCGGGGATAAACCCCGCCCCTACATCTGCATTGACTAAACCAAATAAACCCTTGTCATTGCGAGGAGCGAAGCGACGCGGCAATCTCTGCCCGCTAGGAGGGAGCGCAGGCCTAAAAAAGAGGTTAGGAAAAAGGAAATTGGGCCGGGCCTAGCCGGGTGCCCGCCCGCCCCATCCAGCCATAGCTGTCATTGCGAGGCGCGGCGGCCGGGTGGGCGGCCCGGAGCGGGCGGCTACTCCCGCCGCGCCGTGGCAATCTTCCTTGGAATTGTCATGCGGTCGGACCAAGCCGGAAGCCTCTCTTGTTGCGCCCCTGACGCCACGCAACCCCGGCAGACAAGCCGCCGGCCAACCAAAAACACTTTTTCACCCACCCCAATAAAGTGGGGGCCCGGATGGCGCCGGGCCCCCATGGGGTGATTTCGGGCGTTGGAAAGGAGTTTAGAAAACGAAGCGGAACTGCACGCCCAGCAGCCACTCGTTGCCCATGCCGTTGCCGGTCTTGGGGTCGTCGCCATAGGAGTAGTAAGAGAACTCCGGGTGCACCCCGAAGTTCTTGGTGAACTGGTAGGGCACGGCGATGAAGGCGCCCAAGCGCACGTTCTCGTCCTTGGAGTAGCCGTTCTTGCCCGACCAGGCGTCGTTGGAGAAGTTCTCGTAGCCCACGCCGCCGGTGACCATGATCTTGCCGATTTGGTATTCCCCGGCCAGCACGCCGCCGTAGATGGTGGTGTCGTCGATGCCGCCGGTGTCGATGCCGTTGCGATAGGGCTGGGTCAGATCCACCGGGAAGAAGGGATACTCGGTCGCGAAGTTGATGCCGTAGTGGCCCTGGAACTTCAGGGTGAAGGCGCCGATGGTGTACTTGATGGGCAGGACAAAGGCCCAGGTGTTGTAGGAGTCGTCAAAGGCGCCGGTGCTGCCGGACTCGTACTTGTGGTTCACGAAGTTGAAGCCCGGGTGGGTCATGAAGCCGCCGTACCTGAACATCAAGGTGAGGCTGGCCCGGGGGAACATGAAGGCGGCGTCGGTGGTGCCGCCCGCGTCGAACAGGTTGGTCTTCTGGCGCGGCTCCTCCAGCGCGAACTGGATGCCCCACTTGTCGGTGTTGTAGGTGAACTGCACCTGCGGCACGCGGTGGGGCCACAGGAAGCCCCAGCCGAACATCAACAGGTGGGCGTTTTCTTCCAGGCCCACGTACTGCCGGATGTGATAGGCCAGGGAGCCGAACCAGTTGTCGGTCTGGCCGGCCAGGATGCGGCAGTTGCCCACCCGCCAATAGGCGTAGGCGTAACGCAGGCTCACGGTGGCGTCGGGCTGCACGCTCTTGAGGCCCAGCTCGATGCGGCCGCCCACGTTCTTGTCTACGCTGTAGAAACGCGCCTGCAAGTAGCTGTGGCCGGGCAAGGTCAGAAACCAGGTGCCCACGTCGTCGGAGCCGTTGTTGGTCAGCTCCTGGCTCTTGTTCCACCAGCCGATGTCGGTGAGCATACGAGCTTGCAGCTCAAAGGTGTAGGTGGAGGTGTCCACCGCCCAGGCGGGAGACGCCGCCGCCAACCCCAGCATCACGGCTAGGGTAAGGATAAGCCACTTTTTCATATCGACCCTTCCTCCTGAAACATTGGTTGAGATCTCTCACCGGCCCCTTCAGCCAAGAGGAGCCGGGCCCGCGGCCACCCTTTCCGGGCCGGGCTCACCCCCGACTCGGCCGGCCGGGGCGGCCGCCACGGCCAGGAACCGCCCTCGGGGCCGAAAAAGGCCCCTGGAAAGCGCGTCCTGTATTGCCAATCATCAGGAAGACTTGCGGAGGTCTCAAGCGAGGTTACGCCGTCGGAGGCCGCCCTGCGCGGGCGGCGGGCGCTTTTTCGCCAACGGTGGGCTCTCGCCGCCCGCGAGGCGCGCATACGCATTGCTCTCAGCGGCGGGTTAGGCTAAAATTTTCCTTAACGGCGACTAGTTGGCCATCTGCCCGCCACTCAGGCACCCACAGTAAGAGACGACCATGGCCGCCCTGGCAACATTCCCACCCCCCCTCCGGGGCCTCTGGCATCTGCCGCTGGCCTATTTGCGGCGGCCCCTGGGCAACTTCTGCGCCCATCCCGCCCACCGGAGGCTCCTGTACTATCAGCTCGGCTTCTTCTTCCTCATGGCGGTGCTGGCCGGCAAGGCCCTGCTGCGCCACCACGCCTTCATGTTCGACCACCTGACCTTCTACTTCACCTACGCCCTGCACCTGTCCCTGACCTACCTCGCCGGGGTCATCCTGGCCGAGGTGGCGCTGCGCCTGCTCCTGCCCCGCTGGAGCGCCTACGACCAGCGCACCGTGGCCCGCCAGTGGATGGTCTGGGGGCTGGGTTTTTTGCTGGGCTTCTTGCTGCACCGCCTGCTCATGGTCCACCTGGTGCCCTTTTACGCTCCCGACCTGGTGGCCTTCCTGCGCCAAGCCCCCCACCTGCGGCCCAGCCTGCTGAACATGCTCCTGTTCTGCGGCGCGGCCTGGACCGTGGCCACCTTCGCGGTGATCCGCAGCGCCCTGGCCTGGCAAAAGGTGCTGCGCCAACGGGCCGCCGCCGCCCGCACCGCGCCCCAGCCCACGGCCGCCGTGGCCCAGACCGCCGAGGCCCCGGCCCCCCCGGCGGCGATCAGCATCAGCCACGACGGCCGCCAGAGCCGTATCTCCCTGGCCCGCATCACCCATGTCACGGTGGAGGACCACTACTGCCGCATCCACTACCTGGGCGGCGAGGGCCCCAAGAACCTCTTCGCCTGCATGACCCTCAAGAGCCTCACCGAGCAGCTGCCGGAGCGTGATTTCGTGCAGATCCACCGCTCCCACCTGGTCAACCTCAGGCACGTGAGCGGCCTGGAGCGCAGCGAGGGGCAGTACCTGGCCGTGCTGCCCGTGGCCGGGGCGGCATTGCCCGTCAGCCGCCGCCGCCGGACCGCGCTGCGGGAGCGCCTGGCCGAAGGCAAGCCGGACAAGTAACTGAATCAGTTTGTCATCGCGGGGAGCGGGGAGATTCGATAGCGGCCGGTAATAGAAAATCTTTGTAGAGGCGGGGTTTATCCCCGCCTTTTCTTTTTTCCAAGCACCCTCGGGCGAGGATAAACCCCGCCCCTACACCTTCTCAACTAATTAAAAACAACCCTTGTCATTGCGAGGAGCGCAGCGACGCGGCAATCTCTGCTTGAAACAGAGCTGACGGGCCTACCGAGGGTTCCCCCTGAAATCGAGGCCGCCCGCCGGACCTCTTGTCGCCTCGCCAAGGCTCGGCGACCCAGACAGGCAAGCTGTCTGGGCCACCCGGGGAATTAATTGCAGCCATGGCCGTCATTGCCAGGAGCGCAGCGGCGCGGCAATCTCGGTTCGCTGGTGGGGCGGGTAAAAGGCTCAGATACGGCTGAGCGGCTCCTCTTTGTCGTCCACCCGGAAGCGCTCGTCGTATTTCATCTTGACCTGGGGCTCCTTGACCGGCTGGTCCAGGTGCAGATGCAGCTCGATGACCCCCTGGCTCACCAGGCCGCTCACCGCGTAGCCCATGGTCTTGAGAATGCTCAGGCTGGCGATGTTCTCGGGCATCACGTAGGCGCTCACCACCTTGTGTCCCCGGTCCCTGGCCACATTGATCACCGCGCTCATCAGGGCGCGGCCCAGGCCCTTGCCCTGCATCTCGCCAGCCACCGCGAAGTCCACCTCGGGGCTTCCCTCGTCGCCCAACACGTAGCGGGCCACCCCCACCATGCGCTCGGAGCCGAAATCCCCGGTGAGGGCCAACAGGGACATCTCGCGGTGATAGTCGATGTTGACCATCTTCTGCATGTCCTTCTTGGGGAAGGCCTTGGTGGCGTGCAAAAAACGGTAATACACCTCGCGGTCGCTCATGGAGTAGAAGAACTCCTGCACCATGCGCTCGTCGGTGGGCTTCACCGGCCGGATGAACACGTGGCTGCCGTCCTTGAGCTCGGCGGCTTGCTCGTAGTGCTCGGGGTAGACCCCGGTGAACAGCGGGGCCAGGATCTGGCGATCGCTGATCAGCCCCTCCTGGCGCGCGGCGGTGAGTAGCGCGTCGCGGTGGTTGGGGTGGGCGATGTCGATCAGGGCCACCGCCCGTTCTTTTAGCGACAACCCGTGCACGTACACCGCGCCGTACTCGGTGGCCACCGAGCGCACCCCGGCGCGGGTCACCGCCACCCCGGCCCCGGCGCTGAGGCGGGGCACGATGCGGCTGGAGCCGTCCGGGGCCAGGGAGGGCAGGATGACCACCCCCAGGCCGCCGGGGCTGGCCGAGGCCCCGCGCATGAAATCCACCAGGCCGCCCACCCCGGCATAGACCCGCCCGCCCCGGTCGGCCGAGCAGACCTGGCCGGTCAGGTCCACCTCCAACACCTCGTGCACCGAGATCATGCGGTGGTTGGCCGCGATCACCGCCGGGTCGTTGACCTCGCGGGTGGGCAGCATCATCACCTGGGGGTTGTTGTCCACGAAGCGCAAAAGCTTCTCCCCGCCCAGGCAGAAAGAGGCCACCACCTTGCGGGGATAGAGCGTCTTGCCCGCCCCGGTGATCACCCCGCTTTCGATGAGCGGCAGATAGGCCTCGGTGAGGGCGTCGGTGTGCACCCCCAGGTTCTTGCGGTCGCCCAGCTCGGCCAGAACCGCCTGGGCCATGGTGCCCAGGCCCATGTGCACCGTGGCCCCGTCCGGGATCAGCCGGGCCACCTGGCGGGCGGCCTTCTTGGCCACCTCGCCCGGCGCGGGCTGATTGAAGCTCAGGATGGGCTCCTCCTGCTCCACGATGCAATCCAGGCGGCTGACCGGCACGAAACTGTCGCCCAGGGTGCGGGGCATGGCCGGGTTCACCTGGGCGATGACCAGGCGCGCCTGCTCCACCGCCTCGCCCAAGACATCCACCGCCACCCCCAAGGAGCACCAGCCATGCTCATCCGGCGGGCTCACCTGCACCAAGACCGCGTCCACCCCCAAGCGGCCCGAGGTGATCAGCTCGGGCAGATCGGAGAGATACAGGGGCACGTAGTCGGCCGCGCCCTCGCTAACCGCCTGGCGGGCCCCGGTGGCCACGAAGAAGCGCAGCAGGGTGAAGCCCTCGGCGTCGGCAAAGGGATCGGGCCCGGCCGCGCCCGAGGGCACGCTGATGGCCTGGATGACCTGCAAGTCGCGGAAGCGGCCCGCCAGGCGGGCCAGCTCGCTCACCAGATGGCGGGGCTCGCCGCAGCCCGAGCCGATGAGCACTCCGCTGCCCGAGCGCAGGCGCTCCAGGGCTTCTTCCGCCGTCATCAAACGGGAGCGGTAATGGTCGGCCCAGGCCATAAGCTTGCCTATTCCTTTTCGGGCTTTTCCAGATTGGCCGGCAGGTGGCAGGCCTGGTCCACCAGACGTTCCACCGTTTCCAGGCAGGGAGCGCCATTTTCGGCGATGTCGTCTATCAGCCGCTCCCACAGCTCCTTGCCGGGGTCGAAGCCCTCGGGGAGGGGGCGGTCCTTGATCAGGTCCTTGGGATGCTGCACCATGTTGCCTCCTTGGCGTCGATTAACTTCTCTATCTTGTCTTGGCGGGCCCCAACGGTCAAGAGCGGGGGTTGCGCGCCGGGGGGGGCGGGTTGGATAATCAGGGCACAACGCCCGTGGGGGAAGGGGACCATTCCTTGTCGCAAATCGTGGACAATGTGCTGCCGGTGTTCGTGCTCATCGCCCTGGGCAAGGCCCTGGCCCTCAAGGGCTGGGCGCCCCCGGCCTTTTTCAGCGCCTCGGACCGGCTCAACTACTTCGTGTTCTTCCCGGCCCTGTTGTTCTGGAAGATCGGCGCGGTGGGCAGCGAGCTGGTCTTGCCCCTGGGCTTGGTGGGCGCGGTCTTGGCCGCGGTGGCCGCCACCTGGGCCTTGAGCCTGCTCTACTGCCGCCTGGCCAAGGTGAGCCCCTACCGGGCCGGCACCTTCAGCCAGGTCTCCTACCGCTTCAACACCTACATCGGCATGGCCGTGGTGCTCTCGGCCTTCGGCGAGGAGGGCATCGGCCTGTTCGGGGTGATCATCTCGGTGGCCATCCCCTTTATCAACCTGCTGGCGGTGAGCACTCTGGTCTGGTATTCCCAGGCCGAGTTCAGCGGGGCCCAGAAGGCCAAGCTGGTATTGAAGGCCATCCTGGTCAACCCCCTGATCCTGGCCTGTTTGGCGGGCATCGCCTGGGCCCACTCGGGCCTCAAGTTCCCGGTGTTCCTGGACCGCTCCTTCGCCTTGTCCGTTGCGCTCAGTCTGCCCCTGGCCCTATTGTCCATCGGCAACTCCCTGGCCCTGGCCAAGCTCAGGGGGCGCACCGCCCTGAGCTTCGTGTCCAGCCTGCTCAAGCTGGCCGTGCTGCCCCTCATAGGCTGGGCCTTCCTGAGCCTGCTGGGGGTCCACGGCATGGGCCTGGCCGTGGCCCTGGTGTTCCTGGCCCTGCCCACGGCCACCAGCGCCTACATCCTCTCCACCCAGATGAACTCCGACGCGGACCTGGCCGGCGCGGCTATAGTACTCTCCACGCTGCTCAGCTTCATATCGCTATCCGTCGTCCTGATGCTGTTCGCCTGATCCTTTTGCGCCCGGGGCCGCTTCATGCTAAAACAGGCGGCATAAGGAGGTCCCCATGAGCAAAATGACCGTGTTCCTCATCCGGGCCGGGGCCGGCCTGGTGGGCGGCTTCGTACTGTGGCGCTTTTTCTTCCACAAGACCACGCCCTGGTGGACCTTCCTGGTGCTGGCGGTGATCGTGGTGGCCGCGGCCTATGCCTCGGAGATCTGGCGGCTCAAGAGCAAGCTGAACAAGAAGTAGCCCCAACTCCCGCAAAAAAATTCAACGGCCAACCCTCTTAAAGAGGGTTGGCCGTTTTGCTTGGTCAGTCGTGGTCTGGGGCCTACTTGCCCTGCTCCACCTTCTTCAGGGCCTTTTCCCGGTCCTGGCCCAGGTCCAGCTGCATGAACTCCTTGCCATGGGGCAGCACCAGCAAAAAGCGCGGAGTCAGGTCCACCTCCACCAGCGCCTCGCGGATGGTCACGCCCAACAGGTGGCCGCCGCGCTGCTTGGCCGCGCCCAAAAAGTGCAAATGCCAGCCCGGCGCGCCGATGCCCTTCATGTAGGCCGGGGAGACGAAGCCCAGCAGCTCGCCTTGCAGGTTCTTCCACTCAAACACCGCCTGCTTCTCGCAGGCCTTGGCCAGGGTGGGGTAAGGCTTGGCCTGCCGGGGCACCGAACGGGCCTTGACCCGGTCGAAGACCCCGGTGACGCGCACCGCGTAGATGTAGTTCGCGCTGGGCAGGCGCGAGGCCAGCCACTTCTGGAGCCCCGCGTAGTCCAGGCCCTTGGGCACGGGATAGGTCAGATCGGCGTCGAAGAAGGTCACCTGGGCAAAGGGCGTGGTGGTCTCGGGCGGCACCGGCTGGGGCTTGCCCTGCATGTCGATGCGATACACCACCCCGCCGCCCACCACCATCTCGCCGTCCAGGGCGTCGAAGGTGCCCAGGCCCAGGTCGCCGTGGTTGGTCAGCTCGCCCACCTTCACCGAGCCGGTGTAGTCCCCGGCCAACAGCGCGTCCAACAGCGACACCTGATACAGGGCGTCGCGGTCCTGGGCGGCGGCGGCCGGAGCGGCCAGGGCCAAGGACAGGAGCAGGATGATGAGCCAGGCGCGGGGACCCATGGCCTAAGCCCCCAGGCGGGCGATGACCGCCTCGGCCATGCCCATGGTGCTCAAGGAGCCGCCCAGGTCGTCGGTGGTTTCGCCGGCGGCCAGGCAGGCGGCCAGGGCCGCCTCGACCCGATCGGCCTTATCGCCGTGGCCCAGGTGCCGCAGCAGCATGGCCCCGCAGAGGATGGCGGCGGTGGGGTTGGCCTTGCCCTGGCCCGCGATATCCGGCGCGGAGCCGTGCACCGGCTCGAACAGGGCCGGGCCGTCGCCCAGGTTGGCGCTGGGGCACATGCCCAAGCCCCCGATGAGCCCGGCGGCCAGGTCGGAGAGGATGTCGCCGAAGAGGTTGGTGGTCACCATCACCTGGAAGTCGCTGGGCTTGAGGATCATGCGCATGGCCACCGAGTCCACCAGGGCCTCCTCGTACTTGACGCCCGGGAACTCCCCCGCCGCCCGGCGGCAGGCCTCCAGAAACACGGTGTCGGTCTTCTTGAGCACGTTGGCCTTGTGCACCGCGGTCACCTTCTCATAGCCCGCCGTCTGGGCGAACTCGAAGGCGTAGCGCGCGATGCGGTAGGAGGCCTTGTCGCTGATCACCCGGAGGGCGGTGGCCACGCCCGGGCCGCGCTCGCCCTCCTCGCCGATGTAGAGCCCTTCGCTGTTCTCGCGCACGATCATCATGTCGGTCTCGGGCCGGAGGCAATCCACGCCCTCATAGGCCTTGGAGGGCCTGAGGTTGGCCCAGGCGCCCAGCTCCTGGCGCAGCCTGAGAATGACCTGGGCCGCGCTGTTGCCCACCGCGCCGAAGATCACCGCGTCCGAGGCCTTGGCCCCGGCCAGGGTCTCCTCGGGCAGGGCCTTGCCGGTTTTCTCCAGGCAGTCGTCGCCCGCGTCGAACTGGGTGTACTCAAAGGGCGCGCCCACCGCGTCCAAAACCGCCAGCTGGGCCTCCACCACTTCGGGGCCTACCCCGTCGCCGCCGATGACCGCGATCCGCTGCTTGCTCATTGCTGTCCTCCGCTCACCGCCGCCTGCCAGGGCGCCGCGTGCTCTTTCTCGTAATCCACGATGGCCTGCTCATGGGTGAGCGTAAGGCCGATGTCGTCCAGGCCCTCCAGCAGGCACTGCTTGCGGAAGGGGTCCACCGGGAAGATGCAGGCGAAGTCGCCCGGACCGCTCAGGGTCTGCTCCTTCAGGTCCACGGTGATGGCGTAGCCCTGGGTGGCCTCCACCCGCTTGAACAGGTCGTCCACCAAGGCCGTCTCCAGCTCGATGGGCAAAAGGCCGATCTTGTAGCAGTTGTTCTTGAAGATGTCCGCGAAGCTGGGCGCAATAAGAACCCGGAAGCCGTAGTCCTGCAAGGCCCAGGGCGCGTGCTCCCGGCTGGAGCCGGAGCCGAAGTTCTCCCGCGCCAAGAGGATCGTCGCCTCCCGGTAGTGCGGCCGGTTCATCACGAATTCCTGCACCTCGTTGCCCGCATCGTCGAAACGATGATGGTACATCAGCACCTCGCCGAAACCCTCCCGCTCGGTGCGCTTCAAAAACTGCTTGGGAACCAGCTGGTCCGTGTCCACGTGGGCCATGTCCAGGGGAACCACCACGCCGGTGAACTTGTTGAATTTCTGCATCTCGCTTCTCGCTTGCGGGTCAGAGCTTCCGGGGAAACCTTTTCTTGCAAGAAAAGGTTTCCCCGGACCCCTTCCCAAAGAACTCCGCGCGTTATGGCCGCGCTCGGTCGGGCTGCGCCCGCCGCGAGAGCGGCCATAACGCAGCCGGTTTTTCAAAACTCTGTATTAATGGCGAAGCGCCGCTTGGCCGCAGGCAAAGCAAGCTTCGCCATTAATACGCAAAGTTTTTTGAGGGGGGCGTGGGGGGAGGCTTTTTTCAAAAAGCCTCCCCCCACTCTTCTCCCTACATAAATTCCCTCGGATCGCTCAGGCGGCCCTTAAGGGCGCTGGCCGCGGCGGTGGCCGGGCCCACCAGGTGGGTGCGGCCGCCGTGTCCCTGGCGGTCCTTGAAGTTGCGGTTGCTGGTGGAGGCGCAGCGCTTGCCCGCGGGCAGCACGTCCGGGTTCATGGCCAGGCACATGGAGCAACCGGGCTGCCTCCACTGGAAGCCCGCCTCGCTGAATATCTTGTCCAGGCCCTCGGCCTCGGCCTCGGCCTTGACCCGCATGGAGCCCGGCACCACCAGGGCGGTGACGTTGTCGGCCACCTTCTTGCCCTTGGCGATGGCCGCCGCCTCGCGCAGGTCTTCCAAGCGGCCGTTGGTGCAGGAGCCGATGAACACGTAGTCGACGCCCACCTCGCTCAGCTTGTCGCCGGGCTTCAGGCCCTGGTAGGCCTGGGCCTCGCTGGCCGCCTTGGCCGCCTCACCGGGGAAGGAGGCCGGGTCGGGCACCGGCTGGTTCACCCCCGCCACCTGGCCCGGGTTGGTGCCCCAGGTGACCATGGGCTCCATGCCCGCGAGGTCCACGCTCTCCTCGCGCTGATACTTGGCGCCGGGGTCGGAGGGCAGGGTCTTCCAATAGGCCACGGCCTGGTCCCAGTCCTCGCCCTTGGGGGCGTAGGGGCGGCCTTTCAGCCAGGCGAAGGTGGTCTCGTCCGGGGCCACCATGCCCGAGCGCGCCCCCGCCTCGATGGACATGTTGCACAGGGTCATGCGGCCTTCCATGGACAGGCCACTCACCGCCTCGCCCAGGTATTCGATGGCGTAGCCGGTGGCCCCGGCCGCGCCCAAGAAGCCGATGAAGTACAGGATCAGATCCTTGGCGCCGCACCCGGCGGGCAGCGCGCCCACGGCCCTAAGGGCCAGGCAGGGCGGCTTGCTTTGGGGCAGGGTCTGGGTGGCCAACACGTGCTCCACCTCGCTGGTGCCGATGCCGAAGGCCAGGGCCCCGAAGGCGCCGTGGGTGGCGGTGTGGCTGTCGCCGGCCACCACGGTGTTGCCCGGCAGTACCAGGCCCAGCTCGGGCATGGTCACGTGGATCACGCCGTTGTTCTCCTGGCCCCAGCCGAAGTAGGGCACCCCGAACTCCTTGGTGTTGGCTTCCAGGGAGGCGAGCTGGTTCTCGGCGATCTCGTCGGCCAGGGGCCGGGCCGTGGAGTCGGTGGGGATCACGTGGTCGCACACCGCGTAGGTCAGGTCGGGCCGCCGCACCTTGCGGCCGTCGCGCCGAAGGGCGGCGAAGGCCTGGGGCGAGGTGACCTCGTGCACCAGGTGGCGGTCGATGTAGATCAGGTCCGGCCGGCCGCTCTCGCGGCGCACCAGGTGATTGTCCCAGATTTTGTCAAGCAGCGTGGGCACGGGAAGTCCTTTGCCTTACCGGAAGGGCCCGGTGTCGGGTTTGGTGGAAACAATGCTCAATATATCACGGCCGCCATCCTACTAAAGCAAGGAAGACGGCCCGCCCCGTGCGGGGTTCTAGTCCGGCGCGAGGCGCGTTGTTGCAGCCGATCGCCGCCCCGAGGCGTACTAATCGCGTACGTCGAGGGCGGCGATCGGCGAAACGCGCGCCGCAGCCCGGAGTAGGACTCCGCCTAGGCCAACCACTTCATCATGCCGCGCAATTTTGCGCCGACTTCTTCCATCTGGTGGCCTTCGTCCTTGCGCAGCAGGGCGTTGTAGCGGGGGCGGTTGCATTGGTTCTCCAGGATCCACTCCCGGGCGAAGGTGCCGTCCTGGATCTCGCCCAGGATCTTTTTCATCTCGGCCTTGGCCTCTTCGGGCACCACGCGGGGGCCGCGGGTGATGTCGCCGTACTTGGCGGTGTCGGAGATGAAGCGGCGCATCTTCTTGAGGCCGCCCTGGTAGATCAGGTCGATGATCAGCTTGGTCTCGTGGATGCACTCGAAGTAGGCCATCTCCGGGGCGTAGCCCGCCTCCACCAGGGTCTCGAAGCCGGCCTTCATCAGCGAGGCCAGGCCGCCGCAGAGCACAGCCTGCTCGCCGAACAGGTCGGTCTCGGTCTCCTCGGCGAAGCTGGTCTCGATGACCCCGGCGCGCGCGCCGCCGATGCCCCAGGCATAGGCCAGCGCGGTCTGCATGGCCGAGCCCGAGGCGTCCTGGGCCACGGCCACCAGGCAGGGCACGCCCTGGCCCTGCTCATAAAGGTCGCGCACCAGCTTGCCCGGGCCCTTGGGCGCGGCCATGATCACGTCGTTGTCCGCCGGCGGGGTGATCTGGCCGAAGTGCAGGTTGAAGCCGTGGGCGAAGAGCAGGGTGGCGTCCTTTTTCATGTTGGGGGCCACGTACTCCTCGTACACCGTGGGCTGCACCGGATCGGGCAGCAGGAAGCAGATGATGTCCGCGCCCTTGACCGCCTCGGAAACCTCGGCGGGCTCCAGGCCGTCGCCCTTGACCACGTCCCAGGACCAGGAGCCCTCGCGCAGGCCCACCACCACGTTGAGGCCGCTGTCGGCCAGGTTGCGGGCGTGGGCGCGGCCCTGGCTGCCGTAGCCCAGCACGCAGATGCGTTTGTCGGCCAGCAGCTTGGGGTTGGTGTCGCTCTCGTAGAAGATGTTAACGCTCATGATTTTGTTTCTCCGTATATGGCAAAAAAGCGGTTGATGGCTATTCGTTGGTAAGTTCTTCGGCCAGGCGCGAAGCGGCCCGGCTGATGTTGTAGGTTCCTTCCGGTTCCTCGAAGTCCTCGCCCAGGGTGGCCCAGGCGTCGGCCATGGGGCCTTTGCCCCGGGCCATGGCGATCTGGCCGGTGCGGGCCATCTCCTGGATGCCGTGGGGCCTCAGAATGTCGATGAAGGCCTCCAGCTTCTCGCGGTTGCCGGTCACCTCCAGGATCAGGCTCTCGTTGTCCACGTGGTCCACCCGGGCCCGAAAGATGTTCACCAGCTGCAGCAGCTCGCCGCGATGCTCGGGCGATGCCTTCACCTTGATGAGCGCCAGGCCGCGCTCCACCCGGGGGCGGCCGGTGAGGTCGCTGACCTTGACCACGCTCACCAGGCGCCTCAGCTGCTTGACCACCTGCTCGATGATGGGCGCCTCGCCGGCCACCACCACCGAGATGCGGCTGACCTTGGGGTCGTCGGTCTCGCCCACGGCCAGGGAGTGGATGTTGAAGCCGCGCCGGGCGAAGAGCCCCGAGACCCGGGCCAGGACGCCGGTCTCGTTGCGCACCAGAACCGATATGGGGCTGAGATTAACCATTGTCCTTGTCCTCGTTGACCTGCCCGGGGCAGGGGATGAAATCAACGTTGGCCGCGCCGCCGGGGACCATGGGCAGCACCAGGGCCTCCCGCTCCACCGACACGTCCAGCACCACGGGCAGGCGCTTTTCGCGAGCTTCCTTGCGGGCCCACTCGATGGCCGGCACCAGCTCCTCGGGGCTGGTGACCGCGCGCCCCAGGCCGCCGAAGGCCTCGGCCACCTTGGCGTAGGGCGGGGGCTGCAGCTCGGTCTCGGCCTGGCGCTTGTCCAGGAAAAGCTCCTGCCACTGGCGCACCATGCCCAGGTAGTTGTTGTTCAGGATGATGGCCACCACGCCCACCCGGTAGCGCACCGCCGTGGCCAGCTCCTGGATGTTCATCAGGAAGCTGCCGTCGCCGTCGATGAGCACCACCTCGGCCTCCGGGCGGCCCAGCTTGGCCCCCATGGCCGCGGGCAGGCCGTAGCCCATGGTGCCCAGGCCGCCGCTGGTGATCAGGGTGCGGGGCTTCTGGAAGGGATAGAACTGGGCGGTGTACATCTGGTGCTGGCCCACGCCGGTGACCACCACGGTGTCCTCGTCGAGCATGTCGCCCAGGAGCTCCACCACCGCCTGGGGGGCCATGGCCGAGCTCTTGGAGGCGAAGCACATGTGGTAGCGCTCCTTCCAGTCCTCGATCTGGGCCCGCCACTCGCTGTAGTCAGGCTTGGTCTCCCACTCCGCCGCGCCGCTGGCCAGGTCCTTGAGCACCGGCTTGGCGTCGCCCACGATGGGCACCAGGCAGGGCAGGTTCTTGCCGATCTCACTGGCGTCCACGTCCACGTGGATGAACTGGGCTCCGGGCGCGAACTGCTCCAGCTTGCCGGTGATGCGGTCGTCCAGGCGGCTGCCCACGCAGATGATCAGGTCCGAACGGTTGAGCGCCAGGTTGGCGTAGCCGGTGCCGTGCATGCCGGGCATGCCTAGGAAAAGCTCGTGCCCGGCCGGGAAGGCGCCCAGGCCCATGAGGCTGGTGGTCACCGGGATGCCGGTGGCCTCGGCGAACTCCTTGAGCTCCGCATCGGCCCCGGCGGTGATGATGCCGCCGCCGGCCAGGATCACCGGGCGCTGGGCCGCCTGGATCACCTTGAGGGCCCGGATGATCTGGCGGGGGTTGCCCCGGTAGGGGGGCTTGTAGCCGGTGGGCGCGCTGGGCGCGGCCAGCAGCTGGCCGCAGGTCTGGGTCATCACGTCCTTGGGCACGTCGATGAGCACCGGGCCCGGGCGGCCGGACAGGGCCACGAAAAAGGCCTCGGCAAAGACGGTGGGCAGCTCCTCCACGCTGGAGACCTGGTAGTTGTGCTTGGTGATGGGCATGGTGATGCCCCGCATGTCCGCCTCCTGGAAGGCGTCGTTGCCCAGCAGGTTGCTGGTCACCTGGCCGGTGATGGCCACCATGGGAGTGGAGTCCATGAAGGCGTCGGCCAGGCCGGTGACCAGGTTGGTGGCCCCGGGGCCGGAGGTGGTCATCACCACCCCCACCTTGCCGGTGGCCCGGGCATAGCCCTCGGCCATGTGGGCGGCGCCCTGCTCATGGCCCACGATGACGTGCTTGATCTCGCCGTCGCGGAAAAGGGCGTCGTAGACCGGCATGATCGAGCCGCCGGTCATGCCGAAGATGACCTCCACGCCCTGGTGCTTGAGGCAGGCCACCACCGCGTCCGCGCCGGTGTAGTCCGGGGTGCCGGTGGTCTGGGTAGGAGCGTTCATGGTCTTTTCTCCCGGTTGGGGGGCGGCCGCCTGCTGGGGGGCCTCGCCCATCTCCTGATTGAGCATACGGGAAAGTTGATTGTCCGCCGCCAGGACGGTTGCTTGCTTGAGCGGTGTCATGATTAAACCTCTAGTTGCCTTTGAGCACGGCGCCGGCCGCCGCGCTGCCCACCAGGGAAGCGTAGCGGGCCAGGGCGCCCCGGGTGAACTTGGGCGCGGGCCGTTGCCAGTCCTTGCGCCGGGCGGCCAGTTCGGCCTCGTCCACCTGTAGTTCGATCTTGCGGGCCGGGATGTCGATGGCGATCACGTCGCCGTCCATCACCAAGCCCAACGCGCCGCCCGAGGCCGCCTCGGGCGAGAGGTGGCCGATGGCCGCGCCCCGGCTGCCGCCGGAGAAGCGGCCGTCGGTTACCAGGGCCACCTTGCCGTCCAAGGGGCCGCCGGATACCAACGAGGTCAAGGCCAACATCTCGCGCATGCCCGGGCCGCCGGCGGGCCCCTCGTAGCGCACCACGATCACCTCGCCGGGCTGGATCACATCCGCTTCGTAGGCGGCCACGGCGTCCTCTTCGCGATCGAAGCAGCGGGCCGGTCCGGAGAAAACCTTCATCTGCTCGGCCACCGCCGCCGCCTTGACCACGCCGCCGTCCGGGGCCAGGTTGCCGCGCAAGACCGCGATGCCGCCCTCTTGGCTGAGCGGAGCCTCCAGGGTGTTGATCACCCGGCGGCCCAGGGCCTCGTAGTCGGAGAGACCGGCGCTCAGGTAGTCGGCGATGCTCTGGCCGCCCACCGCCGCGCAGGTGGTGTCCAGCATGGGCTCCAGGGCCTTCATCACCGCGCCCACGCCGCCGGCCGCGTCCAGGTGCTCCATGTGGTGCTCCCCGGCCGGGGAGAGCTTGCACAGGTGCGGGGTCTGTTTGCTTAGGCGGTCGAAGTCGGCCAGGCCGAAGTTTGCCCGCGCCTCGTGGGCGATGGCCGGCAGGTGCAGGCAGGTGTTGGTGCTGCCGCCCAGGGCCAGGTCCACCCGGCAGGCGTTGGCAAAGGCGGCGTCAGTAAGGATGTCCGAGGGCTTCAGCCCGCGCCTCAGGACCTCCACCGCCGCGCGGCCGCTGGCCTCGGCCAGCTCGGCCCGGTGGGGGCTCTGGGCCAGGGCGGTGGCCCCGCCGGGCAGGGCCAGGCCCAGGGCCTCGGCCAGGCAGGCCATGGTGTTGGCCGTGAACATGCCCGCGCAGGAGCCGGGGCCGGGGCAGGCGGCGCACTCCAGGGCGTGCAGCTGCTCGGCGCTCCACTGGCCCGAGTGCACCCGGGCCACGCCCTCGAACACGCTGATCAGGTCCACCTGCTCGCCCTGGTGCTTGCCTGCGGCCATGGGCCCGCCGGTGAGCATCACCGCCGGGATGTCCAGGCGGGCGGCGGCCATGAGCATGCCGGGCACGATCTTGTCGCAGGAGGCGATGAGCACCAGAGCGTCGAAGCTGTGGGCGTTGGCCATCAACTCCACGCTGTCGGCCACCACCTCGCGGGAGGGGAGGCTGGCGTGCATGCCGGCGTGGCCCATGGCCAGGCCGTCGCAGATGCCGATGGTGTTGAACTCCATGGGCTGTCCCCCGGCGGCGCGCACCCCGTCGGCGGCCAGCTTGGCCAGGCGGTCCAGGTGCATGTGGCCGGGCACCACGGTGTTGTAGGAGTTGGCGATGCCCACCAGGGGCTTGTCCATGTCCTCGTCCCGGTGGCCCAGGGCCCGGAGCAGGGAACGCTGGGGCGCGCGGGAGGCGCCTTTTCTCATTTGATCGCTGCGCTGCTTCATCTTTTTTTCTTTCCTAGAGCCTCGCCCAAGGCCTCGGGGTCCGTGGGGGGCGATGCGGCCGGGAATGCGCGCCGAACAAAAATCGGCTGCGCGGCCCCGGGGCCGCTTCATTCAGTCAGGTTGTGAGCTGAGAGTGTTTGCGGCCCCTACAGGGGCAGAATAATTACCGAGGATACCAACAAGAGTACGCCGAGGATGGCGCTAAGCAGGGAGGCGGAGCGGAAGGGAGCGTGGGACGCGGAACTGCGCGTCGGGCTGGGGTTTGATTTTCGCCTCATGGCTGGTCCTCCGTTGAGTCGGTGTATTGTTGGTACCACCACTCAGGGGGGTTGTCAACGCATTCAAACGCTTTTTTGCGCCTGTAACGGCATAGTTATGCAAATTTCTCCCGAACGGGCGCTCAGATCGGGGGGCCGGAACCGCCTCTAACTGAACATGCGAGCCGTTTTGGAGTGTCTTGTTCGGAGAATTTTTCCCAGAAAAAATAGCGGTCGATTGTCCGGGGCCAAGGGCGCGTGCGGGGCCCTAATCCCGCCGGGCCCACAGACTGAACCAGGTGAAATCCGCCTCGCGGCGCTGAAGGATTTTGTATCCTCGGCTGAACAACAGATCGGACAGCGGGCCCACCTGGGAGCGCATCACCCCGGAGACGATCAGCTCGGGAAAGCCGCTCAGGTCGCGCGGCGGCTCCCAAAGCCCCCGCTGCACCGCCCAAGGCAGGTTGGCCAAGACCAGCCCGGCGGGCGCGTCCAGAAAATCCCCGGCCGGTCCCTCGGCCACCTTCATGGCCAAGCCGTTGATATCAGCGTTGTTCTGGGTGGTGGTTACGCACAGGGGGTTCAGATCCACGGCCACCACCTCGCTTGCTCCCCAGGCCACGGCGGCCAGGGCCAATATGCCCGTGCCGCAGCCCAGATCCAGCACGCGGCCCAAGGGGCCTTCCTGGCGGCGCAGGTGGAGTAGCTCCAGGCAATGGCGGGTGGTGGGGTGCAGGCCCGAGCCGAAGACCAGGCCCGGGTCGATGAGCAAGCGCCGCGCCCCGGGCGGGGCCGCCTCCGGAGCCCAGGCCGGGCAGAAGAATAGGTCGCCCACCAGCATGGGCTCCAGGTCCAGGCCGCCCTGCCACTCGTCGTAGCTCAGGCGGTGCAGCTGCCGAAGGGCCAAACCCTCGCCATCCAATAGACTTTCCAGCTCCCTCTCCGCCGGGGCCGAGAAGAACAAAAAGCTGGTCTCGTCCTCCTGCCACAGGCCCAGATAGTCGGGCCCCAGGCCGTGGGCCCGGTCGCGGGCGTCGCCGGTCAGCTCGTATATATATAGTTGGTCGTAAGGTGGACGGGCCATAATGGGGGGCGCATGGGGCGGCAGGGGCTCCCCGTCATCCGGCGGGAAGCCCCTGGCTGTTTCGAATTGATTACCGGAAGGGTCCCGGGCGGCCTAGGCCTCCAGGACGAAAATCACTTCCAGGCGTACCCGGTACTCGGAGATCTGATTTTCCGCCACCGAAACGCGCATTTCGATGACCTTCATGCCGGTGATTCCCCGCAGGGTGCGGGTTGCCCGCTCAAAACCGACCTTGATGGCGTCGTCGAAGCTCACCGGGCTGGCGGCCACGATCTCGGTCACTCGCGCAACACGTTTCTCTCCCATGAATAACCTCCCTCTCGCGGAAAAGTTCACTCCGCTGAACACACGGAACCATGTCTACCGGTATGGGGTGGGGACCGGACGCGGGAAAAAACCGGCCGCGCCAGTAGCCCACAATAGGCTATCATAGGGATAATTGCATGGACAAGGTGAAATGTTTTTTCAGCAATTTGCGGGCCGCCGAACCGGTTTGTGCCATATTGCACTTTGTTCTTGACACTCACCGGCACCGGGTCTATAAACGCCTAGTCAGCCCGCTAAACCGATTTTTATTAATCTCCGGAGCGGGCAGGAATGTTCAGCAGGCCGCCAAGAGCCGTATGGGACCACCTGGCGCTGGTAATGCAGGTGGGCCTGACCTTCGCCGGGTCGGTGTTGTTCTGCCTATTCGTGGGCTACTGGCTGGGCGAATGGCTTGGCGCCAAGAAGATCTTAATGGTGGTCTTCATTCTGCTGGGCATAGCGGGAGGGGGCTATACCGTCTACCGCCAGATCTCGGAGTTGGGGTTGAACCCCGAGGACGACAATCAAGGTGAACCCGACGGCGACAAAGACTGAGGGTCCTAATGGGGTGTTCATCAAACAGGTGATCACCCGGGCCCTGTTGTTCGCCGTGGGCGCGGCCCTGGTGCTCGTCCTGGTCGGCCAGGCCCCCTGGGCCCGGGGCGTCGCCCTGGGAGCGGTGGCCTCGGTGGCCAACTTCCTGGTAATGGCTTGGCTGCTGCCCCGGGCCCTGGATCCGGCCCGCCGCCGGGGCCAGGCCTTCACCGTGGTTTCGGTGGCCCTGCGCTTCGGCCTGATGGCCGCGGCCCTGGCCGTGGCTCTGTCCATGCCCGCCCGGGTGGCCCCCTTGGCCGTCGCGGCGGGACTTTTCATGGTTCAGTTCACCCTTCTAAGCGACCGCTTCCTGGGCGGGCGTCTGGTGGGTTCCCCTAGCGAGAGCAAATAGCGCCGTGAACGAGCTGACCAACATACCGCATTGGTACCTGTCCCTGGGCGGATACCGCTTGGAGTTCAACTCCGAGACGCTGATCATGTCCTGGATCGTGATGGGCGTGATAATCGCCTTCGGCCTCATGTCCACCCGAAAGCTGGCTTTCCTCCCCGGCCCCTGGCAGACCTTGGGCGAGGTGATGGTCAGCGCCTTCAAGGGCCTGGTCGACGACGCCCTGGACGAAAACAACCGGCATTACTTCCCCCTGATCATCACCGTGTTCCTGTTCATCTGGCTCAGCAACATGTTGGGGGTCATCCCGGGGCTCAGCGAACCGACCAAGGACCTCAACACCCCCTTGGCCTACGGCATCCTGGGCTTTTTCATCGCCCACTACGCCGGCATTAAGACCAAGGGCCTCAAGGCCTACCTCAACGAGTACGTTCAGCCCATGTTCTTCATGGCCCCGCTGAACATCATCGGTGAGCTGTCCAAGGTGGTCTCAATCTCCTTCCGTCTCTACGGCAACATCATGGGCGGCTCGATCATCATCCTGGTGGTGAGCGACCTGGTCTACAGCCTGATTCTGCCGCCGGCCTTGAACGCCTTCTTCGGGCTGTTCGTGGGGACGATTCAGGCCTTCGTGTTCACCATGCTGACCCTGGTCTACATTTCGGTTCAGACCAAGTAGGAATCGCTTCATGGCCTTTAGCACGGAAACTTGGGTACAGGCCGCAGCCTTCTTGGGGGCCGGATTCTCGGTGGGCTTCGGCGCCATCGGCGCCGCCCTGGGCGAGGGCTACGCCGCGGGCAACGCCTCCCGGGCCATCGGCAGGAACCCCGCCATGAGCGGGGCCATCCTCAAGAACATGCTCATCGGCCAGGCGGTGGCGGAGAGCGCGGGCATCTTTGCCCTGGTCATCGCCATGCTCCTGGCCTTCATGAACGTCGAGGGCGCCCCCATGATCGAGGCCTGGTCCCTGCTGGCCTCCGGCCTGGCCATGGGCCTCAGCGCCATCGGCTCGGGCGCCGGCGGCGGTTTCCCGGCGGCCGAGGCCTGCGTGGGCATCGCCGACAACCCCCCCACCCAGGGGGCCCTGACCACTAACATGCTCATCGGCTCGGCGGTCAGCCAGACCCCGGCGATCTTCGGCATGGTGGTGGCCTTCATGCTCATGTTCATCGACTGGTCGGCCCAGCCCCTGTGGCCCGGCTGGGCGGCGGTCATGGGCGCCGGCCTTTCCGTGGGCCTGGCGGCGATCGGCTCGGGCGTGGGCTCGGGTATGCCCGCCGGCAGCGCCACCGCGGGCATGGCCCGCCAGCCGGCGGCGGCCACCTCCATCCGCACCAACATGCTCATCGGCTCGGCGGTCAGCCAGACCCCGGCGATCTTCGGCATGGTGGTGGCCTTCATGCTCATGTTCGTGGACTGGTCCAACAGCCCGCCCTGGCCCACCTGGGCCGCCCTGCTGGGCGCGGGCCTGTCCACCGGCCTATCGGCCATCGGCCCCGGCATCGGCAACGGTTTCACCGCCCAGGAAGCGGCAGCGGGCATCGCCCGGGTGCCCGAATCCTCGGGCCCGGTGACCACCACCATGCTCATCGGCCAGACGGTGGCCCAGTCCACGGTCATCTACGGATTTTTGGTCAGCCTGATCCTTCTGTTCATCCCCCGCGAGGCCTCCGAGACCATGGTGGCCTGGGTGGCGCCTCTGTCGGCCGGCATCTGCATGGGCTTCGGCGGCATCGGACCGGGGGTGGGCGAGGGTCTGGCCGCGGCCTACACAGTCAACCGCATCGCCCGCAACGCGGAAGGGGTCAGCGTGCTCCTTACCCGGGTGATGCTGGTGGGTCAGGCGGTCAGCGAGTCCACGGGCATCTACTCGCTGATCGTGGCTCTACTGCTTCTGTTTGTGATTTAACCGCACGGGTTCCACAAGGAGCCCCTGGGAATTGTTCATCATTGGAGGAATTGAGAAATGGCCATTGAAGGCGCGGATCTGGTGAGAGCGGCCGCCTTGATGGGCGCGGGCATCGCCATGGGCCTGGGCGCCATCGGCCCCGGCGTGGGCGAGGGTTTCGCGGCGGGCAAGGCCTGCGAGGCCATCGGCCGCAACCCCAAGGAAGCGGGCCTGTTGACCCGCACCATGCTGGTAGGTCAGGCAGTGTCCGAGTCCACCGGCATCTACTCCCTGGTGGTGGCGCTGCTGTTGATCTTCGTGGTCTAGGCCGGAGGAGGTCGGGCCCATGATCAGTATCAACGCCACGCTGCTGGTGCAGATCGTCAATCTGCTGGTGCTTATCTTTATCCTTAACAAGATAATGTATAAGCCACTGGCCAAGATGATCGAAGAGCGCTCGGTCACCCTCAAGGGGGGCATTGCGGAAGCGGTGGCCCTCAAGGACCAGGCGGCCGAGAGCC
This sequence comes from Desulfarculaceae bacterium, assembly GCA_020444545.1. Taxonomy (NCBI): domain Bacteria; kingdom Pseudomonadati; phylum Thermodesulfobacteriota; class Desulfarculia; order Desulfarculales; family Desulfarculaceae; species Desulfarculaceae bacterium. The sequence continues at coordinate 133,566 of JAHLKT010000008.1, read as the reverse complement.
AGAGCCAGTACCAGCGGCAGTTGGGACAGGGCCGTCAACAAGTGCGCGACCGTCTCGAAGAGGTGCGGCGCAAGGCCGAGGAAGACGCCCGCCGGGTGATCGACGAGGCCCAGGCCAAAGCCCGGGTCGAGACGGACAAGCTGGTGGCCGGCATTCAGGCCGAGATGGCTCAGGCCCAGGGCGAGATACGCGCCCAAGCCGAGGCGGTGGCCACCACCATGGCCAGCCGCGTGCTGGGCAGGGAGGTCTCGTGAAAGCCATCCATCTGACAGCCCTGGCGCTTTTGGCGGCGCTCCTTTTGGCCGCCGAACCGGCCCTGGCCTCCCAAGCGGCCGCTCCGCCGGCCTGGAAGGTCTATTGGGACTGGGGCTGGAAAATAATCAACTTCCTGGTCCTGGCTTTCCTCATCGTCAAGATGGCCAAGAAGCCTTTGAAGGACTTCTTCAGCAGCCAGAAGGCCCAGGTGGCCGCCGAGTTGGAAGAGGTCAACAAGGCCAAGGCCGAGGCCGAGGCCCAGCTCAAGGTCATCGAGGAAAAGACCGCGGGCATGGCCGCCGAGCTCGAGGAGTTCGAGAACATCCTGGCCCAAAGCGCCGAGCGCGAGCGCGCCCGGATGGTGGAGGAAGCCCAGTCCGAGTCCGAGATGATCGTGGACCGGGCCAAGCTCCAGGCGGAGATGAACCTCGCCGACGCCAAGCGCAAGCTGGCCCGGGAGATCGTCGGCCTGGCCGCCGAACTGGCCGAGGAAAAGCTCAAGGCGGCGGTGCAGGTCGCCGACCAGAAGCGCCTGTTGGACGAGTTCACCGCCAACGCCGCAGCCAAGGGGTAAACAGGCCATGGCCGTCATCACCATCAGCAAGGAATATGCCTCCGGCGGCCAGGCCCTGGCGCAGAGGTTGGCCGACGAGCTGGGCTACAGCCTGGTGGGCCGCGGCGTCTTGGCCGAGCTGGCCAAGCGCCTGGACATGAGCGAAGGCGAAGCCGAGCTCATGCGGCGCGGCGAGGACAACCACCTGTTCAAGTGGGTGGACGATGTGTTTTTGCACACCGTCCGGCGCATCGCCCAGAAGCCCGAGGCGGCCCTGGACGACACCAGCTACCAAAAGGCGGTCAAGGAGCTCATCCTGGGCGTGGCCCAGGAAGGCGACGCGATCATCGTGGGATGGGGCAGCCAGTACATCCTGGCCGACGCGCCGGAGGTGCGCCACTTCCGCACCGTGGCTCCCCTGGAGGCCCGCGCCCGGCGCTGCGCCGGTCTGGACCGCTGCGACAGCCGCGACGCCCAGTCCGAGTGCGAGCGGCAGGACCGCATCAGCTCGGGCTTCGTGAAGCACTTCTTCAAGCGCTCCTGGGACGACGCCACGGCCTACTCGCTGGTTATCAACATGGCCACCCTGGACTTCCAGTTCGACAAGGCGGTGTCCATCGTCAAGGCCGCCCTGTAAAAGGGGCCCTTTCCGACGGCTTTCAAGGGGCTTCCCGCGCGGGAGGCCCCTTTCGCTTGCCTTTCCCCAGGGCCGGTCAGGTGTTATGCTTGGCCGGAGACGTTTTAGGGGAGTAGCCTTTTGACCTATTATCCCGCCCTGCTGGACCTTGACGGCCGCCTGGTGCTCCTGGTGGGCGGCGGCCAGGTGGCCACGCGCAAGCTGGTCTCCCTGTTGGAGGCCGGGGCGCGGGTGCGCCTGGTTTCGCCCCGTCTGACCCCAGAGGCCCGCGAGCTGGCCCAGGGGCCAAAGGTGGAGTTCATTGAGCGCGGCTTCATGCCCCAAGACCTGGCTGGCGCCTGGCTGGTGGTCTGTGCCACCGACGACGAGACGCTCAACCGCGCCGTGGCCGCCGCCGCCGAAGAGGCGCGGGTCTTCGTCAACGTGGTGGACGTGCCGCCCCTGTGCTCCTTTATCGTGCCGGCGGTGGTGCGCCGGGGCGAGCTTACCGTGGCGGTGAGCACCGGGGGGGCCTCGCCGGCCGCCGCCCGCCGCCTGCGCCAGCGTCTGCAAAAAGACTTCGGCCCCGAGTGGGGTCCCTACCTGGCCCTGCTCAGGGCCTGCCGCGCCCGCCTCACCGCCCTGGGCCGTCCGGCCGTGGAAAACCGCCCGGTGTTCTACAAGCTGGTGGACTCGGAGCTGTTCGATCTGGTGGCGGGGGGCGACGCCGTGGGGGTGGAGGCGCTTCTGGCCCGCGAGCTGGGGCCGGGCTTCAGCCTGGCTGAGCTGGGCCTGGGCCCGGAGGGCCTGGCTTCGGAAGGGAGGTCCGACGAGTGAGCACCGCCTTGCACTGGGCCACCCTGGCCGCCTATGTCTTCGGCGGCCTGGTCTCCATGGGCTATCTGTTCAAGCAACGCCATGGGCTTTACCGCATGGGCCTGGCCCTGCTGTGGGTCGGCTTCGGCCTGCACAGCGCGGCCCTGGCCGCCGCCTGGATATCGAGCGGGGTCTTGCCCGCGGCCAACCTGCGCCAGTCCCTGGACCTGTTCTCCTGGGCCATCATGGGCGCGGCCCTGGTGATCAACCTGCGCCTGGAGATGAAGATCATGGGCGCGGTGGCCGGGCCGCTCTGCGCCCTGATGCTCCTGGCCGCCTCGGTGCTGCCCAAGGTGGAGGGCGTGACCAGCTCGGCCTTCAAGAGCCTGTGGATCGTGCTGCACGTGCTCTCCATCATGGCGGGCTACGGCCTGTTGGCCCTCACCTTCCTGGGCGGGGTGCTCTATTTGGTGCAGGATCACGCCCTGCGCGCCAAGAAGCTGGGCCCGGCCTTCCAGCGCCTGCCCAGCCTGGGCCGCCTGGATTCACTGAGCCACACCAGCCTGGTGGCGGGCTTTCTGCTCATGACCATCGGCCTGATCACCGGCGCGGTCTACGCCCAGATAACCCTGGGCTCCTACTGGCGCTGGGACCCCAAGGAAGTCTGGGCCCTGATCACCTGGCTGTTGTACGCCGCCCTGCTGCACACCCGCTTGGTGCAGGGCTGGCGCGGCCGCCGGGGGGCCTGGCTGGCCCTGATCGCCTTCGCGGCCTTGGTCTTCACCTTCCTGGGCGCGGGCCTGCTGTTCCCCAGCTACCATAGTTTCGCCTCCCTGGCGGGCTTCGGGGGGACCACGCCGTGAAGCTCGTTCTGGTGGGCCTGAGCCACAAGAGCGCGCCGCTCAAGGTGCGCGAGTGTCTGGCCCCGCCGCCCGAGGCGGTGGGCGGCGAGCTGGAGCGCTGCGCGGCCCTGCCCGGGGTGCGCGAGGCCTTTTTGGTCTCCACCTGCAACCGGGTGGAGGCCCTGGCGGTGATGGACGAAGACGCCGACCCCGGCGAGGTGGCCCGCTGGCTGGCCCACGGCCGGGGGGTGGCCGCCGAGGAGATCGCGCCCCATCTCTACACCCACCAGGACACCGACGCGGTGCGCCATCTCTACCGGGTGGCCTCCAGCCTGGACTCCCTGGTGGTGGGCGAGCCCCAGATTCTGGGCCAGATAAAAGAGGCCTACCGCACGGCGGCCATGGCCGGGACCAGCCGCGCGGTCCTGAACCGCCTGCTGCACAAGACCTTCCAGGTGGCCAAGCGGGTGCGTTCGGAAACCAACATCGGCGGGGCGGCGGTGTCCATCTCCTTCGCGGCGGTGGAGCTGGCCAAAAAGATCTTCGACTCCCTGGAGGGCCTCGCGGTGATGGTGGTGGGGGCCGGGGAGATGGCCGAGCTGGCCCTGGAGCACCTGGTGGGCCAGGGCGCGGGCCGGGTTCTGGTGGCCAACCGCACCCTGGAGCGGGCGGTGGAGCTGGCCCGGCCCTTTGGCGGCGAGGCCCTGGAGCTCAAGGACATGCCCAAGCTCCTGGGCCAGGTGGACATCGTGATCGCCAGTACCGGCTCCATGCTGCCGGTGATCACCCTGGAGATGGCCCGCTCGGCCCTTAAAAAACGGCGCGGGCGGCCCCTGTTCTTCATCGACATCGCGGTGCCCCGCGACGTGGAGCCCGCGGTGGGCGAGCTGGACGGCTGCTACCTCTACGACATCGACGATCTGAGCTCGGTGGTGGAGGCGGGCAAGGCCTCCCGGGCCGAGGCCGCCGGGGAGGCCGAGAGCATCGTGGCCCAGGAGGTGGTCAAGTTCATGGCCTGGCTCAAGGGCCTGGAAGCGGTGCCCACCATCAGCGCCCTGAGCGCCAAGGCCGAGGGTATTCGCGCCGCCGAGCTGAGCCGCACCCTCAAGGACCTGGGCATCAGCGACCCGGAGCAGGCCGCCGCCCTGGATCGCCTCACCTTGGCCCTGGTCAAGAAGCTCATCCACGACCCCATCATGTTCGTAAAGCACGCCAGCCACGACAAGAGCGAGGACACCAGGAGAGAACAGTTAGCTCTAGTTAGACGTATATTCAATATCGAGGAAAATGGGGACAGCTAGGGCGTTGCCAGTTGGGAGGATAAAATGGATATTTTAAGTGTGAAGCTTAAAATTTTGGCGATGCTGGCTACGAGAGAGAGCTTTGCTGTGGTTGGATCCGAAGAAATCAGCAACGAACTAGGGATAGATATACAGACAGTTAACGATGCATCATTCTTGTTGTTTAATGAAGGCAGTGTTGAACTTGACGCCGACGGGGGAGTTTCCCTTCTTCCCAACGGGCGACTCGCTTTGAGTCAGGCGAAAAAGGAACCACAAAGGCAACAAAGGAATAAATACTCCATCAATGTTCAGCAAGCACAAAATTTGGCGATAGGAGACAACGCGAACCAAACAAACTTAAATGTTTCTGTTGGTGATTTGTTTCAAATTGTTGCGCGTACCATTGAAGGTAACCATGCCATCCCGGAAGAGGACAAGAGCAAGTTATTAAATAAAATAAAAAGCGTAATGAATAGTCCTTGGACCCAAAATATCCTGGGTTCTGCTGTAGGGGCTTTAATCAATAAAATTTAATTCCGGCCCCCTGTAACCTTCCCTGATTTCCGATCCTTTCCAGAAAAAAGCAGAGCGGTGCGAACCCCAACCACACCTATTTCGCATAGAAGATAGATAGAAGAGAGAAAAGAAAAAGGCGTTTTTTGTCGGGATCACCCTGGGCCGGCATAAGGGTGGTTGGTGGGGAGGGGCGCTCGCTGGCGAGGCGGGGTCGCGGATCAGAGCAAGCGGAGGCGGGGGAGAGAAATTTTACAGAGGCTGGCCGGAGGCAGGCCGAGCCGGTGCGCGGAGATGCCGGCCCCGGGGCGACCCCGACGGTGGGGGGTATGGGGAGAATGAACCGAAGAAAAGAATGAAGAAGCGCTGGCAGAGCGGCCAGGCCAATGTAGGGGCGGGGTTTGCCCCTGCCCGATGCCCCCATAAAAACGGGGCAGGATCGCTCCCGCCCCAGGATTAGGTTGATTTTCTGCTGCCCCCGATAGCTATGCTATCCGGCGACGCGCCTGTGGCGCGGCAAGAAATTCCCCCAGGCCTCAGCTTTCCGGCTCCTCCGCCACCTCCGGCTCCTCCGGCTCCTCGGGCATCTCGCAGGGCTCCGGCTTGCCGCCGCTGCCCTTGCCCCGTTGCAGGGCGTCGGACAGGCAGATGAGGGTCAACACCAGCATGGCCGCCTTGACCGCGTAGTTGGACACGAACACCCCCAACAAGCGGGGGGAGAGCATCTCCGGGTCCAGGCCGGCAAAGGCCCCCTCGTAGTTGAAGTAGGCGATGGACCAGGCCAGGGACAGGATGAAGCCGGCGAGAGTGGCCAGCAGGATGCGGTACACATGGGGCCCGGCGCGGCGACCCTCTATGCGGGCCTGGCGCCAGCGGGCCAGGAAATAGGGCACCACCAGGCACAGGGCCAGCCCCAGGTACATGGCGTAGAGATGCATGGGGAAGTGGCAGAACAGGAGCAGGTCGCCGGCCAGCAGCAGGCAGAGCGCCAGCAAGGACAGCTTGCCCAGCCAGACGAACTTCAATTTGAAATCCATGCGGGTCTCCCAAACGGCTTTGGCTCGCGTGATGCCCCATTATAGTCCAGGCGATGCCCGGGGTTGAAGGGGCAACTGGGGGGCGGGGCCAAACCCGTCTTTCGGCGGCCCCGGCTTGAAGCAAAAGCCACGTGGCCTTAGATTTAAGGATAACGTTGTTTTTTACCCGGCCCCTTGGCCGGACCCGGGAGAGCTAAATGCGCCGCCGTCTCGCCTTCACCCTGGCCCTCGCCCTTGTCCTGTTGCTGCCCGCCCTGTCCTGGGCCGCGCCCACCCGCCACAAGCTGGCCAACGGCCTCACGGTCATCGTGGCCGAAAACCACGAGGCCCCGGTGGCCGCCTTCCAGGTTTGGGTGCGCGCCGGGTCCATCTACGAGAAAAAGGGCGAGTACGGCATAACCCACCTCATTGAACACATGATCTTCAAGGGCACCCCCAAGCGGCCCGCCGGCGAGATGGCCGGGGCCATCGAGGCCCTGGGCGGCGAGGTGAACGCCTACACCACCTTTGACCACACCAACTACTACGTGGTGGCGGCCAGCGCCTCGGCCCCCCAGGCCCTGGACATCCTGGCCGACGCGGTGGTCAACGCCTCTTTCGACGCCAAGGAGTTGGCCAAGGAAAAAGAGGTGGTGATCGAAGAGGTCCGCATGAACCTGAACAACCCCAACCGGCGCATGGGCTGGCGGGTCTTCTCCCAGGCCTTCGGCGACACGCCCTACGGCCGCCCCATCATCGGCAGCATCGAGTCGGTCAAGGCCATCAGCCGCCAGGACATCCTGGACTACAAGGCCCGCTGGTACCGCGCCCCCAACATGCTGGTGGTGGCCGTCGGCGACTTCAAGACCGCCGAGATTCTGCCGCTCATCGAAAAGGCCTTCGCGCCGCTGAGCAAGGAGCCCGCGCCCAAGTTCACCTTGCCCCGGGACCCGCGCCCCGCCGGGCCGCGCCTCAGCATCATGCGCGACAAGGTCAAGCAGGCCACCATCAGCCTGACCTGGACCACCCCCGGCCTGCCCAGCCCGGAGGTCTATCCCCTGGACATGGGGGCCACCGTGCTTGGCGAGGGCGAGACCAGCCGCCTGTGGTCGCGGCTTAAGGAAAAGCGCGGCCTGGTGGACACCGCCGACGCCGGGGCCTACACCCCGGAGGGCATCGGCCTGTTCGAGGTGGAGGCCTCCCTGGCCCCGGACAAGGTGCAGGCCGCCTGGCCCGCGTTGCTCAGCGAGGCCATGACCCTGTGGCAACAGCCGCCCACCGGCGAGGAGCTCAAGCGGGCCCGGGTCAACCTGGCGGCCGGCTTCGTGCGCTCCCGCCAGACCATGCAGGGCCAGGCCCGCGAGCTGGGCTATTTCGAAATGTTTAGAGGCGGCTTCGAAAAGGTGGAGACCTACACCCAGCGCTTCAACCAGCTGGACGCGGCCGAGGTGGCCCAGACCGCCCGCGCGTATATGCAACCCGCTCGGCTGTCGGTGGTGATCCAGCTTCCCGAGGGGGCCCCGGCCCCGGACCTGGCCGCGCTCCAGCAGGTGGCGGCCAAGGCCTATGACGCGCCCGCGGCCAAGGCCTCGGCCCCGGACCAGCCCCAGCGCTTTGTGCTGCCCAACGGCCTGACCCTGCTGGTCAAGCCCGCCCACGCCGTACCCCTGGTGGCCTATCTTCTGGCCGCGCCGGGCGGCCAGGCGGCCGAGGGCCCCGGCCAGGCCGGGCTCTACTCCCTGTGGTCGCGCTCGGTCACCCGGGGGGCGGGCGAGCTGAGCTACGAGGCGCTCACCCGCGAGCTGGAGGACATGGCCGCCGGCCTCAGCGGCTTCTCGGGCAAGAGCAGCTCGGGGCTTTCCGGCAGCTTCCTGGCCCGCGACTGGAAGCGCGGCCTGGAGCTGATGACCCAGGTGTGGACCAAGGCCGACTTCCCGGCCGCCCAGGTGGCCAAGGCCAAGGCCGAGCAGCTGGCCGCCCTCCGGGCTCAGATGAACTCGCCCATCGCGCGGGCCTTCAAGCGCTTCCGCGCCCTGGTCTACGGCGGCCATCCCTACGGCCACGACCCCCTGGGCACGCCCGAGAGCCTGGCCAAGCTGGACCGCGCCGCCCTGCAAGGGGCCATGGCCCGTCTCAAGGGGCCGGGCGGCTGCGTGCTCTCGGTGGTGGGCGACGTGGACCCCAAGCAGGTAAAGGCCGAGGTGACCCGCCTCATGGGCAAGCTGAGCGGCCAGGCGGCCAAGATCAGCGTGCCGCCGGTGGCGCCCCCGGCCAAGCCGCGCCAGGAGCTGATCGACGAGCCGCAGGCCCGCCAGAGCCAGATACTCATTGGTTTCGCCGCGCCCGGGGTGGGCTCGGGCAAGCGCTGGCCCCTGGAGCTGGCCGACGCGGTGATGGGCGGCATGGGCGGGCGGCTCTTCAGCGACCTACGCGACAAGCGCTCCCTGGCCTACTCGGTGCAGCCCTTCTACAGCCCCGCCCTGGGCGGCGGCGTGTTCGGCTTCTACATGGGCGTGGGGCCGGGCAAGGAGCCCGCCGCGCTGGGGGGCCTGGGCGAGCACATCAGCGCCATGCGCTCCGCCGCGCCCAGCCCCAAGGAGATGGAGCGGGCCAAGGCCTACTACCTGGGCCAGAACGCCATCGGCCTGCAAAGCTACGCCGCTCAGGCCATGGCCATGGCCGGGGGCGAGCTGAACGGCCTGGGCTGGCTCTTCTACACCCAGGTGCCGGCCAAGGTGAAGGCGGTTAGCGCCGCGCAGGTGAAGGCGGCGGTGGACAAGTACCTGAACCCGGCCCACCAGACGCTGTTGATCGCCGGGCCGCAGGCCAAGGGCAAGGCCAAGTAAAAGGCTAATTCACGGCGTCCTTGACGTTGTTGGTGATGTCATCGATGTTTTGATCGGCCACGGTGTTCACCTGGCGGTCCACGATGTCCACCGCGTCCTGGGCGGTCTCGTTCACCGCGTCGTTGACCGCATCGCCCGCGCCGCCGCCCCCGCCGCTGCAGGCCGGGGCCAAAAACAGGCAAGCCAGCAGCAGCCAGGCCAGGGAAAACTTGCGAAAACGGGGCACGGTCATGGGCCTCTCCAGGCAAGTGCTAAAACTTACGGGAGGTTATAGGAAAGTGACCCCTCCTGGCAAGCAAAAGCGTACCCTGCTTCGTCTGGGGCTGGCCGCGCTGCTCCTGGCTGCGCTGCTCACGGCGGGCTGCGGGGGCGAGTTTTGGGGCACGGTGGGCGACTGGGAACCCGGCGAGCTCTCCGCCGCGCCGATTGCGCCTAGGCCGCATCAAAAGGGGTGATTGCCGGGGCGAGGGCGGGTAGAATCTCTAAACAATGGAGCCCGCCGCCACCACGACTCGATCGCCGGGTACGCCCCGGCACCACCGCCGATCCTGGGCCATTCTGGTGGTGTGCCTATGGGGCTTCCTTTTCTCCACCTTCTTGCGCGTCTCGGTCACGGTCATCTCGCCGGAGCTGACCCGCGACCTGGACATCAGCCTCAGCCAGCTCAGTGACGCCTCGGCCGCCTTTTTTTATGCCTTCGCCGTGGCCCAGATACCCTTGGGCATGGTGCTGGACCGCTGGGGCTCGCGCCGGGTGATGACCGTGCTGGCCGCCTCGGCGGTGGCCGGCTCCCTGGTCTTCGCCTTTGCCGGGGGCATCGCCAGCCTTACCCTGGCCCGGGTGCTCATGGGCGCGGGGGTGAGCTGCAACATGATCGGCACCATGGTGCTGGTGGGCTCCTGGTTCCCGGCCAACCGCTTCGCCACCATCACCGGGGTGATCGTGGGAGCGGGCATGGCCGGGCAGCTGTTGGCCGCCACGCCCCTGGTGCTGTTGTCCCAGGCGGTGGGCTGGCGCGGCTCCTTTGTCGTCGTGGCGGCGCTCAACGCCCTGCAAGGCTTCTGCCTGTGGCTGGTGGTGCGCGACTACCCGCCCGGAGCGGAGCGCCCGGCGGCCCCCCAGAGCCGGAACCCTTTCCAGGGCTGGGGCGGCCTGCTCAAGCGGCCCTTCTACTGGGTCATCAGCTTCGCCACCTTCTTCCGCTACGGCTGCATCCTCACCCTGCAAGGCCTCTGGGCCGGGCCTTATCTCATCTACGGCCTGAAGATGACCCCGGTGGAGGCGGGCAACGCCCTGTTGTTCATCACCATCGGCTACATGGTGGGACTGCCCTTGTTGGGCCGCATCAGCGACTCGGTGGTGGCCTCGCGCAAGTGGGTGATCGCGCCTTCCCTGTTCGCCTCGGCGCTGCTCACCCTGACCCTGGGTCTGATGTACGGCGCGCCCTGGTGGCTGGTGGACCTTTTGTTCCTGGGGATGGGCGTGGCCACCTCGGCGGGGCAGATCATGTACCCCCACATCAAGGAGCTTCTGCCCGACCACCTGGCGGCGCGGGCGCTCACCGGCATCAACCTCTACACCATGCTGGGCGCGGCGGGGGTGATGCAGATGGCCGGATTTTTGGTGGAAGGCGAGCCCACCACCATGCAGGGGGTGGCGGGCTACTGGCCGGTGTGGGGCTTCATGGCCGTGGCCCTGGGCGCGGCCGGAGCGGCCTACCTGTTCATTCCCGACAGCAAGCTTATCCCCGAGAAAAAGTAGGGCGGGCCTTCGGGGCCTACATGGCGCAGGCGGCCAGGGGGGCCACTCCGTCCACCTTCAGCCAGCGCCAGCGCCAGATGCCGCCCATGCTCACGGTGAGCCGGGGAGCGGTGAGCATCAGGTTGCGGTGGACGAACAATTCCACCCCGTCGATGCGGTGACGGCCGTAGAGGCCTTCGGTGCCGGCTCGGGGAGGCGTGGGCGCGAACCGCGCCCCGGTGGCCGGGGCTCAGCCGCCGCCCGAGGCGGGGGGGTCGATGGTGAGCTGGCCGCCGTGGGCGGTCAGCCAGTCGCGGGCTTCGGGGCTTATGTGTATCTGCACTGGGGCCTCTACTCGCACATCAGGTTGCGCCTGGGAAAACCACTTGTTCAATTGTACCATCCGATGCTCCCGCCGTCAGGCGCTCTCCTGAAAATGAAGCCGCCTCACAAATCACCAGGCCGCCACATTAGGGGTTGACTTGTTGCAAACGTTTGCGATACACGTGAATGACCCTATGAAAAGGTGTTGTTTTTCGCGGCATGGCCACTATCAAGCAAATCGCCAAACGCGCCGGGGTTTCCTTTTCCTCGGTGTCGCGGGCGCTCAACGGTCAGCCCGGGGTTAACCCCGAGGCCCGCGAGAAGATCCTCAAGCTGGCCCGCGAGCTGAACTACCACCCCCACTCCATGGCCAAGGCCCTGGTCCAGAACCGCATCGGGGTCATCGGGGTCGTCATCCTGCGCGCCAGCGAGTTTGCGTTCCAGAATCCCTATTATTCCGATATATTGCTTGGGCTGAGCTCGGTGGCCAACCAAGGGGGCTACCACCTGATGCTCAACATCAACCCCCAGGACAACTACGCCAACCTCTATCACCGCCGCCTGGTGGACGGCATAGTGGTGGTGGCCAACCGCATCGACGACGAGCACATTCCCTACCTCATCGAGCAGAAGATCCCCGCAGTGGTGGTGCCCGGCTTCCCGGCGGGCATGGAGCAAGACATCTCCAGCGTCAGCTCGGAGAACTTGAAGGACGTCTACCGGGGGGTGAACTACCTGATCGGCCTGGGCCACCGGCGCATCGCCTTTATCCTGGGCTTCATGAATTCCAAGTACTCCATCGAGCGCCTGGAGGCCTACAAGCGGGCCTTCGCGGACAACAACTTGGAATTAAACGAAAAATATGTCAAGGAGAGCGACTTCTCCAAGACGGACGGCTTCCGGCTCATGGGCGATCTGTTGGACATGGACCAGCCGCCCAGCGCGGTGATCTGCATCAACGACGCGGTCACCCCCGGAGCCTTGCACCAGATCCACAGCCGGGGGCTCAAGATACCCCAGGACATCTCGGTGATGGCCATCGGCTGCTCGGACCTTTTGGAGCTCACCGACCCGCCCCTAACCACCATCACGGTGCCCGTGGTGGGGGTCGGCCGGGCCGCAGCGGTCAATCTCATTGAATTAATTGAGCAAGGCCACTGTCAGCAGAAGCATGTGGTCATTCCGTCCTCTTTGGTGATACGGGAATCCACCGGCGTGTACCAGGCCCCCAAGGCCTGAGCCGCCGGCGACAAGGGGGGCGGCGCAGGGGCCGCAAGGCATGAAAAAATTTTGCACTCGGCTGCAAACGTTTGCGGATACGTACCGTGGGGAAGTGAAAGCATGAACCTGGAGCAAGTGAAAAGCATCGCGGTGATCGGCCTGGGCACCATGGGCCCGGGCCTGGCTCTGGCCTTTGCCCAGGGCGGCTACCCGGTGGTGGGCTATGATCCCCGCCCCGAGGCGGCCGAGATCTGCGCGGCCACCATCGCCGCCACCCTGGAAAACCTGGTGGATCTGACCGGCCTGGACCCGGCCGAGGCCGAGGCCGCCGCCGGGCGCGTCACCTACGCGGGCTCCATCGCCGAGGCGGTGGCCTCGGCGGACATCGTGGTGGAGGCGGTGCTGGAAAACCGCGAGGTGAAAACCCAGGTCTTCGCGGAAGTCCTAGCCAACGCGCCGAGCCACGCTCTGCTGTGGAGCAACACCTCCACCCTGAACATCTACCCCCTGGCCCCGCCGGAGCTTTTGCCCCGCTCGATCATCGCCCACTGGTTCGCCCCGCCCCACATCATCCCCCTGGTGGAGGTGGTCAAGGACCCGGGGGTGGACCCGGCCACCGTGGAGCTGACCCTGGCCCTGCTCAGGAAGCTGGGCAAGCTGCCGGTGGAGATCGAGCGCTACGTGCCGGGCTTTTTGATCAACCGGCTGCAAAGGCACCTGAACCGCGAGGTTTTCTTTTTGCTGGAAGAGGGCTACGTGAGCCCCGAGGACCTGGACCTGGCGGTGAAGGCCTCCATAGCCCCACGCATGATGCTCCTGGGCCTGGTGCAGCGGGTGGACTTCACCGGCCTGGACCTGAGCGCGCGCAACCTGTTGGACAAGGAGTTCTTCGATCCGCCCATCGAGGATCGCCCCAAGGCGCTCTACGAGCACCTGGACAAGGGCGAGCTGGGGGCCAAGAGCGGCAAGGGCTTCTACGACTACTCCGGCCGCCCCTATGCCGAGGTATGCAAGGAGCGCGACCGCTACATGCTCCGGATCATGCAGGCCGTGGGGTTCTGCCTGGAGAAAAAACGCCTGGTGTGAAACCGGGCCGGGAGTTCCGGCCCGTGGGAGAGGGAGACTTATCGCCTTGGCAATAAGGCGGGTTGGTAAAACCGCATAACAAAGGAGAGGATAATGCGGAGCTTCAGATTGGCAACTTTCATGGCCTTGGCCGCCATGCTCATGCTGCTTTTGGGCGGCGGCGCGGCTCTGGCCAAGTACCCCGACAAACCCATCACCTTCATCGTCAACTACGGCGCGGGCGGCACCACCGACCTGACCAGCCGCCTGCTCTGCTCAGTTGCCGAGAAGCCCCTGGGCCAGCCCATCACCGTGGTCAACAAGGCCGGCGGCGGCGGAACCGTGGGCCCCACCTACCTGGCCACCCGCAAGCCCAACGGCTACACCATCGGCGTGACCAGCTTCTCGCCCATGGGCGTGGCGCCCCACCTGATGAAGGTCAACTACAAGATCAAGGACTTCGCCTTCATCGCCGGCGTGTGCCGCTATCTCTACGGCATCGCGGTAAAGGCCGACAGCCCCTACAAGACCTTCGGCGACCTGATGAAGGCCATCGAGAGCGGCAAGCGCATCACCATGGCCACCCCCAGCCCGGTGCAGTACCTCATCTTCCCCCGCCTGGCCGCGGTCACCGGCAAGAAGATGGATAACGTGGTCTGGGTCCGCTACAAGTCGGGCAAGGAGACCACCGTGGCCCTCTTGGGCGGCCACGTGGACCTGATCGTGGGCAACCCCATGGACATCGCTCCCCAGGTGAAGACCGGCCAGATGCGTATGCTGGCCTCCTGCTCGCCGGTGCGCTGGCCTCTGCTGCCCGACGTGCCCACCCTGCGGGAGCTGGGCTACAAGACCGACATCGACTCCTGGCTGGGCTTCGCCGCTCCTGCCGGCATCAAGGCCGACCGCCGCGCCAAGCTGCAGGCCGCCTTCAAGGCCGCCGTGGCCGACAAGGTCATCCAGAAGAAGATGGTGGATCTGGGCATGGCCCCCATGTTCATGAGCGGCCCGGATTACGAGAAGTTCTGCCTCAAGGGCTACGACGAGATGGGCCGCGACCTGAAGGCCTTGGGCCTGGGCAAGAAGTAACCCGGACCTGATGCACGCATGGGTGGTTCCTTGCCGCTGAAGCAACGCAAAACCATTTTCTCCGCCCGCCGTTTCCGGCCGCCCCGGAACCCGGCCCCCCAGGGCGGAGTTCCCTCCCCTGGGTCACCAGGCGAGGGATCACCCTTATTCTTAAACCAAGGATTCGCGGCCGCTAAGGGGCCCCGGCAGGGGCCTGCGAGATAGCCATGCTTGAATTACTGCTAAACGGATTCGCGGATGTGCTGGCCCCCGCCAACCTGATCTATCTGGTCTGCGGGGTGGCGGCGGGCATCGTGTTGGGCTCCATACCCGGGCTCACGGCCACCATGGGCATCGCCATGGTCATCCCCCTCACCCTGACCCTTCCCCCCATCCCCAGCCTGATGATGCTCATGGGGGCCTACAAGGGCGGCATCTTCGGCGGCTCCATATCGGCCATATTGCTGTGCGCGCCGGGAACATCGGCGGCCGCGGCCACTGTAGCCGACGGCCATGCCCTGGCCAAAGCGGGCAAGGCCATCAAAGCTCTGAAAATTTCCCTGACCGCCTCGGTGATCGGCGACACCTTCTCCGACATCATCCTGATCCTCCTGGCGGTGAACCTGGCCCGGGTGGCCTTGCAGTTCGGCCCCGGCGAGTTCACCGCGGTGGCGGTCATGGCCCTGACCATCGTGGGCCCGGCCTCGGGCAAGAGCCTGTTGAAGGGCCTGATCACGGCGGTCATGGGGCTCCTGATCGCTCTGATCGGCCTGGACCCCAGCACCTCGCTGCCCCGGCTCACCTTCGACCTGAACGAGCTGGTGGACGGCATCAGCCTGATCCCCATGCTGATCGGCCTGTTGACCATCCCCGAGATCATGGCCCAGTACGAACAGCGGGTGCGCCAGGTGCAGGCCCATATCCCGCCGCCCACCTGCAAGGACGACACCCGCATCACCCGGCGCGACTGGAAGCTCATGGTGCGGCCCATGGTCAGCGGCTCGCTCTTGGGCACCTGCATCGGCATCATCCCCGGCCTGGGACCCACCTTGGGCGCCTTCATGGGCTACGACGCCGCCTGGCGGCAGAGTAAGCACCGCGAGGAGTTCGGCCACGGCTCGGTGGAGGGCATCGCCGGGGCGGAGTCGGGCAACAACGCGGTGAGCGGGGCCAACCTGGTGCCCCTGCTGGGCCTGGGCGTGCCCGGCGACGTGGAGGCGGCCATCCTGGTGGGGGCCTTCCTCATCCACGACCTGACCCCCGGGCCCTTGATCTTCCAAGAGGCGCCCAACGTGGTCTACGGCGTGTACGCCGGCCTGCTCATGGCCAACATGCTGCTCTACTGCATCGCGCGGGGGCTTTTGCCGGTGTTCACCCGGGCGGCCTCGCTCCGGGTCACGGTGATCTTCCCCCTGATGCTGGTGCTGTGCGCGGTGGGCTCCTACGCCTTCAACCAGAGCCTGTTCGACGTGGGGGTGGCCTTCACCTTCGGGCTCATCGGCTACGCCCTGAACAAGCTCAACTTCCCCCGGGCCACCTTCCTCATCGGCTTCATCCTGGGGCCGCTGCTCGAAGACAACTTCCGGCGGGCCATGCAGATCAGCCAGGGGCACTACGGCTTCCTGTTCGAGAGCCCCCTGTCCATCGGCCTGTGGATCTTCACCTTCCTCTCGGTGGGCACCATTCTCTACAGCCGTTTCCGCCACCGCGAGCGCAAGGCCGAGGCCGACGCGGCCGCCTGCGAGGCCACCACCCACCTGGAACCGGCGGTGCCGGAAAAGGTGGAAGGCCACGTGCGGGTCTCCAACTTCGTCTTCCAGATCACCGGCACCCTGGTCATCCTGGCCGTGTTCGGCTGGTGCTACTTCTATCTCTTCCCCAGCCAGATCGAGACGCCGGGCGGCTTCGGGGTCTCGGCCCTGTTGTTCCCCAACACCCTGCTCCTGCTGGGCAGCGTGCTCTGCGTGTGCCTGGCGTTCAACCAGTGGCGCAAGCGGAGCACGCTGGGCTACTCGCAGGTGAAGATCACCGCGGTCAGGCGGGTGAGCGCCTATGTGGGCGGCATGGGCCTGTATCTGCTGGGCCTGGATCTCCTGGGCTTCATGATCTCCTCGGTGGCCGGCATCCTGGGCTTCTGCTACCTGCTGGGCGAGCGCAACCCCAAGCTGATCGTGCCCCTGGCCATCGTGGCCCCGGTGGCGATCAAGTTCCTGTTCGAGTACGCCCTGGAGGTGCCCCTGCCGCCCATGCCCTGGCTGGACGACTAAGGAGGGACTTGCGATGCGCTTCAAGGACAAGACCGCCGTGGTCACCGGCGGGGGCGGCGGCTTCGGCAGCGCCTTCGGGGCGGCCCTGGCCGCCGAGGGGGCGCGGGTGCTCCTGGCCGATGTGGACGGGGCCCTGGCCTCGGCGGCGGCGGCGGAGATATGCGCCAATGGCGGCGAGGCCATGGGCCTGGCCTGCGACGTGACCGACGAGGCCTCGGTTCAGGCCCTGATGGACGCAGCCCTGAGCAAGTGGGGCTCCCTGGACATCCTGATAAACAACGCCGGGGGCAGCATGGGCGTGCCCCAGGCCCCGGTAGACGAGGTGGAGACCGCCGACTGGGACAAGGTGGTGGAGCTCAACCTCAAGGGCACTTTCCTGTGCACCCGGGCGGCGGCCAGGATAATGAAGCAGGCCCGCTCGGGCAAGATCGTGAACCTCAGCTCCATCACCGCCCGCGCCGGGGGCAAGTTCACCCCGGTGCAGTACGTGGCCGCCAAGGGCGGCATCATCGCCCTGACCCGCCACGTGGGCCAGGAGCTGGCTCCCTTCGGCATCAACGTTAACGCGGTGGCCCCGGCCCTGGTGCTGAGCGGCGCGCGCATCCAGAAGATGTGGGACGAGCGCAAGACCGACGAGCAGCGGGCCCAGTTCATCGCGGGCATCCCCATGGGCCGTTTGCCCGAGGTCGGCGAGATCGTGGGCGCGGTGCTCTACCTCTGCTCGGCCGAGGCCGGCTTCGTGGTGGGGGTCACCCTGGACGTGAACGGCGGAGTCTTCTCCGCCTGAGACCGGCGGGCCGTGAACCCTCGGCCCGCCTTATAGAGAAAGACGCCATGAGCAAAGACCGACTAGGCGAACAACTGAGCCTGTGGGAAGAGGGGCCGGTGGCCAAGGCGCTCCAGGCCCGGGGCGAGCGCAAGGACAGCTTCGCCACGCCCTCGGGCATCCCGGTGAAGCGGCTCTACACGCCCTTGGACGTGGAGGCGGCGGGCCAGGACTACGTGGAGGACCTGGGTTTCCCGGGCCGCTTCCCCTTCACCCGGGGCAAGGACCCCCTGGGCTACCGCGCGGCTCCCTGGCTGTTCATGCAGTACGCCGGTTTCGGCGACGCGGCCGAGGCCAACAAGCGCTACCGCTACCTCCTGGCCCAGGGCGGGGCGGGCATCTCCATCGCCCTGGACCTGCCCACCCAGCTGGGCCTGGACTCGGACGACCCCCTGGCCGACGGCGAGGTGGGGCGCATCGGGGTGGCCCTGGATTCGCTGCAAGACCTGGAGACGGTGTTCGAGGGCATCCCCCTGGACCAGCCCCGCCAGATATCGTTGGTGGCCAACGCCATGAGCGTGGTGGGCCTGGCCATGTTCATCGCCCTGGCCAAGAAGCAGGGGGTGGACCCCGACCAGATCACCCTGCGCATCCAGAACGACATCCTCAAGGAGTTCATCTCCCGGGGCACCTACATCTACCCGCCCGAGCCCTCGCTGCGCCTGAGCTGCGACCTCATCGAGTACTGCGCCAACCACCATCCCAACTGGCTGCCGCTCACCCTGTGCGGCTACCACCTGAGGGAGGCGGGCTCGGACGCGGTGCAGGAGGTGGCCTTCAGCCTGGCCGACGGCCTGGCCTATCTGGATGAGGTGGCCCGGCGGGGGGCAAACCTGGATGCGGTGCTGCCTCAGCTCTCGGCCTTCATGAGCTGCAACATGAACTTCATGGAGGAGATCGCCAAGTTCCGGGTTATGCGCCGCCTCTGGGCCCGCCTGGCCAAGGAGCGCTACGGGGTGAGCGACCCGGACAAGCTGGGCCTGAGCCTGGTTAACTTCACCGCGGGCAGCACCCTCACCGCCCAGCAGCCCATGAACAACGTGGTGCGGGTGGCCATCGAGTGTTTGGCCGGGGTGCTGGGCGGTTGCCAGAGCCTGTTCCCCTGCTCCTACGATGAGGCCTTCTGCACCCCCACCGAGGAGTCGGTGAAGCTGGCCCTGCGCACCCAGCAGATCATCGCCCACGAGACCGGCCTGGCCGACACCATCGACCCCCTGGGCGGCTCCTACTTCTTGGAGAGCCTCACCGAGCAGATCGAGGCCAAGGTGCGCGAGCTCCTGGCCGAGGTGGAGAGCCAAGGCGGCGCGGTCAAGTGCATCGACAACCAGTGGTTCCGCCGGGCCATCGACGAGACCGCCTACGAGTGGCAGACCAAGGTGGACGCGGGCGAGCAGGTGGTGGTGGGGGTCAACGCCTTCACCGAGGAGGATGATCCGCCCATCGCCATCTTCCGGCCCCCGGCAGAGGCCCAGGAGCGCCAGATCGCCAAGCTAAAAGCCCTGCGCGCCTCGCGGGACCAGGCCAAGGTGGACGCGGCCCTGGAGGGGGTGGCCGCCGCGGCCCGCGAGGGCGTCAACACCGTGCCCGCCATCACCGCCGCGGTGGAGGCCTACGCCACCATTGGCGAGATCTGCGGCACCATGGGCCAGGTCTTCGGCCTGTACCGCGAGAGCGGGCTGTAGGGGAGGAGCATAAATAATGGCACGCAAGCATAGGGTGCTGATGGCCAAGCCGGGCCTGGACGGCCACGACCGGGGGGCGCGGGTGGTCTCCATGGGCCTGAGGGACGCGGGCTACGAGGTCATCTACACCGGACGGCGGGTGACCCCCGCCCAGATAGTGAGCACCGCCATCCAGGAGGATGTGGACCTGATCGGCCTGAGCATCCTCTCGGGGGCGCACATGACCCTCTTCGGCAAGACCCTGGACCTGCTCAAGGAGCAGGGGGCCGGGGACATCCCGGTGTTCGGCGGAGGCATCATACCGCCGGACGACGCGGGGAAACTGAAGGAGATGGGGGTCAAGGAAATATTCGGGCCCGGAGCCAGCCTGCCCAGCATCCTCACGGCCCTGGAAAAACATCTGCCGCGCTGAGGCGGGGAAAAAGATCATGCTGAAAAAGATAGACCACATCGGGATCGCGGTGCACCAACTGGAGCCCGCCCTGAAGCTTTTCGAGAAGGCCTTCGGCCTCAAGCCGATCAAGATCGAAACCCTGGAGGACATCTCCGTGCGCATCGCCTTCCTGCCGGTGGGCGAGGTACTCATGGAGCTGTTGGAGCCCACCGCGCCGGGGGCCGGACGCATCGGCCAGTTCCTTGAGGACAAGGGCCCCGGCTTCCACCACATCGCCTACCGGGTGGAGAGCCTGGAAGAGGCCATGGCCCAGTGCGAGGCCACGGGCGTGGCCCTGCGCGACAGCGGCCCCCGTCCGGGCGGCGACGACTCGCGCATCATCTTCCTGCAACCGGCCGACACCCAGAACGTGCTCACCGAACTGGTGGAGCGCTCCCGCGAGATTACCGGAGACTAGCCGTGAACATCCCCCAGCTTTGGCAGCAGCGGGCCACTGAGCAGCCCGACAAGGTCTTTTTGTATTTCGGCGGCCAGGAGATCACCTACGCCACGATGTTCGAGCGCATCAACCAGGCGGCCCGGGGCCTGGCCGCGCGGGGAGTGGGCGCGGGCGACTTCGTGGCCATCATGCAGACCAACGCGCCCGAGTTCCTCTACGCCTGGTTCGGCCTGAACATGCTGGGCGCGGTGGCGGTGCCCATCAACCCGGTGTTCACCGAGGCGGAGATGGGCTACATCCTGGGCCACTCCGGGGCCAAGGCCATGATCCTGGAGCCCAAGTTTTTGCCGCTCCTGGAGCAGGTGGAGGCCAGCGCCAAGGAGGCCCTGGGCGCGATCTTCGTCACCGGCGCGGAAGGCGAGGCCGCGGGCCACCAATGGTTCGGCGCGCTGCTCACCGGCGACGGCTCGCCCCTGGACATAGCGGTGGACGAGCAGGCCCCCTGCGTGTGCATCTACACCTCGGGCACCACCAGCATGCCCAAGGGTGTCTTGAACAGCCACTACGGCTGGGTGACCACCGGCCAGTCCTACGCCTACACCGTGGGCATCCAGGCGGCCGACCGGGTGATGACCCCCAACCCCCTGTTCCACGCCAACGCCCAGGTCTATTCCACCATGGGCGTGTTGAACGCCGGGGCCAGCCTGATCCTTCTGGAGCGCTTCAGCGGTTCGCGGATCATCGAGCAGGCGGTGGAGTACCAGGCCACCATCATGGTGCTGGTGCAGGCGGTGACCCCCTGGGTGTGGGCCCGCGAGCCCATGGCCATCGACCGCGAGCACACGGTGCGCACCATGGTGGCGGGCAGCGTGCCCCCCGACATCTACCCCGCCTTTGAAGAGCGCTTCGGCCTGAAGATTCAGACCATCTACTCCCTCACCGAATCCACCATGGCCATCATGGGCCCCCGCGAGGGCACCATGCCTAGGAAGCCCGGCACCATCGGGGTTCCCATGGAGCACCCCGACCCGTCCGTGGACAACGCGGTGCGCATCGTGGACGCCATGGGACGGGAGGCGGCCCCGGGCGGGCAGGGCGAGATCATCATCAAGAACCCGGCGGTGATGCTGGAGTATTACCGCGACCCGGAAAAGACCGCCGAGACCAAGCGGGACGGCTGGATTCACACCGGCGACGTGGGCTGGCGCGACGACGAGGGCTACATCCACTTCGTGGGCCGCCAAAAGGAAGTGATCCGCCGCCGGGGCGAGCTGATCAGCCCAACCCAGATCGAGGCGGTCTTGAACGCGCACGAGCTCATCGAGGAGTCGGCGGTGATCGGGGTGCCCAGCGATTTGGGCACCGGCGAGGAAGAGGTCAAGGCCTTCATCAAGCTGGTTGACGGCGCGTCGCTCAGCGAGGAGGAGGCCCGCGCCTGGTGCTCCGGCAAGCTGGCCGAGTTCAAGATCCCCGCCTTCATCGTGTTCGTGGAGGGCTTCGAGAAAAGCGCCATCGGCCGCATCAAGAAAGAGCTTCTCAAAAAACAGGGCTGAGCGCCCCGCCGCATTGCCCCTCAAGGAGAGACAGCATGGGTAGAGTAGCCATCATCGGGGTGGGGCAGTCGGCCTTTGTGCGCGGCTATCCCGGCTCCATCAAGGAACTGGCCTACGAGGCCTTCCGCGAGGCCATGGACGACGCGGGCCTGGAGCGCGGCGAGGTGCAGGGATCGCTGGTCTGTTCGGCCCCGGAGTACGACCGCCAGCGCTCCCCGGCCGGGGTCATCGCCGAGTACTGCGGCCTGAACCCCCAGCCCACCGCCTACGTGGAGAGCCTGTGCTGCTCCAGCACCACCGGGGTGCGCATGGCCTACGGCATGATCTCCGGCGGCCTGCACGAGACCATGATGGTGCTGGGCTTCCAGAAGATGAGCGAAATCTCCAGCTCCGAGACCCAGGAGCGCATGGGCCGGGGCGCGGACATCCAGTGGGAGAGCCCCTTCGGCACCATGATGCCCGCCTACTACGCCATGTTCGCGCGGGGGCACATGGCCCGCTACGGCACCACCGAAGAAGACCTGGCCCTCATCCGCGTCAAGGCCGCCACCTACGGCCAGATCAACCAGAAGGCGGTGTACCGCAAGGCGGTGGACCTGGAGCAGTGCCTGGCCGCCGACCCGGTGGCCGACCCGCTGAAGGTGATGGACTGCTGCGCCAACGCCGACGGCTCCAGCGCCCTGATCCTGGCCAGCGAGGCCAAGGTGCGCGAGCTGGGCATCGAAAAGCCGGTGTGGCTGATGGGCCTGGGCTCGGCCTCGGCCCCGGTGAACCTGGCCCTGCGCGATGAGTTCAGCGGCTTCGACGTGGCCCGCCAGGCGGCGGCCTCGGCCTACAAGATGGCCGGGGTGGGCCCGGGGGACATCGACGTGGCCGAGGTGCACGATTGCTTCACCATCGCCGAGATGATGGCCTACGAGAACCTGGGCTTCGCCGAGCCCGGCGGCGGCCCGGAGCTGATCCGCTCCAAGCAGACCTACCTGGACGGCTCCATCCCGGTGAACGTGGACGGCGGCCTCTTGAGCAAGGGCCATCCCATCGGAGCCACCGGGGGCAGCCAGATGCGCACCATCGTGTTGCAGCTCCGGGGCGAGGCGGGGGACATGCAGGTGAAGGACCCCGGCATCGGCCTGGTGCACAACGTGGGCGGCGTGGGCCTCTACGCCAACGTGCTGGTCATGGGGAGGTGAGGCATGGGCAAGGTTAAAAAGGAGAAGGACGTGCGCTTCGAGCGTTTCGGCTGGAAGGGCTTCACCTCCACCACCAAGGTCAACGACTTCATCGACCGCCTGGAAGAGGGCAAGGTCTGCGGCACCAAGTGCCCCGGCTGCGGCAAGCATTTCTTCCCGCCCCGGGCCGGCTGCCCGGACTGCGCCGAAGCCGGGCCCATGGAGTGGTTCGAGGTGAGCGGCACCGGCACCCTGGCCACCTACAGCGTGCTGCGCTTCGCGCCCCAGGGCTTCGAGGAAGACCTGCCCTATGCCATCGCCGTGGCCGACTATGGCGACTACAAGCTCTTCGGGAGGCTCAGCTCCTTCGGGCCGGGGGTGGAGCCCGGCTGCGAAGTGACCACCCGGGCGCTCAGCCTGCCCGGCGGGCGGGTGGCTTATGAGTTTGTGCCCGTGGCGGAGGAGTAGAATAGGGACTGCAACCTAGACTACTCACCGCGACGGCCAACGGGCCGGGGAGGAAGAGCATGCGAGCCATCTTGTTAAAGGAGTTCGGCGGGCCGGAACAGATGCACCTGGGCGAGGCCCCCCAGCCCGAGCTGCGCGAGCGCGAGGTGCTGGTCAAGGTGAAGGCCGTGGGGGTGAACCGGGCCGACACCCTGCAACGCAAGGGGCTCTACCCCCCGCCCAAGGGCGAGAGTGAGATCATGGGCCTGGAGCTGGCCGGGGAGGTGGTCGCCCTGGGGTCGGGCTGCTCCCTGTGCACCGTGGGTGAGAGCGTGTTCAGCATCGTCTCCGGCGGGGCCTACGCCGAATACTGCGCCATGGACGAGCGCCTGGCCATGCCCATCCCCGAGGGCCTGGACTACACCCAGGCCGCCGGCATGGCCGAGGTGTTCCTCACCGCCCACCAGGCCCTGTTCTGGCTCATGGGCCTGGAGGCCGAGGAGTGGGTGTTGATCCACGCCGGGGCCTCGGGGGTGGGCACCGCCGCCACCCAGCTGGCCCGCGCGGCCGGGGCGCGGGTGATGGTCACCGCCAGCAGCGAGGCCAAGCTGGCCACCTGCCGCTCCCTGGGGGCCGAGGTGGGCATCAACTACAAGGAACAGGACTTCGTGGCCGTGGCCAAGGAGGCCACCGGCGGCGCGGGGCCGGTGGGCCTGCTGGACTTCATCGGCGCGCCGTACTTCGGCCGCAACCTGGAGGCCCTGGCTCGGGAGGGCCGCATGGTCATGCTGGCCCTCATCGGGGGCGGCGAGGCGGACAAGGTGAACCTGCGCCTCATCCTGGGCAAGCGCCTCAAGATAATGGGCTCCACCCTCAGGGCCCGCAGCCTGGACTACCGCGCCAAGCTCATCGCAGACTTCAGCCGGCGCTGGCTGCCCCACTTCGAGGCGGGCGAGCTGAAGCCGGTGATCGACTCGGTGATGCCCTGGGGCCAGGCGGCGGAGGCCCACCAGCGCATGGAGGCCAACCTCAACACCGGCAAAATCATCCTCACGGTGGACTGATCGCGTTTCGGGCAGCATAATCTTGCCAGACCCGGCACGCGAGGCCGGGAGCAACACCACTGAGAGGACGCACCCATGAAGATAGTTTCCTTTTCCGCCACCTTCGGCCATTACTCCCCCGAGCCGGTGGAGTGGCTGCGCGCCCGGGGCTACGAAGTGGACCTGCACCCCATGGGCCTACGCACCGGCCGCGACTGCTCGGCCGCGCGCCTGGCCGACGTGGTGGGCATCGTGGCCGGCTTGGACCCCATCGGCCCTGACATCTACGACCTCGCCCCCCGCCTCAAGGTGGTGTGCATGCACGGGGCGGGCTTCCACCACATCGACCGGGAGGCGGCCACCCAGCGGGGCATCCGGGTGTGCAACGCGCCGGGCGGCAACGCCCTGGCCGTGGCCGAGGCGGCCCTGGGCCTGTGCTTCTCCCTGGCCCGCGAGCTCCCCCGCGCCGCCGGGGCCACCGCCGCCGGTGAGTGGCCCATCATGGTGGGCGGCCAGGTGAGCGACAAGACCATGGGCATCGTGGGCCTGGGCAAGATCGGCCGCACCCTGGCCAAGCTGGCCGGAGGCCTGGGCATGAAGCTCCTGGCCGCCACCCGCACCCAGCGCCCGGAGATCGCCGGGCCCCTGGGGGTGGAGCTGACCAGCCTGGAGGATCTCTTGGCGCGGGCCGACTTCGTGGTGCTCTTGACCCCCATCACCCCCGAGACCACCAACCTCATCGGCGAGCGCGAGCTGGCCTTGATGAAGCCCACCGCCTTTCTGCTCAACCTGGGGCGGGGCGGGGTGGTGGACGAACAGGCCCTGTACCGGGCGCTCAAGGACGGCCGCCCGGCGGGCGCGGCCCTGGACGTGCTCCGGGACGAGCCCAGCGTGGACACCCCGCTACGGGAGCTGCCCTCGGTGATCATCACCCCCCACCTGGCCGGCTACTCCCGCGAGGCCCTGCTGGCCACGGGCATGACCACGGTGGAGAACCTGGCCGCCGTCTTGGAGGGGCGCGAGCCGCCCTTCCCGGTGAACTGAGAGGCATCCATGGAGCTGTCCGCCGAAAGCCGCTCGTGGCTCAGCGCCATGCGGCGCGAGCTGCACATGCACCCCGAGCTCTCGCTCCAGGAAGAGCGCACCACCGCCCGCATCATCGAGCTGCTGAGCGAGATGGGAGCCGAGGCCTCTGGCCTGGAGGGCATGACCGGCGCGGTGGGGCTTATCCGGGGGGCCAGCGAGGGCCCCTGCCTGGCCATCCGGGCGGACATCGACGCCCTGCCGGTAAGCGAGCAGGGCGAGGCGGAGTACAAGTCCCAGTGTCCCGGCCTGATGCACGCCTGCGGCCACGACGGCCACACCGCCATATTACTGGGGGTGGCCCGCGAGGTCTTGGCCTCGGGCCTCAACCAAACCATGCGCGGCAGCCTCAAGCTGTTGTTCCAGCCCGCCGAGGAGACCGGCCAAGGGGCGCGCATGATGGTGGAGCGCGGGGTGCTGGACAACCCCAAGGTGGACCGGGTGATCGCGGCCCATGTGACCCCCAGCCGCCCGGCGGGCCAGGTGGGCGTCACCTTCGGCCAGAGCCACGCCTCCAACGACATCTTCAAGCTGCGCATCAGCGGGCGGGGAGCCCACGGCGCGCGGCCCCAGGAAGGCATCGACCCCATCGTGGCCGCGGCCAATCTGGTGGCCGGCTTGCAGTCCATCGTGGGGCGCAACCTCAACCCCCTGGAGGCGGGGGTGATCACCGTGGGCCGCCTGAGCGCGGGCGCGGCCAGCAACGTGATCCCCGACCACGCCGAGCTGGACGGCTGCATCCGGGCCATGAACCGGCCCAGCCAGGACCTGTTGCAGCGCCGTTTGCGCGAGATGGTGGAAGGCAACGCCGCCGCCTTCGGGGTGACCAGCGAGCTCACGATCAACGAGGTGTTCCCGGCCTGTTACAACGACCCCGAGGTGGCCGCCTTCATGCAGGCCATGGCCGAGACGGTGGTGGGGGCCGATAACGTGTACCAGGCCTCGCCGGTCACCGGCTCGGAGGACTTCGCCTTTTTCACCGCCGCGGTGCCCGGGGCCATGATCCGCCTGGGCTGCGGGCCGGGCGGCAAGGGCGCGCCCCTGCACGCCTCCAGCTTCGACCTGGACGAGGACGCCCTGGCCGTGGGCGTGGCGGTTTTTCTGCAAGCGGTGAAGACTTATCTGGCCTGACGGGCTTGTCTGACCCCCGCATTTGGTTTCACAATAGAACTAGCAAACGGGGAGAGGCATGAGCGAGGACAAACGGCAAGAGTTGGAAGCGCGCCTGGCCCGGGCCCGCGAGGATCTGGCCCAGGCCCAGGCGGCCATGCCCGCCCATTCGGTGCGGCCCTGGCAGTTCGAGCGCCTGGAGGCCGCCGAGGAGGCGGTGGCCCAGGCCGAGGCCGATCTGACCAGGTTCGAACTGGGATAGCGAAAAAGGATTACCCGCCTCCAAAGCACGGCGGGTAAAAATTACCCAGCCCCCCGCCCGGAGCCCTGCCCGCTCTCCCCGGGCATCATCCTGTTATCACATCCAAATAACGGTATCTTCCCCACGGGCCGTAGCCTGGCACGGCTGCTGCAGAAATTGGGGGCAAGAACCCGTTCCTCCAGACCAGGATCGCTTCATGGAACTGAGCCGCCGCCGCTTCTTGCAGACCTCGCTGACCGCCCTGGCCGGGGCGTCGGCCGGGCTCTGGCCAATGAGCGCGCGGGCGGACGGCGCCCGAGAGACGACCCTGAGCGCCCAGGAGAGCATGGTGAACCTGGGCCAAGGAGCGGAGTTCAAGGCCTTCAGTTTCAACGGCCAGTCACCGGGACCCGTCCTTAGGGTGCGGGAGGGGCAACGCCTTCGGGTAACTTTAAAAAATAGCCTACCTCACCCCACGACCATCCATTGGCACGGCCTCCCCGTGCCCAACCCCATGGACGGGGTGCCCGGCCTGACCCAGGCCGCCGTGCCGCCGGGCGGGCGATACACCTACCAATTCACCGCCCGTCCGGCTGGCACCTTCTTTTATCACTCCCACTCCGGCTATCAGCTGGACCAGGGGCTCTACGGCGCCTTGATCATCGACCCGGCCCGCCCGGTGGGCGGCTGGGACCGCGAGGAAGTGCTCTTGTTGGCCGACTGGGCCACGGTGGACGGGGGAGGGCCCGCCTCCCCGCGCCGCCGCCCGCCCAGCGGCGGCATGATGGGCCGGGGCATGATGGGTCGCCGCAACCGGGGCGGCCCCCCCGCCGAGCCCTGGTACGGCGCCTACGCGGTCAACGGCAAGGCCTACCCGGCCAGCGAGCCCATCAAGTTGCGGCGCGGCGACAAGGTGCGCCTGAGGCTGATCAACGCCTCCTCGGCCACGGCCTATGATCTGTCTTTGGCCGGGCACCAGCTCACCGTGATCGCCCTGGACGGCCAGCCGGTGACCCCCAAGGCCTTTGACGTGATCCGCTTGTCCATGGGCGAACGGGCCGACGTGGAGTTCATCGCCCGCAACCCCGGCGCCTGGCTTTTGCAGGCCCATGACACCGGCCTGGGCGAGAGCGGCCTGGCCGTGCCGGTGATTTACGAAGGCTCCGAGCCCAAGCCCCAGCCCCCCGCCTGGCGGCGGGAGATGAGCCTGGCCACCTATTGGGACCTGGCCGCCGCCCGTCCGGTGGCCCACCCCCCGGGCGAGCCCCGGCGCTGGTACCGCCAAATCTTGAGCGGGGGCATGCATTCGTCCTGGTGGAGCATCAACGGACGGGCCCACCCGGACAGCGAGCGCCTGTTGGTGGAGCCCGGCGACAAGGTGCGCCTGAGCTACTTCAACCGCTCCATGATGCCCCACCCCATGCATCTGCACGGGCACTTTTTCCGGATCGTGAATCCCGGGCTGGACCCCGGGCGCTGGTTGATCAAGGACACCGCCGTGGTGGAGCCTATGCGGCGGCTGGACATCGAGTTCGTGGCCGACAATCCCGGCCAGTGGTTCCACCATTGCCACAACCTCTATCACATGGAGGCGGGCATGGCCAACGTGGTGGCCTACGGCCCGGCTGGAGAGAAAGCATGAATTTTTTGAGCACTGCCATGGATTCCCTGCTGACCCCCGCCGCCCAGTACGGCCCGGGCGGCGGCTATGGAGGAGGCTGGGGCGGCCACATGATGTACGGCATGGGCTGGCTGGGAGGCCCCTTCATGATCATCTTCTGGATACTGCTCATCGTGGCCGGGGTGGCCCTGGTCAAGTGGCTCTTCGCGGCCAGCAAAAAGGACGGCCACGCGGCCCCTTCCGGCCCCTCCCAAGACCGCTCTCTGGCCATCCTGCGCGAGCGCTACGCCAAGGGCGAGATCGACCAAGAACAGTTCGCGGCCATGAAGCGCGAGCTGGAGGCCTGAGCCACAGCCCCCGGTGCCCTAACGCGCCTGCCCCAAGGACGCGCCATGCACCTGACGCCCCTGTTGCAGCAACCCCTGAGTGCGGCCGCCTCCCAGTCCGCCGCGGGCCCGGCCTCCGCCTTGTCGCCCGACGGCCTGGGCTGGCTGGTCAGCCCCCTGATGATCGTCTTCTGGATAATCCTGGCCCTGTTCGGCCTGGGCCTGTTCCACTGGGCGCGGCGGGCCTATTTGCGCGGCCAGGAGCCCTGGCCTCCCTCCGGGCCCTGATTCAGGCCGGGGCACAAGCTATATCTGGTCTGTTGGGCCCAAGCAGGGCATAATGAGGCCATGGATTTCCAGTCCCGCTACACCCGATACCGCCTGCCCGTGGTGGTGGCCATGTTGGCGGTCATCACCTACCTCCACCTGCGCCTGACCCCCGAGCAGGCGGTGGCCCACGTCTATTTGCAGGACCTCTACTTCCTGCCCATCATCCTCACCAGCTTCTGGTGGGGCCCCTGGTTGGGGCTGGTCGCCTCGGCCACGGCCAGCGGGCTCTATCTGCCCTTCATCCTGCTGCTGCACAAGTTCGAAACGCCCCAGATCACCGCCGCCTGCACCCAGATGCTCCTGTTCGCGGTGGTGGCCTTGTTGGTGGGCTGGTTGCGCCGCCGGGAGCAGGGCTTCCAGGGCCAGGCCCTGCGGGCGGAGAACCTGGCCGCCGTGGGCAAGGCCGTGGCCAGCGTGGCCCATGACATGAAGACCCCGCTCATGGCCATCGGCGGCTTCTCGGCCCAGGTGAAGCGCAAGCTGGACCCGGCCAGCAGCGAGGCCCACAAGCTGGAGGTGGTGGTGGAGCAGACCGCCCGCCTGGAGTCCATGGTCAAGGAGATGCTGGACTTCTCGCGCCCCCTGGAGCTGCACCAACAGCAGGTGGAGCTGGGGCCTTTGGTGGAGCGCATATTGGAAGTGGCCGCGCCCCTGGCCGAGGAGAACCAGGCCCGCCTGGTCAGCGACCTGCCCGCCGGCCTGCCCGCGGTTTCGGCCGACCCCGAGCGCTTGCAGCAGGCCCTGATAAACCTGGTGGGCAACGCGGCCCAGGCCTCGCCCCAGGGCGGGGAGGTGCGCCTGAGCGCCCAGCGCCGCGACGGCGAGGTGGTGCTCACGGTCAGCGACCAGGGGCCGGGGGTGCCCTCCGAGCAGCGCGAGGCCATCCTGACCCCCTTCTTCACCACCAAGAAGGGCGGCACCGGCCTGGGCCTGCCCGTGGTCATGAAGATCGCCGAGGCCCATCACGGCCGCCTGGAGGTGGGCGAAAACCATCCCTCGGGCGCGGCCTTCAGCCTCAGCCTGCCGCTAACGCCCGCCGAATAGAACCCGTCCGCTTGCTTTTTTGGGATTTGCCCTCGCCCGGCGGAGCCGGCCGCTAGAGGTCGCTCAGGCCGCCTTGTTCCAGCACCTGCTCGAACAGCTGCACGCAGCGCGGATCGAACTGGCCGCCCGAGCCCCGCTTGAGCTCCTCCAGGGTGTCGGCCAGGCTGAGCGGCGGGCGGTAAGGGCGCTGGGTGCGCATGGCGTCCACGCTGTCGGCCACGGCCATGACCCGGGCCAGGAAGGGAATCTCCTCCCCGGCCAGGCCGTCGGGATAGCCCTTGCCGTCCCAGCGCTCGTGGTGGGCCCGGATGAGGGGGCGCACCGGGGCCAGCAGCCCCACGTCCTTGAGAATCATCTCGGCGATCACCGGGTGCCGCTTGATGTGCTCGCACTCCTCGGTGGTCAGCGGGGTGCGCTTGTTGAGGATCTCGCCCTTGACCCCGATCTTGCCCACGTCGTGCAGCTCGGCCGCGAACTCCAGGCGGGTGAGCTCCTCGGGGCCCAGCCCGGCGGCGCGGGCCATGGCCAGGGAGATCTGGCGCACCCGGTCGGCGTGGCCCCGGGTGTAGGGGTCCTTGGCCTCCACCGCCCCGGCCAGGCCCATCACCACCTCCATGGCCGCGGTCTCCAGCTGCTCCAGGGTCTGGTTAAGCTCGCGGCGGTACTGCTCGCGTTCGGCGGCGGTGCGCCGCTGGCGGGTTACGTCTACCGCGGTGCCGATCACCCCGGTCACCCGGCCCTGGGCGTCGATGAGCGGGCTGTTGTAGGCGACGAAGATGCGCTCCGCGCCGTCGGGGCGGATGGCCCGGAACTCCACGTCGGTGACCATCTTGCCCTCGTCGCGCAGGGCCTTGAAGGCCTTGATGCAGTGGTAGTGGTCCTCGGGGTGCACGATGTCGATGAAGTAACGCGCCTGGGCCTCGTGGGGCTCCACCCCCATGAGCTCTTTTACCTTGGGCCCCACGAAGGTGAAGGCCCCGTCCCGGTCCAGGCTGTAGATGAACTGGGGGTTGCTCTCCACCAGGGAACGGTAGCGCGCCTCGGAGCTGGCCAGGTCGGCGGTGCGCTGGGCCACCACCTCCTCCAGGGTGGCGTTGAGCGCGGCCAGCTCCTGCTCGCGCCGCTGCACCTCCAGGCGCGACCATATCTGCTGCACCAGGGCCCGGCGGTGCAGGCCGTTGGCCAGAAGCAAAAGCATGGTCGCGGCCAGCAGGGTGCCGCTGTTGTGCAAGAGGATCAACGGCGGGGCCAGGGGCGGGTCGTGCAGCACCTGGGGGATCAGGTACACCGCCAGAATCCCGGCCCCGATGATGCCCGCCACCGCCGGGCGCACCGGGACGAGCACCAGGGCGGCGATGAGCACCAGGCCCAGGCCCGCGTAGTAGCGCGCCCCCTCCATGCCCATCCTGATCAGCATCACCTCCAGCATGGCCGCCACGGCCAGGGCGGCGGCCACGGTGAGGCCCTCCTGCCAGGCCTGGGCGGTGTAGACCCGGTTGAGCAGGTACATGACCCCCAGCAGGGCGGCGGCTATGAAACGCAGGGTGAGGAACTGCTCGAAGTAGGCCGGCACCTGCAACCAGTCCACCACCGCGAAGGCGGGCACCAGCACCACCCCGGCCAAAAAGCCGATGTTCAGCCGCGAACGCAGCGTGTCCATGTAAAGGCGCTGGAACTCGGCTTGCTCACTCTGGGGCGGGGCTGGCGATGGCATAAGGCGGTCTTGGCCTCGGGCTTAGGTTGGCGTGGGTTCGATAATAAACTCTTGGTAGCGCTTTTGCACCTCTTCGGGCGTCCGCAGGGACCAGGGCTCCAAGAGGTCGCTCTCGAACAGCCGCTGGGGGCTCACCCGCGAGGGGTGATAGGTCTTGAGCAGCTCCGAGCCGCGATACTCCGGCATGCAGTGCAGGGCGAAGCTGACCAGCTCCGAGCAGAACCAGCTGGAGCGGCTGTTGAAGGGGTTGCGGCAGTGGTTGAGGCCGGGGATGAAGTCGCCCACTTTGCAGACCTTGTCCATGAGCATGCCGAAGATGCCGGCGTAGGAGTAGCCCTGGCCCAGCTTGGCCCGGGCCGCGTCCAGGAGCAGGGAGGCCTTGTCCGGGGTCAGGCCCTTGGGCCGCCGGAAGTAGACCAGGTGCTTGCCGTCGAAGTATTCCTCCAGATAGTTGCGCACCACCCCCTCGCCGGTGGCCTCGATGCAGTAGTCCTCGTTCTCCACCAAAAAGGCGTGGGTAACCGCCACGCCGCTTATGGCCTCGTCGCCGGTGAAGATGCTGATGCCGTCGGAAACAAAGTCGCCCGCCACCCGCGAGAAGCCCACCAAGCCGGGCTCGTAGGTGACCCCATACACCGGCTTAACCTGGATACGGCTTTCCTGGCCCATGATAATCCCCCCTCCCCCGGGCCCGCCGCCCGCCGGGAAGCTTGCGGCGTGGCTGTGGCGCGGGCCGGTCCCGGGCTCAATGGCCTATAAGGTGTCTACTTATCTGCTTAGCATAGCGGCGGGCGGGGTGTCCACGGCATAGACCGGGGCCCGCCTTGACCGCCGCGGGGGGAGTGCGGCTAAATGGTAAGCAGGAGGTAGCTCCGCCATGGACCAAGATCAGCCCCAGTCCCTGGAAGAGATCAACCGCGCCCTGTCCGCCTCCCGCCGGCGCTGGGAGGAAGAGATGGACCCGGCCATGCGCCGCCGCAAGGCGGTGGCCCGCTGGACGGTGCGGGCGGGAATCGTGGTGCAGGGGGTCATGGGCGCGGCGGGGCTCTGGGCGGCCGGGCGGCCCCGCCTGGCCCTGGGCGCGGCGCTGCTCTGCCTGCTCATCCTGGCCGCCGCCATTTTGGCCCGCCGCCAGCTGCCGGATTAGGTCCGACAATTCTTGACCCCCTGTCCATCCCGTTCTACAATGTCCCCACATACCAGGATCGGCATCATTTGATTTAATAGGGAAGACGGTGCGAATCCGTCGCGGTCCCGCCGCTGTAACCGGGGACGAAACCCGCCTTGATGCCACTGCCGCGCACAGCGCGGCGGGAAGGCGCGGGGACTAGGAAGAACCGGAAGCCAGAAGACCTGCCGAACCTGCCAGGAACCCGATGCGCCGGCCCGGACCGGCCGCGGCGCCCGCCTTGGCGGGGCCCCGCGCGGGCTCCGTTTCTGGGCGGCCAAGCAAGCTGGGTGCAGCCCCCCGAACCTTTAACGGTCCGGGGGGCTTTTTTATTCGCGGCCCTCCGGCAAATAAAGCGGAGGGTCGTTTTGTTGGACGGAAGGTGGATTGACGGAGTTTTGTGGTCCTGCCTGCTGGTCATGCTCCTGGCCAGCCTGGGCCTGCTCTGGGAAATGTCGGCCGGGGCGACCCCCTGGCCAATGGGGGACCTGGCCCAGGGGCTGGTGCGGCCATGAACCAGGCGCAGGGGCGGGAAAACCGCTGGGAGGCCACGCGGGCCTGGGAAAACCTCTACCATGCGGCCAAGGCTCTGGAGCAGGGCCGGGGCGACTGGCGGGAGGCGACCATCGCCTGCCGGGCGGCCATGGAGATGCTTTTGGAGTTCCCGCCGGGGCAGGTGGTGGCCCTGGTGGAGCAATCGGATCTGCCCACCCGGGCGGTGGTGAGCTGGCTGGCCTTCGAGGGCGCCCGGCTGGGCGGGCCCTACCGCGAGAGCGCCGCCACCCTGGCCCTGCACTGGGAGGCGCTCAACCTGGGGCAGAGGGTCATCGCCCCGCCAGCCCCGGACCAGGAGGCCCGGCCGCAGGCTTAATTCAATTCCCCCCCGCCGGAGGCCCGCCTCCTCCTCTCCTTGACGAGCTTTCGGTGGGGGGGTAACTTTGTAAAAAAAGGCACAGCTGCGCGTGACACCGCCCCGGAGGGGAGGGCCGCGCCGGGAGAAGACATCGTGATCAACGCCCGCTCCATCAACACCATATTGGTCCTTAGCCTGGCGGCCATGGTCCTGTTCAGCCTGCCTCTGGTCTGGCAAGCGCGTCAGCCGCTCTCGGAGATCGTGAGCGCCACCCAGGCCCAGGCCGCCGCCCAGCGCTAAGCGCCCACCCGGAAAGCCGACCGTGGAAATCACCACCGCTTGGGAAAACCTGTTTCATGCCGTCAAGGCCCTGGAAGCCCGTCAGGGCGACTGGGAGGTGATGGCCGCCACCTGCATGGCCGCCATGGAGATGCTCCTGGAGTTCCCGCCCGGGGAGGTCCTGGAGGTGGTGGAGAAATCCGAGCTGCCCACCCGGGCCACCATCAGCTGGCTGGCCTTCGAGGGCTCCAAGCTGGGCGGGGACAACCGCGAGCGGGCCCTGGGCCTGGCTGCCCATTGGGAGGCGGCCAACCCCGGCGAGAAGCTCATCGCGCCTCCCCCCGGCGCGCCGGACAAGCCCCTGGTCATTCACTAGACCGAGAGCCCGTTTCCTTTTCCCGCGCCAGGCGCTCTAACACCTCGCGGCGGCTGGCCGCGTCCAAGGAACTCCAAGTCACGATCTCCTCGATGGTGCGGCCGCAACCTTCGCACACATCTTGCCCGTCCAGCACGCAATACCCGGTGCAGGGCGAATCCGCGGCGCATTCCGCCAGGGTCGGCTTGCTCCCCGGCGAGTCCGCGCTGCCTGAGCCCTTCTTTTTCATGCCCGCTTCCTTTGCCCAATGGCCCGAAGAAGAGTTGCCTTGTCTGGCGGGCAGCCTAGCACGCCGGCGCGGCGCGTCAAGCGGCCCTGCTATAATGCGGGCCGAGTGCCGCGCATGAATAACCAACCGCCATACGCGGGTCCGCCCTGGGCCGCGCCGGAGCTTTGGGCCGAGGCCAACGCCGCCCTCCTGCGCCTGTGCGCCGGGCAGGGCATGGGCCCGGCCCGCGCCCTGGCCGAAGAGCTGGCCCGGGCCCTGGACTCCCTGGAGCCGGCCATGGAGCGGCTCTGCGGAGCAACCTGCCCCCGCTGCCTGGAGCCCTGCTGTGTGCGGGCCCGGGTGTGGGCCGATTTCCCGGACCTGCTTTTCATGCACCTGAGCGGCCAGGCCCTGCCCGTGGCCCAGCTCAGGGCCGAGCCCGGCGGCCCCTGCGCCCACCTGGGCCCCAAGGGCTGCCGCCTGCCCCGCCTCAGCCGCCCCTGGGTCTGCACCTGGTATCTCTGCCCCGAGCAAAAGGCCCGCCTACGGGCCTGGAGCCCGGAGGAGCGCAGGGCGGTGGAGCGGGGCCTGGCGCGGGTCAAGGAGCTGCGGGGGGCCATGGCGGCGGCGGCGGCACTTCAATAAATTCCCCAACATAGGTCATTACTAATTTACACGGGACCCACGGTCATCTTATGGTGATGGATGGTGGAATCCGGGCCGGGGCGGCGGGGGCCGTGCCGGACCGGGTGGCCGGCTCGCCCATCGCGCTTACGGGGTCCACTGTTCCGGGCGTTCCGGCGCTGGCCTGCAAGGGGGAAAAATGCTGCCAGTCTTGGTGCCCGGCTATAGCCTGGGTCCGGCCATGGGTCTGGCTGTCAACACCCTGTTGTTGATGGCCTGCCTCCTGTTGCATTGGTTCAACCCCCGCCTCAAGATCCTCAGCAGTCTGGGCCTGTTCTACCTGGCCCTGGCCGGCTTTTTCCTGGGATACCTGGTCTACGCCCTCCAGCTCTCGTCCAACACCATCCTGCTGGGCTACGGCCTCATGCTGGCCTCGGTGGTGTGGATGCCCTTCACCTGGTCCTGGGTGGCGGCCCATCTGGGCGGGAGGCGGCCGGGGCCTTTCTTCACCGTCACCCTGGCCGCCGCCATAAGCCTGAGCCTGCTGCTGCTCCTGTGGCGCACCCCGGCGGTGCTATCCCTGCCCCTGGAGGCCTCGGGCCACCCCGGGGTGCTGCGCCCCAGCTCCTGGCTGGTCAAGCCGCTGATCTACTACTACGGCATGACCCTGGGGGTGCTCTACTTCTACTCCATGTACTTCCGCTGGTGGCCCGGCCCCAAGCGGCCGGTTTTTTTGCGCCCCCTCACCGTGGGCGTGGCCATGATGGTGGCCGGGGGCATCGTGGACGCCCTGACCTCCCTGGGCCTGCCCGGCCTGCTGCCCTTCAAGGTGTTCTGGCTTTGCAGCATGGGCATGTCCCTGTGCGCCGCCCTGTCGGTGGCCCTGCATCTGCGTGGGGTGGAGAGCGCCCTGGTGCGCAGCGAGGAGAAGCACCGCACCATCCTGCAAGACATGGAGGAGGGCTACTACGAGGTGGACCTGAGGGGCAACCTCACCTTCTTCAACCAGGCCCTCTGCCGCATAACCGGCTACACCCCCGAGGAGCTGACCGGCCTGAACAACCGGGCCTACATGAGCCCCCAGGCGTCCGCCGAGGTGAGCCAGACCTTCCGCCGGGTGTACCAGACCGGGGAGGCCGCCGCGGCCCTGGACTGGGAGCTATGGCGCAAGGACGGTTCCCGCCGGATCATCGAGGTTTCCATATCCCTGGTCAAGGGCGCGCGGGGCAAGGCCACCGGTTTCCGGGGCATCGCCCGCGACGTCACCGAGCAGAAGCGGGCCCAGGAAGAGATCGTGCGGCGCTCCGAGCAGCTGCGCGAGTTGGCCGTGCAGCTCTCGCGCACCGAGGAGCGGGAGCGCCGCCGCCTGGCCCAGGACCTGCACGACGGGGTGGGCCAGTATCTGGCGGTGTGCAAGCTCAAGCTGACCCGCCTGATGGACAAGGGCGGCGAGGCGGTGCTAAAGCCCCTGAGCGTGCTCCTGGGCCTCTTGGAGCAGGCCATCGCCGACACCCGCAGCCTGACCAGCCGCTTGAGCCCCCGCGTGCTGGATGAGATCGGCCTGGAGGCCGCCTTGTCCGGGCTGGCCGAGGAGACCACCCGCCTGCACGGCCTCAAGGCCGAATATGTCCGCCAGGGCGATCCCCCGGTCCTGGACCAGGAGACCCGGGCCTTCCTCTACCGCGCGGCGGGCGAGCTGCTGCACAACGTGGCCAAGCACGCCGGGGCCCTCCGGGTGCGCCTGGAGCTGGCCCAGGAGGACGGCGCGGTGCGCCTGAGCGTGGAGGACGACGGCCGGGGCCTGGACCCGGAGCAGGCCCTGCGGCCCCGCAGCGGGGGGCTGGGCCTGTTTTCCATTCAACAGCGGGCCGAGCACATGGGCGGCCGCCTTTCCCTGGAAAGCGGGCGGCCCGGGGCCCGCCTGGTGCTCACCCTGCCCCTGACCCCCGGCGCGGAGACCAAGCCATGACCGTGCGCATACTCCTGGTGGACGACCACAAGATCATGCGGGAAGGCATCAAGAGCCTGCTGGACGAGGAGCCCGGCCTGGAGGTGGTGGGCGAGGCCGAGCACGGCCACCAGGCGGTGCAGCTCTGCCAGCGGCTGCAACCCGGGGTGGTGCTCATGGACGTGTCCATGCCCGGGCTCAACGGCATCGAGGCCACTCGCAAGCTCCTGAGCCAGGGTTCCGAGGCCCGGGTGCTGGCCCTGTCCATGCACCGCGACCCCCGTTTCGTGGCCGGTATGCTCGAGGCCGGGGCGCGGGGCTATCTGCTCAAGGACTGCTCGGCCGGGGAGCTGATCAACGCCATCAGCCTGGTGGCCCAGGGCCGGGGATACATCAGCCCCGAGGTGGCCGAGGTGGTGGTGGACGGCTTCGTGGGGCGCCTGGACCTGGAGCGGGCCCATCTGCCGGCCAGCGTGCTCAGCCCCCGCGAGCGCGAGGTGCTCCAGCTCCTGGCCGAGGGCAAAAGCACCGCCCAGATCGCCGAGACGCTGCACCTGGGGGTCAAGACCGTGGAGACCCACCGCCGCAACCTTATGGAAAAACTGGACATCGACAACCTGGTCGACCTGGTGCGCTATGCCCTCAAAGAGGGGATAGTCTCCCTGGACGACTGGCTGGCCAGCCGAAAGCTCGAAAACTAGACCCGCCGGGATCCCGCCTGAAAATTTTTGCGCCAAATCCTTAGGCCATTCGCGCCAAAGCTCCTAACCGCCCTTCTCGAGGCTGTATTAGCTTGGGATCACAACGAGGGAGGAAACACGCCCCGTTGTTATCCCGAAGCTGATCCATAGCCATGGAAGGAACCAGATGAGAACGCCGCTTCGCAACATCTTGGCGGTCGCCCTGATGTTGGCCCTGTGCCCGAGAGGCGGCATG
The DNA here is from genome assembly GCA_020444545.1 of Desulfarculaceae bacterium. Classification (NCBI taxonomy): domain Bacteria; kingdom Pseudomonadati; phylum Thermodesulfobacteriota; class Desulfarculia; order Desulfarculales; family Desulfarculaceae; species Desulfarculaceae bacterium. Next base: position 95,730 of record JAHLKT010000008.1, on the reverse strand, counting down.
GCCTTGCGGGCCAGAGAATAAGCCCCTTGCGGGCCTTTCCCCTCCTGTTGAACGGACCCGGCGGGACGGAAAAGGCCTTCTAAGCCGGGCCGCCTCGTTTCGGGGCGGCCCGGCACTCTCCCAGGGGTGGGGGGTTGCGGGTCCGTAAAAAAAGAAGTCCGGCAAGGAGTCGCCCCTCTCCTTGCCGGACTTCCTTTGGTCTAGGTAAAATTGTGAATAATGGTAAGAACCAGTTAAGCTATATTAAATCTGCAAATGATTGGGGGCGGGATCATGTCGAATTTTCCGAATTATTTATTTAAATATTGTCCGCTATCAGACCAAACGATCGACCAACGTATAAGACCGATATTTACGGAAAGGAAACTATACTTTTCATCACCTAAGGACTTTAACGATCCGTTTGAATGTAACGTAGAGATAGTTAGGTTTACAAAAAACAAAGAACGTTGGAGAGATTTTATGCCTGGTCACGTTAAGAGAATGCATCCTGGATTTAACAGGAAGCAACGGAGAGGTCTTGCTAAAACTAGGATTAAAGAGAGGCAATATGAGAATGTTAACCCTGAGCATATTTATGACAGTCTAAAAACGAGATTTAACCAACATGGTATCCTTTGTTTGACTGAAGTTCCTGATAATTTATTGATGTGGTCGCATTACGGCAGTAGCCATGAAGGAGTTTGTCTTTGCTTTGATTGTAATAATGAATTTTTCGGTAGAGCAAACAAAGTAGAGTACCTTGATGTTTGTCCTACATTTACCGGGCCGGACACTCCTGATCGGGAATTGATTAAGGCAATTTTCTATTCGAAACACTCTGGTTGGAAATATGAAAAAGAGTGGAGAATTATCCAGATCCAGGGAGGCGGTAAAAGCCATATATTCCCAAGCGGGGCGCTGACAGATGTGTATTTTGGTTGCCGAACCAAAGAGAAACATAAGCGAATGATTGTGGAGTGGTCGCAATCAATGAGCCAAAGGCCTAAGCTTTTTGAATACCACAGGGAAAAAAGGGTATTCGGGTTAGAGTTGCATTCATGGGGTCAAATGTCTGGGAATTAAGGCCGTTGCTTACATAGACTGGAATATATCTGTATTAAAGGTGGGCTAAGCGCTCGAAGCCTGAAATAGTGCGTTCCTCTGGTGGGAGCGGGGGGACTCGAACCCCCATGCCTTGCGGCACTGGCTCCTAAGGCCAGCGTGTATACCAATTCCACCACGCTCCCGTGGCCACCAACAATAAGCCAAGCCTCGCCGGGCGTCAACCGCCTGGCGCGCCCCGGGCAAGACGGCGTTTGTCCAGCCGCGCCGCCAGGTTGACACCCCATGGGGGCTAGGCTAGATTTAGCCCACTCAGCTTCCCGCCAAAAAGGAGAAATCGTGCGACCCGACGGCCGCCAGCCCATGCAGATGCGTCCCCTGAGCCTTAAGCCCGGGGTGAACCCCTATGCCGAAGGAAGCTGCCTGGCCGAGCTGGGCAACACCAAGGTGCACTGCACCGCCTCGGTGGAAAAGGGCGTCAAGCGTTGGCTGGAGGGCAGCGGGCGGGGCTGGGTGACCGCCGAGTACGCCATGCTGCCCCGGTCCACCAACACCCGCACCGGCCGCGACCACCGCACCGGGGGCCGGGCCCAGGAGATCAGCCGCCTCATCGGGCGCAGCCTCCGGGCCGCCGTGGAGCTGGAGAGCCTGGACGGCTACACCATCACCGTGGACTGCGACGTGCTGGTGGCCGACGGCGGCACCCGCTGCGCCTCCATCTGCGGGGGCTGGGTGGCCCTGGCCGCCGCGCTGCGGGGTTTGGGCGTCGCGCCCGCCAGGCAGGTGGGAGCCATCAGCCTGGGCCGGGTGGAGGGCTCGCTGCTGTTGGACCTGTGCTACGCCGAGGACTCCACCGCCGAGCTGGACCTCAACCTGGTGCTCACGCCCGAGGGCCTGGTGGAGGTGCAGGGCACCGGCGAGCACGGGGTGTTTTCCCCGGCCGAGCTGGACGCCCTGGTAAAAGCGGGCGAAACGGCGGGGCAAGAGATTTTCGCGGCTCAGCGCGCCGCCCTGGAGGCCTAGCCTTGCAACTGGTCTTGGCCTCGGGCAACAAGGGCAAGCTGGCCGAGATCAAGGCCATGTGCGCGCCCATGGGCATCGAGGTGGTCACCGCCGCCGAGCTGGGCTTTACCGAAGACGTTCCCGAAACCGGCGACACCTTCGAGGACAATGCGCGGCTCAAAGCCGTGGCGGTTAGCCAGGCCCTGGGGCGGCCCGCCCTGGCCGACGACTCGGGCCTGGTGGTGGCCGCCCTGGAGGGCGCGCCGGGGGTGCACAGCGCCCGCTACGCCGGCGGGCACGCGGACGACGCGGCCAACAACGCCAAGCTCCTGGCCGCCATGGAAGGCGTGCCGGTGGACGAGCGCGGCGCGGCCTTCGTGTGCGTAATGCTCTGCCGCCGGCCGGACGGGGCCGAGCTGATCGCCCGCGGCCGCCTGGAGGGGCGCATCGCCCTGGCCCCGGCGGGCGACAGCGGCTTTGGCTACGACCCGCTGTTCGAGCTGCCGGAGCAAGGACTGACCGTGGCCCAGCTGGGGCCCGGCCAGAAGAACGCCATCAGCCACCGGGGCCAGGCCCTACGCGAGCTGGCCAAGGGGCTGGGCGGGTTTTTGCGGGACTAACTATAGAGAATTCAGGTCGGGGCGTGGCGCAGTCGGGCAGCGCACCTGCCTTGGGCGCAGGGGGTCCCCGGTTCAAATCCGGGCGCCCCGACCAATTTCACCCCCAGCGGAGGGCCAGCTGAGCCGTGCCGCGCGCTGTCATCCATTGGGCCTGGATCATCCTGGCCGTCAGCTTCGCCAACCTGTTCATAAACTTCTCGGCCCGCCTGGGCTACGGGGTGGTGCTGCCCTCCATGCTGGAGCCGCTGGGCCTCTCCCGGGCGGCCGGGGGCACCATCTACAACGCCTACCTGCTGGTGTACCTGATCTTCACCCCGGTGGCGGGCTACCTCAACGACCGCTTCGGCAGCCGGGTGGTGGTCACGGTCTGCGCCCTGATCCTGGGCGTCGGGCTCATGGGCATGGGCTGGGCCGGCGGGCTGGCCGGCGCGTCGGGGGCCTTCGCCTTGGCCGGGCTGGGGGCCACCGGCTTCTGGGCCCCGCTCATGGCCCTGGTGCAGCGCTGGGTGGCTCCCCGGCGGCGGGGCCTGTTCCTGGGCATCTTCTCCACCGGCTACGGCCTGGGCCTGGCCTGCATGGGGGCCCTGTTCCCGCTCATCGTGGCCGCGCTCAACTGGCGCTGGGCCTGGTGGATATTGGGCGGGGCCGCGCTGAGCATGGTGGTGGTCAACCTGCTCTTGGTCAGGAGCAGCCCCGAGGAGATCGGCCTGCGGCCCTGGGGCGAGGCGCAGCCCTACGAAAAACCCGCCGCCGGCGGGGCCTCGGCCTGGGAGCCCGGCCTGCTGGCCCAGGTGTTCAAGCAGCGCCTGTTCTGGGTCATCGGCCTGTCGTATTTTTGCGTGGTCTACGCCATCTACGGCGTGACCACCTTCATGGTGGACTACGCCCAGCACTCCCTGGGGGTGCCCCTGGCCTCGGCCTCGCAGCTGGCCACCATCCACGGCCTGTCCCAGGTGCTGGGGGTGATCGTGGTGCTGCCCTTGTCGGACAAGCTGGGGCGGCGCAACACCATCCTCATCTCCAACAGCTGTATCGCCGCCTCCATCCTGGGCATCCTGCTCTGGGGCGGCGACTGGCAGGCCCTGTGCGTGCTGGTGGGGGTGCTGGCCTTTTTCTTCGGGGCCAACTTCCCCATCTACGGGGCCTGCTCGGGCGACTACTTCCCGCGCCAGATCATGGCCACGGTCATCGGCGCCTGGACCGTGTTCAACGGCCTGGGCTCCATCTGCGTGCACTGGGTGGCCGGGCTGCTGCGCGATTACACCGGCGGCTACGGCGTTAGTTTCGGCATCGACGTGGCTCTGGCCCTGGCGGCGGTGGGGCTCATGCTCCTGGTGCCCAACCGGAAGGCGGCCTGATCGGAAGGCTTTGCTCACCGGCCGAATTGGTGTAGCCTTTATGTAGCTTCCATTCTTCTCGTTCTGCCCCCGAGGAAATTGGCTAAAGGAAAAGCGGAGCCCATTGGACGGGCCCGCGGCCCGGCGTGGCCACAAGCACCCGTAAGCGAGGACGCAGCCATGAAAAAGATAATCTTCGTATTGCTGTTGGCCCTGGCGATGCTGCCCGGCGTGGCCCTGGCCGACAGCATCGGCTACGAGGGCACCCAAATCCCGGGCCTGAAGGTGGAGGGCTACGTGGGCTGGCACCGCACCAGCGCCACCGCCAGCGAGTTCAAGGTCTCCTGGGACGAGAAGGAGTCCCTGGCCGCCTACTGCGCCGACCTGCTCACCTCAGGAGTGGGCGGCGAGTACAACGTGCAGTCCCTGACCAACTTCGATTACGACAAGTACGAGTCTCTCTACCAGGCCGCCTGGATCATGGAGAACTACTCGCCCTCCCTGACCACGGTGGACGGCGCCTACGCCAAGGAGACCGCCACCGCGGTGCAGGCGGCCCTGTGGACCCTGTTCGACGACTTCGCCCTCACCGGGGTGTCGGGCAGCCGCTGGCAGCGCAACTACGTGACCGACCTGTACTACACCATGCTGGGCGAGGCTTCCAAGGTGGACTTCAGCTCCTACACCTTCAAGAACGACTTCCAGTACGGCACCAGCCACAAGCACCAGGACGTGCTTTTCGTCGCCCAGGGCGGCGGGGCCGCCGCGCCGGAGCCGGGCAGCATGCTCCTGATGGGCAGCGCCCTGTTGGGCACGGTGGGCTATCTGCGCCGCCGCAGGAAGGCCAAGCCCAAGACCGCCTGATCGGGCCCGCAAAAAATTCGACGCCCGCTTCCCAGTTGGGAAGCGGGCGTTTTGTTTAACGGGCGGCGTCCTTCAGGAATCCGTTCGCATCAGCAGGGATCGTAAAAAAAGGGACCAGCCTTGCGGGGGCCTAGTGCGTTGGCGAGGCGCGCGGTTGCAGCGATTTGTCGACCGAGGCGTATAAACAATACGTCGAGGGAGTCAAATCGCGAAACAAGCGCCGCAGGCAGCAATAGGCACCCGCTGAAAGTCAGTCGCCGTTGGCCGCCTTTATCCCCAGCGTCTTGAGCTTCTTGTGCAGATGGCTGCGCTCCAGCCCCACCTCCTCGGCGGTGCGCGAAACGTTGCCCTGGTTATCGCTCAGCTTGGCCTCCAGGTAGGCTTTCTCAAAGGCGGCGCGCGCGGACTTGAAGTCGCCCGCGAAGAGCTGGGCCTGCTCCGGGCCCGGCGCGGGGGCTCCGCTCATCTCCACGGGCAGGTCCTCCAGGCCGACCTCCTCGTGGGGGCAGAGAATCCACAGCCGCTCCACCAGGTTCTTGAGCTCGCGCACGTTGCCCGGCCAGGGCTGGGCCTTGAGTACTTCCAAGGCCTCGGGGGTGAAGCGCTTGACCGGCTGGTTGTGCTTCATGGCCAGATGGCCCAGGAAGTCGGCCACCAGCTCGGGGATGTCCTCGCTGCGCTCCTTGAGCGGCGGCACGTGGATGGGGATCACGTTGAGGCGGTAGAAAAGGTCCTCGCGGAAGCGGCCCGCCGCGATCTCGGCCTTTAATTCCTTGTTGGTGGCGGCCAACACCCGCACGTCCACCGCGATGGTCTTGGTGCCGCCCACCCGCTCGAAGCGCTGCTCCTGCAAGATACGCAGAATCTTGGCCTGGGTCTTCAGGCTCATGTCCGCGATCTCGTCCAAAAAGATGGTGCCTTGGTGGGCCAGGTCGAACTTGCCCCGCTTTTTGCCGGTGGCCCCGGTGAAGGCGCCCTTCTCGTGGCCGAACAGCTCGCTCTCGATGAGCTCCTCGGGGATGGCCGCGCAGTTCACGTCCACGAAGGGATAGCACTCGCGGGGGCTCAGGCGGTGGATGGCGTGGGCCACCAGCTCCTTGCCGGTGCCGTTGTCCCCGGTTATGAGCACCCAGGAGTCCGAGGGGGCCACCCGCTCGATGGCCGAGCGGATGCGGCCGATGGCCTCGCTGGAGCCGGTGAGAGAAGGCGGCTCGGCCTTGGAGCGGAGCAGCAGGTTCTCCTCGGCCAGGCGGCTCATGGTGATGGCGTTGCGCGCGCTGAGCAGGATCTTGTCCATGTCCAGCGGCTTCTCGATGAAGTCGAAGGCCCCCAGGCGGGTGGCCTTGACTGCGGTCTCCACCGTGCCGTGGCCCGAGATCATGATCACCGGCAGGCTCAAATAGCGCTTCTTGACCCGCTCCAACACGGCAAGGCCGTCCATGCCCGGCAGCCACACGTCCAACAGCATCAAATCCGGCGACTCGGTCTCCAAAAGGGCCAGGGCCGCCTCGCCGTCGGCCGCCTCTAGCACCTCGTAGCCCTCGTCGGCCAAGATGCCGCCCAGGCTGGAGCGGATGGAGGCCTCGTCATCGACTATGCAAACTTGCCCTTGCAAACGATCTTTCCTAACTCTTGGCCCCGCGCGCGGGCAGCTCCACGATTAGGCGGGCCCCGTTGGGCTGGTTGTCCTGCACCCGCACGTAGCCGTTGTGGTCGGTGACGATGGTGCTGACGATGGTGAGCCCCAGGCCGGTGCCGCCCTTCTTGGTGGAGAAGTAGGGCTCGAAGAGGCGGATCTTGTCTTCCGGCGAAACCCCCGGCCCGCTGTCCTCCACCTCCAGGCGCACCATGTTCAATATCTCATCATAGCTCAGGCGCACCACCACCTGGCGGGGCGGCTCGCTTTTCTCCACCGCGGCCACCGCGTTGTCCAAGAGGTTGATCAAGACCCGGGACATCTGCTCGCGGTCCAGCTCGAAGATGGGGATCTTGCCCTCCAGCTCCAGCTCGATGGAGACCTCGGGGTGGGCCTGCTTGAACAGGCTCACCGCGTCGGCCGCGATGGCCGTGAGATCGGCGGGCGCGGGGCTGGCGCTGGGCAGGCGGGCGAAGTTGGAGAACTCGTTGACCAGGCGGCGCAGCTCCTCCACCTGCTGCACGATGGTGCGGGTGCACTCGTCGAACACCGTGTCGCCCTCGGCCACGTCGCCGCCGTAGCGCCGCATGAGGCGCTGGGCGCTGAGCTTGATGGGGGTGAGCGGGTTTTTAACCTCGTGGGCGATGCGCCGGGCCACCTCGCGCCAGGCGGCCATGCGCTGGGCCTTTTCCAGCTCGCTCAGGTCCTCGAACACCACCACCATGCCCAGGTTGCGCCCGGTCTCGTCCCTGAGCAGGCCGATGTGCACCATGAGCGACATGGGCTCCCCGTTTATGGTCAGGCGCACCTGATGATCCACGGTGCCCGCCCCGCCGGGGGGCAGCCCCGCGATGAGCCCCTGGATCACTTGGCGGTTGTCCTGGTTGACCAGCTCGGTCCAGGGGCGGCCCACCGCCGCGCCGGCCTGCATGCCCAACAGGCGCTCGGCCGAGGGGTTGATGGTGGTCACCTTGCCCTCGGCGTCCACGGTGATGACCCCGGCGGCCACGCTTTTGAGTACGATCTCCATGTAGCGGCGGCGCCGGTCCAGCTCCAGGTTGGTGCGGCGCATCTCGGCCTGGGCCTCGTCCAGGCGGGCCTTGGAGGTGCGCAGGTCGGCGGTCATGCGGTTGAAGGCGTTGATCAGGGTGCCGATCTCGTCCGGGGCCTCGGCCGAGATGTGCACGGCGTAGTCCCCGCCCGCCACCCGCTGGGTGCCGTCGGCCACCTCGCGCAAGGGTTCGGTGATGGTCTTGGCCAGGCGGAAGCCCAGCCAGGTGGCCACGAACACGATGAGGATGGTGACGATGCTCAGGGTGATGAACAGGTTGGTGCGGATGGGCTCCTTGAAGGCCTTGAGCTGACGGTAGCCCTCCAGGCCCTTGCGCACCTGGGAGCTGCGGGCCAGGGAGCCCGGCGGCAGGAGCTGATAGGCCACCACCGCGCCGATCACCTTGCCCTTCATGCCCTTGCGCGCCTGCAACACCGGCTGGATGGCCGCCGCGAAATCGCCGGTGGGCGCGGGCTGGAGATGGGTCAGCGGCAGGCCGGTGGAGATGGAGCGGCTCACCATCTCCATGGGCAGGCCGTGGAGATGGGAGGGATGGGTGCCGCTCTGGGTGGCCTCGGCCAAGACCTTGAGCTCATCGGAGAGCACCTTGGCCCCGGCCAGGTCGAATAGCTCGCGGCGGTGCTCCAAAAGCTTGGTGAGCTTCTCGTCGGGCTTGTTCAGCCGGTAGCCCCGGCGTTGCAGCTCCGCGGCCAGCACCCCGGCGAAGTGGCTGGACTCCGAGGCCAGCTGCTGGTTGTAGGCGTCCGACACCTCCATGGCGTCGAAGAGGCTCTTTTCCACCTGGGCGCTGAACCAATACTCCATGGACGCGCCCACGAACTGGATGGCCGCGAACAACAAGAGCACCGTGGGGGCCAGGGACAAGAGCACGAAGGTGGCCACCAATTTGGTGCGCAGGCGCGCCCCCCAGATGCCCTTGCGCCGCTCCATGGTCATCTTCACCAGGTTCCTGAACACCAGGAAGATGACCAGCAGAAGCAGCAGGGCGTTCAAGTTGATCAGGGCGAAGACCAGCACCGAGGAGCCCAGGGGCTGTCCCTGGGCCATGTCCACCACCTGGGTCTCCACGTAGGTGATTATGGCCACCAGGAAAAGGGTGACCACGATGATGATGCGCTCGCGCTTGCGGCGCTTGAGCTCCTTGGCGCGCTCGGCCTGGGCGGTGGTGTCGGCGACCATGGCCCCTCGTGTGGGCTGCGGGGATTAATGCAAAGTCAAAGCTATGTTACGCGAGGTGCCGGGCCGAGGCAAGCGGGGGTATGCCCGGGAACCGGGGCGGGCGGCCCCCGCGCGGGCGTGGCCCACCAATACCGATTAGTTAGGGGCATCGGCCGGGTAAAGGCCGCGTTGACCAGGCAAGTTGCGAAATAATAGAATGTTGGATGTAGGACTTTCCGATGATCGCTAGGCCCGAGATGTAGCTGAGCCCGGCGGCTGCCCCACAATCAGCATGAACAGGGAGAATGAAATGGCGGGAATTGACCGAAGAAAATTCATCAAGAACGTGGCCATCGGCGGAGCGGTGCTGGGCTTGGGCAGCGCCGTTTTGAACCAGCCGTCCCCGGCCATGGCCAGCGGGCTGCCCGCCAAGGAAAAACGCATGAGCGAGGACATCAAGCCCGAGGTCATCGCGTCGTGTCATTGCAAAAAGGTGGTGCTCAAGCTGGTCAAGCTGGACACCCGCTTCACGGTCTGCCACTGCGACACCTGCCAGCTGCTGCACAACGGCCCCTGGTACGGGGCGGACTGCGCGGATATCCAGGTCATCGACGGCAGGCAGTACGTCACCGAGTTCCCGGTGGAGCACGGGCAGGGCAACAAGAAGGGGACCATGCCCAAGGGCTGGACCGCCTGGCACTTCTGCTCCAATTGCGGCTCCCGGCTCTTCTACGCCCTGGGCGACAAGGTGCCCAGCACCGCGAGCGACCGCTACAACGTGTCGGTGGGCCTGCTCTATCCCCTCATCCCCAAGGACATGCTCATGGAAAACGAGGTCTTTTTTGACATGAAGCCGGACTACTACAGCTTCCACGAGACCAAGAAGTTTTCCTCGGGCCAGATGATCCAGAGCCTGAAGATGGCCACCGGGCCTGCCGGGAACAAGGGGGTGTAAGCATGGCCGAGCAGAAAATACCCAAGGTCACCGCCACCTGCCGCTGCAAGGGAGTGGTGCTGGAAGCCTATGACGTAGCCCCCGGCTTCACCGCCTGCCACTGCGCCACCTGCCAGTTCATCCACAGCGGCCCCGGCTTCGGGGCGAGCTGCAACGACGTGAAGATCGTCAAGGGCGCGGAGCTGGTGAAGGCCTACAAGCCCGCGACCTGGGCCACCTGGCACTTCTGCGGCAAGTGCGGCACCCGCCTGCACTACAAGTTCGAGAAGGAGCTCTGGAAGAGCAAGGAGAATAGCTGCGTGGTGTCGGTGGGCCTGCTCTACGAGGCCGGGGTGGACAACTTCAAGATGATCAACGAGGTTTCCTACGACGAGAAGCCGCCCTATTACACCTTTGCTGGGCAAAGGCCCAAGCTGACCACCAGCCAGACCTACGCCCTCTACGCCCTGGAGAGCCAAAAGCCCTAAGGGCGCGGACAGGCGGCCCGCAACCGAAGCCCCAAAAAAGCGCCCCGGCGTCAAAGCCGGGGCGCTTATTTGTGGGCTGGCGGTGGGATTATTTTTCTCCCTACGGCAGCTTGGAGTTGACCGGCTCCCGGCCCAGCACGGCGGAGAAGTCCAGGCTGAAGTTTTTCAGCCCGCTGCCGTCGCGCCGGATCATGTACAGGTTGGTTTGGGGCAGCACCCCGCCGGCCATGGGCTGGTGGCCCGAGGGGCCGGAAAAAAGCACCCACTGGTTGTCCGGCGAGATGTCCAGAGGGATCGAGCCGGTTTGCAGGCCCGGGACCCTATGGCCTTTCATGTCGCCTAAAGAGCAGAAATAGAGCCTGGAGTAGGCCCAAAGAGCTGCTTCACCCTCCTTGGGCACATGCCAGGCGAAAACCAGATAATGTCCGTTCCGGGACAGGACTACTCCCCAATAGGCAGATAAAACATCGCCATCATGAAACCGTGTGTTGGGTGAGCGGGTAAAGGCGCTCATGTTCGGCTCCACCGGCTGGCGCTGATTCGGGTCGCGCAGGCTGATCCTCCATAGTACGTAACCGGTTTTCCAAAAATCCGGGGTGTTGATTAGAAAAAACCGGTCGTGAGGAAAAACGAATAGTTGCCTCAAATGATGGAAGTTCTGATGAGTGATCCGGCTGGTTTCACCCGTGGCCAGGGTTAGTGAAAAGACGTCGCTGTCCCATCCTCCTGGTGCGTCATAGGCAGGGAATTCACCCCCGGAGTCGTGGCGTAGAAAATAGATGCGCTTGCCGTCGCGGGAAAAGCGCGGACTGCGGTCATGGTTCGACCCAGAGGTCAACCGCCGGAGAGCGCCTCCTTTTGCATCAATCAGATAAAGATCACCAAAATGGTCACGGCCAGACATGACCAAGGCCACATAGCGGCCATCCGGAGATACGGTGGGCTCGTAAATTCTGGCTCCCGGCCGGCCTTCGACTAACCAAGTCGTTACCTTGCCGCTTAAATCCATAGCGAACAGACCCGAAATGTTGTTGCTTTTAAAAGTGAGGAAAATGGTTTTCCCGTCCGGGGCAAACACCGCGTCCCTTATCCACGGTGACTTGGGCACCGAGGGGATAGGTTTGTTGGATGAGAAACAGCCTGCGAGAAGCACCCCGGTAAGAACAGATAAAAAGATAACAGGTAAAATAACTCTCTTAATAATCATGACCGCCCCCCTCGGCGTCATAGCCCCACTCGTATCTATCCCGGGCTTCCTGCTCGACCCTGGCAACTTCGTTTTCAAAATACCATAGGGCCCACTTGCGGTATTTCCTGGCCTCCTCGAGTTTGCGGCTCGGCGGCCTCTTTTCCCACTTGCGGGGGTCTTCCGGCAAGGCCCGCAGGGCCGCCACCAGGTTGCGGTTCGCCTGATCCTTATTGCCGTCTACATACTCGGTGTCGTGCACGGAACAAGCCGTATCCATGTCGTCGGTGGGTTTTATTTCATCATTTTCCACATAGTTTGCATCGCGCGTGTCCTGTCCGTAGGTCCAGTATTCTCCGCAGAAATTGCCATGCACCGGGCCGTTTGAAATTCGTCCCCTGCGCCAGGTCAGGCCCACATAATGGTCTTTGAACAGTTCGGGGTTTTCCCCTTGGCCGCCTTCCGCTCGCTCCTCCTCCCGCAGCGAGACCTCGCTGTCGCCCGTAGTCTCGTCCTCCTGTCCCCAGTCCTCGGGCCGGCTGGCCGCGCGGGCCACGTCGACTATGGGCTGCAACTTGCAGCCGCAGTTGGGGTGCAGGGGCGGTTCGGGCATGTCCGTGGTGGAGTCCTGCCCCGGCCCGGAGCTCAGAAAAAACTCCCGGCCGTTCATTTGCCTACACGCGTTACAGGCTTGGCTCCCCCCGAAGGTAACTCATTTGTAGCCTATCTCAACCTTGCCCTGGCCCGTGAACATGGCGCCTCCCAGCGGTGGTTCGCTGGGGGCAATTAGAGCGCAAGCCTCGGCCACGGCCCAGGAAGGCGTCTCACAAACTTGGCCCACAAAAAAGCGCCCCGGCTTTGACACCGGGGCGCTGAGTATTGCTGAGTTGGGTCTTTAGGCCGTGGCCTGGGCCGCTCCCTCGAACAGGGGCATGGGCTCCAAGACCGGCTCCTTGATGCGGGCCGGCTCCGGGGTGACCAGCTGCCAGGCGGTGGGGTCGGCCAGGAACTTGCGGAAGAGCTGGTTGTTCAGCTCGTGGCCCGACTTGTGGGCCGTGAAGCTGCCCACGATCGGCCGCCCGACCATGGCCAGATCGCCCAGGAAGTCCAGCACCTTGTGGCGCACGAACTCGTCGGTGAAGCGCAGGCCGTCGTCGTTGAGCACCCGGTAGTCGTCCAGGACCACGGCGTTGTCCAGGCTGCCGCCCAGGGCTAGGCCGTTCTCGTGCAGATAGCGCATGTCCCGGAGGAATCCGAAGGTGCGCGCCCGGGAGATGTCCTTGTCATAGGATTTTTCGTCCATGACAAAGGCCATGTCCTGGCATTTGATGAGCGGATGATCGAACTCGATGGCAAAGGAGACCTTCAGCTTGTCGCTGGGGCTCACCTTGACGCTCTTGCCGTTTACCTTGACCTCGACCTCGCGCTTGACCTTGTAATACTGCCGGGGGCGGCCCTGGGACACGAAGCCCGCGCCGCGCATGAGGAACACGAAGGGCGCGGCCGAGCCGTCCATGATGGGGATCTCGGGGGCGTCCACCTCGACCAGTATATTGTCCACCCCCAGGCCGGAAACGGCCGAGAGCAGGTGCTCCACGGTGGAGACGCGCACGTCGTCCACGCCCACGGTGGTGGACAGGTCGGTGCCCACCACGTTGTTCACGTCGGCGGGAATCAGGGGGGAGGCGGGCAGGTCGGTGCGCTTGAACATGATGCCCGTGTCCGGCTCGGCCGGGCGCAGGCAGAGGTTGACGGTCTTTCCGCTGTGCAGTCCGATCCCGGTGCAGGATACAGGGCGCATCAATGTGCGCTGGTGTCGGTTCATGTGGTTGGCTCCAAGTGCGGACATAACTCTGGGGCAGGAAATACGCAAAGGGCGTGCCAGGCTCGTATTTTTTGGGGAAAAAGGAAAAAATTCAGGCTAACTAACTGTTTTTAGTGGTCATGCCAAATGGGTTCCCCGGCCTCCGCGGCCAGAGAATGATCCCTGATAACAACCGGGTGGGCGTAAAGACCCACAACCAATACCTCAGGGTGTGTCAAACAGCCCACGCCGGGCGGCCACCCGCCGGGCCCGCTCCAGGTCCTCGGGGAAGTTCACGTTGATGAAGCTCAGGTCGTCCGGGTCCACCTCGGCCACCTCCGTCCGGGTCATGACCCGGCCCTCCACCCGGCCCAAAAGCAGGCGCAGGCGGCGCTCGCCTTCCTTGAGCATGGCCAGGGCGGGCTCCAGGCAGTCGCGGGAGTACCAGGACATGAGCGCCTCCACCCCGCCCGGCCCCTGGGGGGCCACGGCGCTCTGGCCGGGGCTGAGCTCGAGCACGCGCCGGAGCAGGGCGGGGCGCACCAGGGGGGCGTCCACCGGCAGCATCAGGGCCGAGGTGGCCGGGGTGTCGAGAAACAGGGTGGCCAACGCGGCCAGGGGCCCCTGGCCCGGCCAGCGGTCGGCGATGACCGGGCAGTCCAGCTCCGCGAAGTCGGCCGCGTCGGCGGTGACCACCACCACCTGGGGGCAGACCTCCCGCGCCCTTTGCAGCGCGATGTCGATGAGGCGGCGCCCGGCCAGCTCGCGCGTGGGCTTGTTCCCGCCCAGCCGGCTGCCCGGCCCTCCGGCCAGCACCGCGCCGGTGAGCAGGGCCTGCATCACTCCTCCTTGGGCACCGGCGGGTTGCCCGAGGGCTCCAGCACCCGCTGGGCCTGGAAGTCGCGGTTCAGGTACACCGCGCAGTGCTCGCAGGGGCCGGGGCACAGGGTCTGGCGGCTCTGGCGCACCCGCCAGCAGGCCAGGCGGGGATCCTCGTAGGCGGCGCAGGAGCTCTTGTCCGGACACTCGAAGATGTTCCAGCAGGGGGCCAGCACCATGAGGTTGCGCAGGCAGGCCAGGGTGAAGCCCCGCTCGTGGATCAGGTAGTTGATCCGCTGGATCTGGGTGACCTCGAAGTCGCTGTAAAGGCGGTTGTTGGTGTTGGCCTCCCGCTGGGGGCGGATGAAGCCTTCCTTCTCGTACTCGCGGATGCGTTTCTGGCTAAGGTCCACCTTGCGGGAGACCTCGTTGATGAGATACATGGACCGGCTCCGACCCCTGGGGCACCAGGGTCTATACGAAATGTCGTGCAGCGGATTTCATCCATAACATAGGCTCCGGGGAGCGGCAAGATTAATGTTGACCGTCCGGCGGCAATCAACCTATAGTCCAGGTGAATAGCGGCGATTGAGCCCATTTCGGCCTAACCGGTCAGGGTCCGCCCGGTTGCGATGACTTGCGTCGCGGCCGGGCGTGCGCGCTTTTTGGGGGGGAACGCAGGTCCGCAATCGGGGGGAAAAGATAAAAATGCTGGTGTTTATTTCCGACCTGCACCTGGTGGACGGCACGGTGGGCGGGGCCAACGTGTCCCCGGAAGCCTTTAAAACCTTTGCCGAGGACTTGGCCTGGATGGCTGGCCGCCGCCACGAAGTTACTGAAATCAAGGTGGTGCTTCTGGGAGATGTCTTCGATGTGCTGCGCACCAAATACTGGTTCACTGAGAAGGAGAACGGCCACAGTGTGCCGACCCCCTGGGACGTGCCGCCGCCGCCCCCGGCGGTGCTGGAAAAGCAGGTGTTCAAGGTCCTGATGAGGGTGATCGATAATAGCCATGCCCAGCTCAAGGCTCTGAGGGATGTGCTTTTGCAGGTGGAGGAAAAGATCCGGCGGGAGCGCGGAGCCGATTCGGCCAATGGCATAAAGGTGGAGCTAGTCTACCTCGCGGGCAATCACGATCGCCTGGTGAACCTGTTTCCCATCACCCGCGCCGTAGCCCGTCTGGCCTTGGGCATGGAAGAATCCAGCGAGCGATTCGAGGTGATGCTGGAGGACGAGGCCCACGGGGTCTTGGCCCTGCACGGTCACCAATTTGATAAGCACAATTACGAGAAGGTGGGCTGCCTGGACCAGGCCCCCCACGACGCCGTGCCCATCGGCGACCCCATCACCACCATGCTCATCAGCCGCCTGCCTTTCGTGGTGAAGGAACAGGTGCGGGAATGCGGAGGCTGCCCCTCGGATGACCAAGAAAGACTGGAAAAGAACTTCCGGGAGCTGGGCGACGTGCGCCCCATCACTGCCACCACCGAGTGGCTGACCAACCAGGTGGAGCTCTTTCCCAACCTGGAAGAGGCCATCGAAAAGGGCATTGACCAGGCCCTGGAGGAATTCGAAAACCTGCAATTCGTCAAGGACTGGATGAAGCTCCACGACCGCACGGCCAATATCTTTGACGAGGCGGACAAGTTGCAAATTTCCTTCCGCCTGCTCAAGTGGGCCCGCTGTTTGGCCCTGGGCCGTCTGCTATGCTGGGTTTCCCGCCTTAGGCTCAAGTACAACCCCCGCGACCGCCACGCCGAGGGGGCGGCCGACCTGCTGGAGCGCTACGACCCCGGGGGGCAGGGACGCTTCCGGTACGTGGTCATGGGCCACACTCACAACCCCTTGCAGACTCCCCTGGCCATCGTGCCCCCTCGAAAAAAGAAGACCCGCAAGGGAGGGGCGGCCGCTTGCGCCGGGCCGGCCGGCCAGGAACCCAGGGTGGAGCGGGCCTACCTGAACTCCGGCACCTGGCGGCGGCGCCAACATCACTGCCTAGAGGGTTGCGATTTCCAGGCCTGGGGGGACATGACCTGGGTGGTGATCTACAAGCCCGAGGAGCTGTTGGATGAGAAGGGCAACAAGCCCGACGGGCCGGAGTTCGATACCTGGACCGGTCACCGTAGCTTCAAAACCGGCCGCGAGACCGGCCGGACCCCCTAGGAGCGTTAGCCATGCAGAGGGACTTTCACTACTACTGCGTCGCGGTGTTGGCCCGGACCGCCGGGTTTTCCCTGGAGGACGCCGTAACCCTGGCCTACGCCAGCAACTACGTGGACGACGCCACTGACGGGCGGCCCATTCTGGTGGGGGGCTACGTGTTCAACCCCCTGTTCACGGCCAACGACTGGACCGGCGTGGTGCTCAAGACCACCTCCTGGGACAACCAGCGCAAGGTCTACATCCCCTTCCACTTCCTGCCGCCGCGCCCGGTGGACTCGCCCAAGGACGATTTCATCACCACCCCGGACTCGCCCCTGGCCCGGGAGCTGATGGCCGCGGCCCTGGCCCCGAGCGGCAACCGCACCCTGCGCCTGTGCCGCATGGGGGTGGCCCTGCACACCTATGCCGACACCTGGAGCCACAGCGACTTCTCCGGCCGCCTGGGCCAGGAGAACGACGTGCACGAGGTGTGGGTGATGAAAAAGGGCGAGTGGAAAAAGGAGCTAAAGGACCAGATCGCGGCCCACGCGGTCTGGAAGGTGGGGCACGGCCAGGTTGGCTTCTTGCCCGATTTGCCCTACCGGCGCTGGAAGGCCACTGCCGACCGCCGCGAGGGCGGCGAGCGCACCGTGGAGCACGACAACCCCGCGCTGTACATGCAGGCGGCGGAGACGATCTTCGGCCTGCTGTACCAGGAGCAGCACCCCGGCGAAACCCCTAACGGGGTCTTCGGGCATATCCGCCCCCGCCTGGAGCAGTGCTTCAACTACAAGGAGGCCTCGCGCAAGGCCCGCTACCGCAAATGGGAAGAAGTCTTCGGCGACATGTTCGCGGGCCTGGGCCGCGACTGGGCCTATGATCCCGACGAGTGGATTAACCAGGCCCTGGGCGAGGTGCTGGACCCGGAGAGCCTGGGCGCGCCGGGCTGGGAGAACGAGTGGTTCCTGGCCTACGCCGGGGCGCCCGATTTCCCGAACACCCCCTGGGCCTGCTTCCACCGCGCCGCCCGCTGGCAGCGCGGCTGGGTGCTGGACCGGATCGCGGTGTCCTAGCCCGCCTCCTGGCGCAGCAGCTCCAGGGCCTCGTCGCGGTGGGCGTAGAGGCGCTTGGGCTCGCGGGAACCCACCGCCTCGAAGAGGTAGCTGGTGATCACCGGCAGGGCGATGGTGGTGTCGGTGTAGCAGACCACGGTGCCGGGCAGGCCCTCGGGGTCCACCTTGCCCCAGCTCACCGCCTCCGAAGGCGTGGCCCCGCTCAGGCCGCCGGTGTCGGGCCGGGCGTCGGTGATCTGCAAGAAGTAGTCGTGCCCCTTCTCGTCGATGCCCAACACCTCCTGGATGTGGGGCTCGGTCTGGAGCATGAAGTTCTTGGGCGCGCCGCCGCCCAGGATGGCCACCCCGGTCTTGCCCCCGCCCCGCTTGGCCCGAAGCACCAAACCGGCGGTCTCGTTCACGTCGCGGTTGACGTCCCAGGCGAAGCCCGAGCCCTTGAGGGCCAGGGCGGCCGCGTTCATGCCGATGCTGGAATCGCCCGGGCTGGCGGCGTAGACCGGCACCTCCATCTCATGGCAGGCGGCCAGCAGGCTGGAGTCGCCCCCGCCCAGGATGCGCTGGCGCTCGGCCAGGTACTTGCCGGCCAAATAGTGGAACTCCGCGGTGCCCAGGGGCCGCTGGAACTCCGGCGCCTGCATCATCTCGCGGAAGAAGCTGTCGGTCTTGAGCAAGACCGTGTAATCCATCACGATGTCGTAGATGCGCACCAGGCCCTTTTCGCGGAGCGCGGTGTCGTCGGCAAAGGGGCTGGAGCGGTGCAGCGAGAGGCCCAGGGCGAAGTGGGCGTCGTGGTAGAGGTTGGCCCCGGTGCTGATGATGAAGTCCACCAGGCCGCGCCGCACCAGGGGCACCAGGCAGGAGGGCCCCAGCCCGGCGGGGGTCAGGGCCCCGGTGAGGGTGAGGCCGACGGTCACGTCGGGCGCGGCCATGCGCTTGGCCCAGAGCTGGCAGGCCTCGCGCAGGCGGGCGGCGTTGTAGGCCAAAAAGTAGTTGTCCACCAACTGCACGGTGGACAGGCCCTTGTCCAGGGGGCGCGGCGCGATGGCCGGGCCGGCTAGCTTGCGGCTCATTTCTTTCCTCGGAAGATAAGGCCCAGGGCACGGTAGAGCAGGCGGGCGGCGGTGAAGTCCGGGGCGGTCATGCCGGCCAGGGGGGCCAGCTCCACCATGTCCAGGCCCAGCACCTCGTGGCGGGCGCACACCGCCTCCAGCCAGTTGCTCACCTGCACGAAGTCCAGTCCGCCGGGCTCGGGGGTGCCGGTGGCGGGCATGAGCGAGGCGTCCAGGCCGTCCACGTCCAGGCTGATGTAAACCGGGCCGCTGAGGCCCTCCAGGGCGCGGTCCACCCACAGGGGATCGGCGTGCACCTGATGGGCCCACATGGGCTTCAAGCCATGTTCCTTGATGAAAACGGCCTCGCCTTCGGAGCAGGAGCGGGCCCCCACCCAGCGCACGTCCAGGCCCATGTCCAGGGCCCGGCGGCTCACCGTGGCGTGGCTCAGCTTGGCGCCCTCGTACTGGTCGCGCATGTCCAGGTGGGCGTCCAGCACCAGCACGGTGAAGGTGGGGCCGTAGTGGTCCACCAGGGCCCGCAGCGCGCCCACGGTGACGGTGTGTTCGCCGCCCAGCACCACGGGCAAACGGCCGTTGTCCAGCTCGTCGGTCACCGCTTCCTTGATGCGGGCCAAAGAGATGTCCAGAGCGCCCGAGGTCTCCACCCGGGAGTGGGTGTAGATGCCGTGGTCCATGGGCACCGCGTCCAGCACCTCGTCGTAGAGCTCCATGTTGGCCGAGGCGCTGATGATGGCCAGGGGGCCCTGGGCCGCGCCCTCGCCATAGGTCACCGTGACCTCCAGGGGGGCGGGGATGATCGCCGCCCGGCAGTCTTCGATCCGGGGCTGCTTCACCCCGCCGAAGGTGAGCACTTTACAACGTTTGGGCTCCAAGGGACTCTCCCGGCAAGTAGGATTCTTGCAGTATAGCAGGAGGCGCCCCTGGCGCCAGATGGGCCGCGCCTACAAAAATGCCCCCGGGGTATTGACGAAACACCCCCCCACGGCCATAAGAGTAGCTTAATTATACAAAGCAATAAGCCCTTTCACAGAGGAGGTCGCCGTGCTGGTGCCCAAATACATTTACCTGACCCGGGGTAAGGGTACGCACAAGGAGCAGTTGGCCAGCTTCGAGTTGGCTCTTCGGGCGGCGGGCATCGCCAACCAGAACCTGGTGCACGTGTCCTCCATCTTCCCGCCGGAATGCAAGCTCATCAGCCGACAAAAGGGGCAGAACATGCTGGTGCCCGGCCAGATCCTGTTCTGCGTCATGGCCCGCAACGAGACCAACGAGCCCCACCGGCTCATCTCCTCCTCCATCGGCCTGGCCCTGCCCAGCGACCGCAAGCTGCACGGCTACCTCAGCGAGCACAAGGGCTTCGGCCAGAGCGCCAAGGTCTCGGGCGACTACGCCGAGGACCTGGCCGCCGAGATGTTGGCCACCACCCTGGGCATCGACTTCGACGTGGACCAGAGCTGGGACGAGAAGAAGCAGGTGTTCCGCATGTCCGGCCAGATCGTCAAGACCTCCGAGCTGACCCAGACCGCGGTGGGCCCCAAGGACGGCAAGTGGGTGACCACGGTGTCGGCGGCGGTGATGATCATGGAGTGGCTGGAAGAGGGCGAGGGCAAGTAATGATCGAGGCGGGCGGCGACCTGGGCGGCCGACGCCTGTCGGTTGACGAGCCCTTTTGCTTTGCCTGCCGCCCCGGCCTGGCCTGCTTCAACTCCTGCTGCCGCGATAAGCGCCTGCCCCTGTTGCCCTACGACTTTCTGCGCCTGCGCACCGCCCTGGGCCGCCCGGCGGCCGAGGTGCTGGCAGAGCACGTGGAGCTGGAGGCCGACCCGGTTTCCGGCTGGCCCGCCCTGCGCATCCGCCTGACTCCCGAGGGCGTGTGCCCCTTTGTCAGCGAGCAGGGCTGCGCGGTCTACGCCCACCGCCCCACCTGCTGCCGCATCTACCCCCTGGCCCGGGCCGTGCAGCCCGGCAAAGGCGGCCGCCCGCCCAGGGAAGTCTTTCTGCGCGGCGAAACCCCCGGCTGCCTGGGCTGGGACCAGCCCGACGAGCTGACCATAGAAACCTGGATAGAGGACCAGGGCCTGGCCCCTTATCAGGCGGCCAACAACCAGGCCCTGGGGCTGTTCATGCACCCGGCCCGCAAGGGCAAGGTGAGCCTCAACGACCAGCAGACCCACGCCTTTATCAGCGCCCTGTACAACCTGGAGGCCTTCCGGCCCCTGGCGGCCTCGCCGGGGTTTGGTGATAAGTTCGGCTTTGATGGCGAGCGGGTGGCCGAGGCCTTGGAGGACGAGGAAAAGCTGCTGGCCTTGGGGGTCGACTGGCTGGTCAAGGTGCTCTTCGGGTAAAAAATCGTCCGGTCCGGCCCCGCTGATTTCCATTGATGCGGAGCGGGGCCTAGTTCAGCAGATAGCCCCCCACGTACTTGCCCGCCACGATCAAGAGAATGACCCCCAGCATGAGCTTGAGCCACATTGGCTTGACGAAGCGCTGGAGCCGCGCCCCGCAGTACATGCCCGCCACCCCGCCCAGGCCGAAGAGCGCTCCCAGGAGCCAGTCCGGGGCCACGGCCATCTGCCCGGCGTACCAGGGGGCCACGGCCTGGTAAAAGGCCACCCCCACAACGCTGGTGACAAAGGTGCCCATCAGGGCCGCCCCGGCCACGGCGTGCACCGGCAGGCCGAACACCGCCACGAAAAACGGTGCCACGATGGCCCCACCCCCGATGCCGTAGACCCCGCCCACCATGCCCACGGCCAGGGACAGGCCGAAGATGCCCACGGTGGAGCAGGCGTACTCTTGCCCCGCGAAGCGGAAGCTGAGCCGCCGCGGGGTCAGGCGGCAGTCCTCCACGATGAAGGAGGCGGGCTGGCCCTCCAGCATGGGGGTGCGCTGGCGCTGGGCGGCGCGGGCCTTGCGGCGCTGGGCCATCAAGTCCCAGAACATGCGCGCCCCGATGTACAAGAGCACGCAGCCCACGAAGGCCTTGAAGGGGCCGGGATCGGGCAGCCACTCCAGGCGCACGAAGCCGCCCGCCACCACGCCGGGCAGGGTGCCCGCGATGACCACCCAGGTCAGCGGCCAGACCATGCGCCCCTCGCGCAGATAGCGCCACACCCCGGCGGGGATGGCCACGATGTTGAACACCAGGTTGGTGGGGCTCACCGCCGGGGAGGTGAAGCCCAGAAAGCTCATCTGAAAGGGCAGCAGCAGAAAGGCCCCGCTCACCCCGCCCATGGAGGTGAACAGGCTGATGACAAAGGCCACTAGGGGGGGCAGCCACAGGGGGGTCTCGACGCCGGAAACGGGAAAAAGCAAGGGGCCTCCTCGGGTATGCGACAGTTCCGAGGATAGCCCCAAATGCCCGGCCCCGGCAAGGGCGGGAAAGACCTATTGGCCGGGGCGGTAGGTGATGCTGGCGCTGGTGTCCGGCCCCACGTTGTCGTAGTCGCAGGTGATCAGGCAGGGGCCCAGGATCTCGCGGCGGGGGGCGCAGGAGAACAGATAGTCGTCGCCCCAGGCGTTTACCTGCACCATGACCCGGGCGGAGCAGGAGGGGCCGCCGCCCACGGGGGCCAGCGACACCTGGAAGGCGTAGGTGGGGCTGGCGGCCAGGGCGTCGGCGTCGAAGCCCTGGGACCAGGTGCCGCCGTGGCCTGGGGCCAACTCCACGGGATCTCCCCGGTTGACCCGGTAGGCCACCGTGGCCGTGGAGTCGTTTTGCAGCGAGAGGTTGAAGGAGCCGAACTGATCCTCGGCCGCCGAGGGGATAGGGGCGGCCAGAGCCAAGGCCAGGCACAGCAGGGGCAGGTAGCGCACCGCAATTGCTCTTTCCGCGGACCGCGGGGGTGTACGGCCTGATTATGGCACAAAAGAGGGGCGCGCGTCCCGGTCTTGAGGACGCCGCGCCCCGCGTATCGGCGGCTCGTTTTTTTAGTCCGAGGTGCTTATCCCGACGATGCATTTGGCCATGGAGCGCTTGTGCTTGGTCACCTTGCAGTCCCCGAAGTTGATGTTGGCGTCGCAGCTGACCACCATCGGGTCCGTGGTCCAGATATTGCCCAGGGCGACCTGCCACCGGCAGTTGATGTTGCCCGGCTCTTCGCTGCGGGCCATGAAGGTATAGGCGTAGGCGTGGTGGCGATCCAGCCAGGCCTTGTCGGTTGTGCTGAAGGTGACGCTCTTGCCCGGGGCTGCGGTCTGGCTGGCCGAGTAGCCCTCTCCCAACATGGTCACCTTCACCGGCGCCTTGGTCTGGTTGGTGAACTTCATGAGCATGGTGGTTTCGGCCGCCGGGGCCGCCGGGGCCGCTGCCAAGAGGAGAACCGCCAGGACAACCAGGCACGAAATCCTCTTCATGTGCATTACCCCCTTGCACTAGGGCAATAAGCTATTGCCCCACGGTTATGAACAACCGGCAGGTGCCCCGGCCGGGCGTCTGCCTGGCAATTGAGGCCCTCGGGGCAGGCGGCCGAGCAGGATTTCCCCGGCGCCCATCAGTTGGTTGGTTTCGCTGTTGTAGATCTCGGCGGAGACCGGGTAGCGCCGCTCGGTCATGAAGCGGGCGCTCAACTGGATGTTAAAGGGGTGCTGGCCGCCGTTGGGAATGATCTGAGTGGAGTTGAACCAAGAGCCGCCCGCCTGGATCTTGAGGCCGTGGCCGGTGGCGTTGGAGACCTGCAAAAGAAGGGTGGTGGTGGCCGCCTGGGGCAAAGGGGCCGCAACGAACAGCAAGGCCGCCAAAGCGGCCATGCACACTGCTGCCTTCACGGTATTGGTTCCTTGCTCACCCCCAGAGCAATAGATTGGTCCGGCCCTTGGCCGTGCAGAACCCCTTGGTTGTCCAGTTTGCACGGGGGCGCCCGCCCCAGTCAACCCCCAGCAAGCCGAGGCCCCGACCCCATGGGGATGAATTGTATTCACCCGCATCGCGCCGGGGTTTTTGGCAAAAGCGGGCTGGGCTTTTCCCGGCCGGGATGGTACTATTGGCCGCCAAGGAACCCCTAGGGGTTATGGGTATTGTTTAATTTCTCGCGCCGCCGCCTGCCCCGGTGAACCTCTGCTCTGCTCCGGCCCCACATTCCGCTCCTTCGCCGGGCGCGGGGCCGGGCGGCCCAGCGTCGATTAACCGGCTTTCTCCCGCCAGGGAAAGGCCCGAGGCCCCAACATGTACAACGCCGAAGTCAGAGGCACCGGGTCTTACACTCCCGAGGCCGTGTTGACCAACCAAGACCTGGAAAAGGTGGTGGACACCAGCGACGACTGGATCACCCGCCGCACCGGCATCAAGGAACGGCGCATCGCCACCAACGGAGTGAGAACCAGCGAGATGGGCGCCCGCGCCGCCCGCCAGGCCCTGGAGGCCGCAGGGGTGGACCCGGGCGATTTGGACCTGGTGGTGGTGGGCACGGTGACCCCGGACCGCCAGTTCCCCTCCTGCGCCTGCTTCATCCAGGAAAAAATCGGGGCCAAGCGGGCGGCCAGCATGGACGTGTCCGCCGGCTGCTCGGGCTTCATCTACGCCCTCAGCGTGGCCAACAACGCCATCCGCTGCGGCGAGGCGGAGAACGCCCTGGTGATAGGGGCCGAGGTGCTTTCCTCGGTGACCAACTGGAACGACCGGGGCACCTGCGTGCTCCTGGGCGACGGGGCCGGGGCGGTGGTGCTCAGCCGCACCGAAAAGGACACCGGCATCCGCTCCATCCACCTGCGCTCCGACGGCTCCTTCGGCAACCTGCTCTACTCGGTGGACCTGCCCGAGGCGCGCCAGGGCCTGGAGGTGGTGCCCGGAGTGGGCGACCTCAAGCCCTACTACCTGGTCATGGACGGCCAGAAGCTGTTCAAGAAGGCGGTGGAGTGCCTGGAGGAGATCACCCGCTGGACCCTGGAAAAGGCCGGCGTGGAGGTGAGCGAGCTGGCCCTGATGGTGCCCCACCAGGCCAACATCCGCATCATCAACGCCTTGGCCCAGCGCTTGGGCATGGCCCAGGAAAAGGTCTTCACCACCATCGAGAAGTACGGCAACACCTCCTCGGCCTCGATCCCGATGGCTCTGGCCGAGGCCGCCCGGGCCGGCTGCCTGGCCCCTTGCGACAAGCTCTTGATGGTAACTTTCGGCGCGGGCCTCACCTGGGGGGCCTCTTTGGTGGAGTGGAGCTGCCAGTTGTGAGTAATCCCTTGTCCGGGGCGGCCCACCGCCTCTGGCTCCTGTGGGCCTATGTATACGTTCTGACCATGACCGCGGTGTTTAGCACCTGGGCCATCATCCTGTTCCTGTTCGATTCCACCGGCCGGGCCACCCACTTCTACTCCGCCCAGATCTGGGCGCGGGTGCTGCTGTGGGGCTGCCGGGTGAAGGCCGATCTCATCGGCGCGGAGAACCTGCCCCCGGCCAACCGCACCGAGCCCCTGGTTTTGGTGTGCAACCACACCAGCATGTTCGACATCCTGGCTCTCTTGGCCCGCCTGCCCGTGGACTTCAAGTTCGTGGTCAAGGCCGAGCTGGGCAAGGTGCCCCTGTGGGGCTATGCCATGAAAAAGGCGGGCTACATCTTCGTGGAGCGTGGCACCGGCGGCCAGGCCGGGGTGCTCATGCGCCAGGCGGTGGAGCGCATCAAGGGGGGCAGCGCGGTGCTGTTTTTTGCCGAGGGCACCCGCTCGGCCGATGGCCGCCTGGGCGAGTTCAAGCGCGGCGCCTTTGTGCTGGCCTCCCAGGCCGGGGCCGACGTTTTGCCCATCGCCATCGAGGGCGCGGCCAAGGTCCTGGCCGCCAAGAGCCTGGACATCCGGCCCGGCCACATCAGCGTGCGGGTGTTGCCCGTGGTGGACGACCCGGCGGTGAAAAAGAACTCCAAGACCCTGATGGCCGAGGTGCACCGGGTGCTCTCCGACAGCCTGGAGCAGTCGCGCCTGGCCGCCTGAGCTTTCCCCGCCGTTGCCACGGGCGGGCCCCAGCCCCTATAATCCGATTCATGCGCGCATTCACCCGCATAGCCGCTTGGGCCTTGGCCCTGGCCCTGTTCCTGGCCCCGGCCTGCGCCTCGGCCCCGGCCGACAAGGCCGCGGACAGCCCCCCGCCGCCCAAGGCCACGGCCACCGGCCTGTTGCCCGCCACCCCGCCGGGACCGGCGGAGCGGGTGTGCCTGTGGGTGTTCTGGACCGACAACCACACCCTGATGAAAGAGGCCCGGGAGCTACTCAAGCAGGGGCAGCCCTTCCAGACCGTGGCCCTGAACATGGTGCGCAACAACAAAGGCTACGCCACCACCCAGGCCGACTGCCTGCCCCGGGCCCAGCTTCCCCCGGCCATGAGCTCGGCGGTGGGCGGCCTCCGTTTGGGCCAGGTCAGCCGCCCCTTTGCCCTGAACAAGGGCAGCGCCCTGGCCATGCTGACCAGCGACGCTTTCCGCCGCCAGGCCAAGAAGCTCTACGGGCAAGGCAAGTACAAACAGGCCATCGAGCAGCTCAAGCTGGACCTGGAGCTGCACCCGGCGGCCTCGGCCTCCTGGCACCTGATGGCCCTGTGCCGCCTGGGCCTGGGCGACAAGGCCGGGGCGCTGAAGGACTATGACCGCGCCCTGGAGTGGACCCCGGACGACCCGGCGGTGCTCAATGACAAGGCCACCCTGTTGGCTTCCATGGGCCAGAACGACCAGGCGGTGGTGCTCTACCGCCGGGCCCTGTCCGCCGCGCCCGACGATCCGGTGTTCATGAACAACCTGGCCTGGGCCCTGGTGCACCAAAAGGGCGACCTGGACCAGGCCCTGGCCCTGGCCAAGCGGGCCGCCCGGCTCGCGCCCGACAACCCGGCGGTGTGGGACACCCTGGGCCAGGTGCAGCAGGCGCGGGGCGACCATAGCGCGGCGGTGGTGAGCTTCCACCACGCCGCCCGTCTGGACCCCGGCTCCTCGGCGGTGAAGGACCGGATGCTGGTGAGCCTGTTGGCCCTCAAATCCGGCCAGGTGGACCGCCTGGCCAAGAACGGCGCGTTTCCGGCCCCCGCGCCCCCGGCCCCGCCCGCGCCCCCGACGCGGCCCAAGGCCAAGCCCCAACCGGCCCCCAAGCCGGAGCCGAAGCCCGCACCCAAACCGGTGCCCACACCAGCGCCCAAGCTGAAGCCCGCGCCGGCCCCTCAGCCGGAAGCAAAGCCGGAACCCAAGCCCGAACCCAAGATGGAGCCCACGCCCCAACCGGAGCCCAAACCAGCCCCCATGGCTCAGGCCGAGGCCGCGCCTGCTCCCAAACCCGAGCTCAAGCCCGAGCCGAAGCCGGCTCCCAAGGCAAAGTCCGCGCCCAAGGTTTCGGCCACTCCCCCGGCCGCCCCGGCGGCCAAGGCCTCAGCGGCCACCCCGGCCCCCAAGGTCTCGGACGCGCCGCCCGTCCCAGCGGGCGCGGACATGGGCCGCCCGCCCCGGGGCTGGTACTTGCAGCTCGCCTCCAACCGCAAGGCCAAGCTGGCCCTCACCGCCCGCGACCAGTGGGCCTCCAAGGGGCACCCGGCCCGGGTCTGGGCCTGGCGCTCGCCCAACAGCGGCAAGTGGCACCGCCTGCTCATCGGCCCCTTCCCCAGCAAGATGAAGGCGCTGGTCAGGGGCGACATGCTCAAGCAGGCGGGTGAGCTCAAGACCTACGTTCTAATCAGAGTCCCGTAGTAGCGCGGCGGCTTCGCCAGGCAGCGTGCCGCTGCTGGCAGAGCAGGTCGGGCGACCAGGGCACTCCAACTAACCACCGTTGCTCCCGCAGAAACCATTTGGCGGCCCCAGCTTGGGGTCGGCTATGCTGCGTCGCGGGCGTCGCTCGCCTCCTCGGCGTATTGGCATATACGCCTGCGGGTCTCGCTCGTCCGGCGCCTTGCTGGCGGCTCCCTGGCTGTGCCGCTGGGGCTGGTCGGCTATTTCAGGGAATTAGCTCAACCTAGGTTGGATAGAGCGAAGCGAAACCCAACAATACCTACCTCGTCGGGGTCGCCTCTGGGCCGGCATCTCCCCGCGCCGCCCCGGCCTGCCTCTCGCCGGCCTGCCAACATTTTGTCGAACCTACCTCCGCTTGCCCAAGTCCGCGAGACCGTCCCGCCAACGAACCCCCCTAATTTGCCTCAGGCCTTATGCCGGCCCTGGGTGACCTCGGCAAAAAAACGCCTTATCTTCCATGTTGGGTAGAGCGAAGCGAAACCCAACAATCATTAATTTAATTGATAGGTTGCTGGTTTAGCCGGGGGGCTGGTCGGCGCGGCCGCCGTTTACTTCAAGAAGTTGGTGAAGAGCTTGGCGCCCCGCTTGATGAGCTGCGGGCCGCCGTGGCTGAGCAGCTGGGTGATGCGCTTGGGGTTGAGGTAGAAGCCCAGGTAGGCCTTCCTGCGCCAGGCCTCCAGCTCCTCGCGGGAGAAGTGCTCGCTGTCGAACTCGGACCAAGGGGGCAGGCCGGGGCAGTCGGCGGCCAGGCCGGTGGCCGGGTAGGGGGTGGCCAGGTGGAAAGAGGCCATGCCCGCGGGCAGGCTCTTGGCCAGGGCCAGGGTGGCGGCGCGGTCGGCGTCGGTCTCGCCGGGGAAGCCCAGCATGAAAAAGCAGGCCGCCTGCATGCCCGCCTCCACGGTCCGGGCCACGGCGGTGCGCACCTGATCCGGCGTGATCTTCTTGCCCAGGCGCTGGAGGACCGGCAGGGAGCCCGACTCGACGCCGTAGTGCACCAGGCGGCAGCCCGCCTTGGCCAGGGCCGAGAGCACCTCGGGGTCCACCGTGTCCACCCGGGTCTGGCAGCACCAGGCCATGCCGTGGTTGAGCTCGGCCAGCGCGGCGCACAGCTCCAGGGCGCGGGAGCGGTTGGCCGTGAGCTCCAGGTCCATGAAGTAGAAGTTTTTGGCCCCCAGGCGGGCCACCGCCTCCACCTCGGCCAACACCCGCTCCAGGGCCTTGTAGCGCATGCCCGGCCCGTACATTTCCTTTAGACAAAAGCGGCAGGAAAAGGGGCAGCCCCGGCTGCTCTCGATGAGCGCGAAGTCCGGGCCCAGCACCTCGTACTCATAGAGCGCGGGCGGGGCCAGGTCAAAGGCGGGCATCGACAAGGCGGCCAGGTCCACCGGCTGGGGCTCGGGGCCGAGCCTGAGCTCGCCACCCGCCAGCCAGGCCGCGCCCGGGGTGCCGGCGCGCGATTGGCCCGCGGCCAGGGCGGCGGCGGCGGTCTCGGGCTCGCCGCGCACCAGGGCCCAGGCCCCGGTGGCCTCCAGCACTTCCTTGGGGCTCACGGTGCCGTGCACCCCCAGCACCACCAGGCCGGGGTGGTTCAGGCTCTGGGCCAGCTCATCAAAGGCGGCCAACTCCAGGTTGGGGCATTGCCAGCGGTCCAGGGGGCTGGAGGTGATGAAAGCGGTGTCGGCCCGGGCGGCCAGGGCCTTGATCACCGAGGGCGAGGTGGGCACCGCGCGGGCGTCGATCAGCTCCACCGTGGCCCCCTGGGCCCGGAGGATGGCGGCCAGGTTCAGCAAATCCAGGGGAGGCCAGCGCCGGTTGTAGCGGTTGCCCCGCTTGGATACCGCGCCGCCCCAGGACGGGTTTATGAGCACTACGTCGGGCATGGCTTATCCTGCCACGGCCGGGCGGCCAGGCCAAGCAACGGCCCTGGCCCCGCCGGTGACGTTTTGCTCATCAATTGGCCGGATGGTTAGAAGATGTAGCTGCCGCCCACGTACAGGGCGGTGGTGTTGTAGAAGTTGCCTTGCACGTTGAGGCGCCAGTTCTTGCCCAGGAAGAAGTCCACGCCCGCGAAGAAGCCCAGCTCCATCTCGGGCTCGTAGGTGGTGTCCACGCTGCCCCGGTTGTCCTGGGAAAGCCGCCAGTTGCCGGTGAGGCTCCCCTCGGCGTAGGAGTACTTCATGCCCACGTAGGGCACCCAGCTCTTGAACAGCCAGTAGGCGCTCACGGTGGCATCGGCCTGCCAATAGCTGTACTTGGTGTCGGTGGAAAGCCCGGCGGTGCTTACGTCGCCGCCGGTGACGGTCCAGGAGTCGGCCGAACGGTCGTCGTAGCGGTAGTAGCGCAGGCTGGCCGCCACGCCGAAGCCCTTTTTCTTCTTTTGCTGATATATCTGCCCTTTGACGCCGAAGGCCCAGGAGAAGACCCCGCCCAGGGTGCTCTCCACCTGGTAGGTGCCGTAGCCCGGCACCTGCACCGCGCCGCTCAGGCGGCCGTCCAGGGTGGTGCCCAGCTCGGCCCACACGTTGATGCGGTCGATGACCCCGTAGGTGATGATCGCGCCTATGGTGGTGTCCTGCTTTACCTCCACGTCGCTCTTGGGCGCGAGGATGTTGCCCCCGGTGCCGTGGGAGGTCAGAGTGGTGTCCTTCATCTTGGTGGAGTTGGCATAGCCACCCTGCAAGCCGATCTCGAACATGCCCTTTTTGATGAAGTAGTAGGAGCTGCCCATCTCGGCGGCGGCGGCCGGAGCCGCGCCCAACAGGATGAGAGCCAGGGCGATGAGCAGGATTTTCTTGGCCATGCCGTTTCCTCCCGAGGGTGCCGCCCATGCCGCCGGTGCACTCCAAGCCTAAATTAACCCGTGACGGCGGACACGCCTTCTCACCCTAGATAGCACAACTCAAACCGCAAGCACCACAACATTTTGTAGTGTTTGGCCGCATTTCGGTCTGCTGGCCAGGGGTGGGCGCGGGGCGGAACCGGGCCGCTGAGTGCACCCGTCCGGGCGGCTCCGGCATGGGCTTGACATGCGCGCCCGGCGTGACATGATTGTAATCAACCCCGCGCCCGGCGGGGAAGGCCAAGCGGAGGACGATCATGCCCGCCCAGGCGGATATGGCGATGGACGGCTTCACCCAGGCCATATTTGACAGCATCGACGATCCGGTGCAGGTGCTGGACCGCGACTACCGGGTGGTGTGGTGCAACACCTTCGGCAGCGAGGCCCACGTCTGGGGTCCCGAGAACCTGGTGGGCCGGGTGTGTTACGAAGCCTTTTTCCACCGCTCGGGCCCTTGCCCGGACTGCCCCATCAGCCAAACTTTCGAGAGCAACCGCCCGGCGGTGCGCGAGAAGCTGATCCCCCTGCCCCAGCGCGGCCACGAATGGCGGCGGGTGCACTCCTGGCCCATCACCGGGCCGGACGGCCAGGTCCGCTACGTGGTCAAGCTGGGATTTGCCATCACCGGCCAAAAGCAGGACCAGGCCCGCTTGGAGCGCTATCTGGGCCGCCTGGAAAACGCGGTGGGCGATGGCCTGGCCCCCCTGCCCGCAGAGGGCCTCACCTCCCGCCAGCGCCAGGTGCTCTCCCTGCTGGCCCAGGGCTTTAGTAACCCCGAGATCGCCCGCGTCCTGGGCCTCAGCCCCCACACCATCAAGACCCACGTCACCCATATTTTTGAAAAGCTGGGGGTGGAAGATAGGGTGACGGCGGCGGCAACGGCGGCGAGGCTGGGGATGGTTTAAGGCTGGGGCGACTCGCCAGCCTTGGCTTTCAATGCAAAATTTAGCCGGTTGACATGTGTAACCTGTGTGGTTACACTAAATGCGCTGGGGGGTCCGTATTGATTAAAGGTTTTGCCCATAAGGGTTTGGAAACTTTTTTCTACGAAGGCAGCAAAAAGGGCATACAACCCAAGCACGCGGCCAAGCTGGGCGACATTCTGGACATGTTGGACGCGGCGGTTGTGGTGGAGGACATGGACGCGCCGGGTTTGCGCCTGCACCCCTGGCACCCCAAGGAGGCGGGATTCTGGTCGGTGGACGTCAACGGGCCCTGGCGGGTGATTTTCCGGTTTGAAAACGGCAACGCCTATGATGTCGACTACCAGCAACCCCACTAAAGGAGACGAGCCCATGCGTATACGTA
Organism: Desulfarculaceae bacterium; assembly: GCA_020444545.1. Classification (NCBI taxonomy): domain Bacteria; kingdom Pseudomonadati; phylum Thermodesulfobacteriota; class Desulfarculia; order Desulfarculales; family Desulfarculaceae; species Desulfarculaceae bacterium. The sequence continues at coordinate 64,644 of JAHLKT010000008.1, read as the reverse complement.
AGCGCCAGCCCAGCCACCCCGGGGGCATCCTCAAGCGCCGCTATCTGGAACCGCTGGGCATCTCCAACACCGAGCTGGCCGAGGCGGTGGGGGTATCGCGCAAGACCATCTCCATGATCGTCAACCAACGGGCGGGGGTCAGCCCGGAGATGGCCATGCTGCTCTCCATCGCCCTGGATACCACCCCGGACTTTTGGCTGAATTTGCAGAAGAATCACGACCTGTGGCTGGCCCAACGCTCCCGTAGCGACTGGGACAGCGTCAAGCCCCTGCGGGGTTCGGGCAGCTCGGCCGGCGGCTAGGCCCGACCAACTCCTATCTAAACAGCGCCCGCACCCCTTCCAAGGCTTCGGGATCGGCCAGGAGCACCAGGTAGTCGCCCTCGTTCAGAACCGTGGCGGCCGGGGGGTTGGCCACGGTCTCGTCGCCGTGGCGCACCGCCAGGACGGTGACCCCGTGGCGCTGCCTCATGGCCAGCTCGGCGATGGAGCGGCCCACGCTGACCGCGCCGGGGTTCACCTGCAAGGTGGCGATGTTCACGTCCGGGATCATGCGGCAGATCTCCTGCTGGGCCCCGCCGGGGGTGGCCAGGGTGCGCAGCATCTCGTAGCCCTCGGCCCGTAGCGCGGCCACCTGGCGCTCGATCTCGTCCTGGGGCACCAGAAAGCGTCTGAGCACCCGCGCGAAGATCTCCACCGCGGTTTCGTATTCCTCGGGCACCACCTCGTCGGCCCCCAGCTCGTAGAGCGCCTCCATCTCCTGCAAGAAGCGGGTGCGCGCGATGACGTACAGGGCCGGGTTCAGGTCCTTGGCCGTGGCCACGATGTGGCGGGCGGCCACCGGGTCGGCGATGGCCACCACCAGCACCCGCGCCTTGGAGAGCCCCGCGTGCTCCAGCACCGCGTGGTTCATGGCGTCGCCGAAGATGATGGGTTCGCCCTTGGCCTCCTCGCGGTTCACCGTGGAGGAGTTCATCTCCACCACCACGTAGGGGATGCCCGCCGAGCGGGCCGCGCGGGTCACGTTCTGGCCATTGATGCCGTAGCCCACCACGATGACGTGGCCCACCATCTCGGGCACCCCGTGCTCCTGGGCCTGAGCCTCGGCCCGGCCGCCGTGGTGTAGGCGGGTGAGCAGAGGGGTGCGCCGGGCCAGGCGCTGGCCCAGCCAGACCATGGCCGGGGTCAGGGCCATGGTGAGGACCGCCACGTCCAGCATGAGCTGGTAGGCGTTGGCCGATAAGAGTCCCAGCTTGATGCCCCCCCGGGCCAGGACAAAGGAGAACTCGCCCACCTGGGCCAGGGTGAGCCCCACCCCCAAGGCCACCCGGAGCGGCAGGCGGAGCGCCAGGGCCGCGCCCCCGGCCAGGACGCCCTTGCCCAGGATAACCAGCCCGGTGCCCAGGGCCACCCAGCCGGGATGGGCCAAGAGGAAGCCCAGGTCCAAGAGCATGCCGATGGAGACGAAGAACAGGCTGGTGAACAGGTCCCGCATGGGGATGACGCTGCCGATGGCCTGGTGGGAATAGCGCGAGCCGGCCAGGATGAGCCCGGCCAAAAACGCGCCCAGGGCGAGCGACAGCCCTGCCCAGGAGGTGAGCCAGGCCACCCCGAAGAGCACCACCACCACCGCGATGATGAACAGCTCGCGGTTGCGGGTGGCGGCCATGCGGTCCATGAGCCCCGGGAAGACCCAGCGGGCCCCCACCAGGATGATGGCCATGGCCGCCAGGCCCTTGAGCAGAAGCTCCCAGCCCACTTCGCCCATGGGCTGGGCCCCGGCCGGGACGGTGGCCAAAAAGGGCATGGCCAACAACATGCCCACCACGGCCACGTCCTGGAAGATGAGGATGCCCAGGGAGGTGCGCCCGCTGGGGCCGTCCAGGGCGGCGCGGTCTTGCAGGAGCTTTAGCACGATGGCCGTGCTGGACAGGGCCACCACGAAGCCGATGAACACCGCCTGGCCCGGGGTCTCGCCCAGGGCCAGGGCCGCGCCCGCGCTGGCCGCCACGGTGAGCCCCACCTGGAGCGCGCCGCCGAGTAAGGCGGGCCGCCGCATTTGTTTTAGCTGGGTGGCGGAGAACTCCAGGCCGATGGTGAACAGCAGGAGGATGATGCCGATCTCGGCCAGGGTCTCCACCTCGTGCACCGAGGAGATGAGCCCGAAGCCGTGGGGACCGGCCAGCACGCCGGTGAGCAGGAACCCCACCACCGGGGGCAGCTTGACCTTATGGAACAGGTAGACCACCCCGGCGGCCAGGGCGTAGATGATCACGATGTCTTTGAGCAGCACGCCTTCCATGTACTCATCTTAGAAGGGTCCGGGGAGGAAGGGAAGAATAACCGGCAGGCGGCCGCGACTCGCCAGAACGCGCCGCTTTAAATTTTTTAGAGAAATAGTGTAATTTGGTGGAACTGAGCGAAACCTGACAGGTCGAGAAGCGAAGGGGGGCTTACATGGCTAGCACAGACTCTTCCGTGAAAAGCCTACTTACAAAAGCCGAGAAAAATTTGGTTTCCTTTGAAGAGGATCACTTAGGTCGGGAACCGCTTGCTTCGACGCTGAGCCAGTTGGCGCGAACCGTGACCCAACCCTTTGTTTTGGCAATTGACTCCCCTTGGGGTACGGGGAAGACGACTTTTCTAAAAATGTGGCAGGAAATGCTGCAAAAGGATGGCTGCTCCGTAATTTATTTCAATGCTTGGGAAAATGATTTTGTTGAAGACCCGCTTTCTGCCTTTTTTGGTGAAATCGAAGGGCTTGTGGAACAAATAAAAAAGCAGGGGAAAGGCACAAAATTAATCGAAAAATATTTGGAAGATATTAAATCACACGGGAAGGGCCTTATAAAAAATGCCATACCAATCCTCCTTTCAATCGTGACTAGAGGAGCTATAGCATCATCTGGAATAGAATTAGACAAACTAAATTTACAGAACGAAAACTTTGAAAATTTAGTCAAGGGAGTCTCAGAAGACATTATTGTAAACTATAGAAAGAATAAAGAATCCGTAATATATTTTAAAAATAGTTTGGAAAAATTTGCAAGGCAAATCCGCAAACAGTACGGCGATAAATATCCTCTGATCATTTTTGTTGACGAATTGGACAGATGTCGTCCTGATTTTGCAATCAAACTGCTCGAGAGAATCAAGCACATTTTTGATGCCCCAAATGTTATGTTCGTCCTTGCTATGGATATGGAGGCGTTATCGTCCGCAGTTGCGAGGATTTATGGCCTGAAAATGAAAGAAGAAGGTTATTTGTTGCGCTTTTTTGATTTCAAAATTGAATTGCCTCCTCCTGATCGTTTTGAATATACATCATATCTTTTGACGCAGTTTCACCTGGAAGAGGCATTGTCGCGTTGGCATGACCCAACAAAGAATGATTTCGGTAAATATATAGGGATGATTGTCGGTGAATTGTGTGGAATTCACAATGTTAGTTTGCGCCAGCAAAACCGAATGATGACGGTTTTGAATATGGTGCTACGTGCGGTTGATTATAAGCATGGAAAAGTCGGACAGTTAGACATAGAATCCGTAATGGCCTCGGCTTTTATGCCAGTAATTTTTACGTTCTTTAAAGTAATTAGGCCTGATATTTATTGTTTCATCAAGGCAGGAAAGGCAGATGCAATCAAAAGCGCTTTCCCTCTTGAGCCCGGGCCAGTCGACAGGAAAAGGATCTTACCTAGAACAATTGGGAGGGCGTGCATTGAAATGTTTTGCGCTAGATTGACAAGAGAAAATGATTTTTACTCTTGGGCAACAAATTATTTTAAACAACAACAAAATAGTGATGATCAGTATAAGGAAGTTAAGCGCCATTGGGAGGCAAATTTTGCTGGCATGTTGTTACACTATCCTCAGATTTATGAAAACAAACTCTTCGAAATTATCGAGCTAATGTGGCGTTAAATTAATTTTTACCCATTGTTGGCTACTTTATAGCAGCCTGGGCATCGCCTTTAATACCAGAGCCCTGTCCTCTCTCCTATGTCTTTCCCCTTGCCTCCGCCCCTCCTCCCGCGATACCTAGGGTAGACTGGATACAGGCGCCGCACGCCCATCTCACCGGGAGTCAGACATGGACAGCTATCCCCTCTTGTTCGAGCCCATCACCCTGAACCAGCTTGAGCTAAGGAACCGCATCGTGGTTCCGGCCATGCATCTGAACTGCACCCCCGGCGGGGCGGTGAGCGACCAACTGGTGGCCTTTTACCGCGAGCGGGCGGCCGGAGGGGCCGGGCTGATGATCGTGGGCGGCTGCGTGATCAACCAGAAGGCGGGCGGCCCCATCTTCGTGAGCATCATGAAGGACGAGGACATCCCGGGATTTGAGCGCCTGGCGAAGGCGGCCCACCAGCACGGGGCCAAGATCGGGGCCCAGCTCTACATGGCCGGGGCCTACTCCCACTCCATGCTCATCGGCGGCGAGGCGATCAGCGCCAGCGCCCACACCTCGCGCTACACCAAGGAAGACTGCCGGGCCATGAGCCCGGAGGAGATCGCCTCGGTGCAGGACGACTTCGCGGCCGCCGCCCGGCGGGCCAAGGAAGCGGGCCTGGACATGGTGGAGATCCTGGGCTCGGCGGGCTACCTCATCTGCCAGTTCCTCTCGCCTTTCATCAACCAACGCGAGGACGAGTACGGCGGCTCCCTGGACAACCGCATGCGCTTCGGCCTGGAGACCATCGCCAAGGTGCGGGCCGCGGTGGGCGACGACTTCTGCGTGGGCATCCGCATCGCGGGCAACGACTTCGTGCCCGGCAGCCACACCAACGAGGAAGCGGCGTTGTTCGCCCAGGCCTGTGAGAAAGCCGGCGTGGACCTGATCAACGTCACCGGCGGGTGGCACGAGACCCGGGTGCCCCAGATCACCCAGGAGCTGCCTCCCGGCGGCTTCAGTTACCTGGCGCGGGGCGTCAAGTGGGCGGTGGACCGGGTGCCCGTGGCCGCGAGCAACCGCATCCACAGCCCGGAGCTGGCCGAGGCCATCCTGGCCCGGGGCGACGCGGACCTGATCTGCATGGGCCGCCCCCTGCTGGCCGACCCCGAGCTGCCCCTCAAGGCCCAGGCGGGCACCTCGGAGCTGATCCGGCGCTGCGTGGCCTGCAACCAGGGCTGCTTCGACGCCATCCCCCAGATGAAGCCGGTGGGCTGCATGGTCAACCCCCGGGCCGGGCGCGAGGCCAAGGACCCCGGGCCCGAGCCCGTGGCCGCGCCAAAGAAGGTGGTGGTGATCGGCGGCGGCCCGGCGGGCTGTCAGGCGGCTCTCACCGCCGCCGGTCGGGGGCACAGGGTGACGCTCATCGAAAAGGCCACGCGCCTGGGCGGGCAACTGGCCTGGTGGAACCAGCCCTTGATGAAAAACGACTTCGGCTCCATCCCGGCCTGGCAGGCGGCCACCCTGGAGGACCTGGGGGTGGAGGTGCTGCTGGGGACCGAGGCCACGGCGGACTCGGTGGCCGCGCTTAATCCCGACGCGGTGGTGCTGGCCACGGGCAGCGCGCCCGCCACGCCGCCCATTCCCGGCGCGGACGGGGACAACGTCTTCACCGCCTGGCAGGTGATCCGGGGCGAGGCCCTGTGCCGGGGCCGGGTGGTGGTGATCGGCGGCGGGGCGGTGGGCCTGGAGACGGCCCTGTATGTGGCCCGGCAAGGGGCGCTCACCCCGGAGCAGACCTACTTCATCGAGCTGTTCGGGGCCGAGACCCCGGAGGTGACCGGCCGCCTGGTGGCCCAGGGCAGCCACCCGGTGACGGTGTTGGAGGCGCTGCCCAAGATCGGGGCGGGCATCGGGCGCTCCACCCGCTGGATCACCTTCGGGCTGATCAAGCGCTTCGGGCTCACGGTGCACACCAAGGTGAAGGTGACCGCCATCGGCGAGGGCACGGTGAGCGCGGTGATCGACGGCCAAGAGCAGGAGCTCCAGGCCGACACGGTGATCCTGGCCACCGGCGCCAAGCCCCAGGACGGCCTGGCCGCCGCGCTGGAGGGCAAGGGCCTGAAGGTGGTGGCCGTGGGCGACTGCGGCGGCGGGGCCGACGCCCTGAACGCCATCCGCAGCGGCTACAAGGCGGGGGCCGGCCTATAGGAGAAAGGAACATGCCATGAAGGTGTTCGTCACCGGGGGCAGCGGATTCGTGGGCACCACCCTGTGCGCCCGCCTGGCCGAGGCGGGGCACGTGGTGACCGTGCTGACCCGCAGCGAAAAAGGGGCCGAGCGCCTGCCCAAGGGGGTGGCCGCCTGCCTGGGCGACCCCACCGCGCAGGGGCCCTGGCAAGAGACCGCCGCAGAGCACGACGCCTTCGTGAACCTGGCCGGGGCCAGCATCTTCAACCGCTGGAGCATGGAGTACAAGGCCCTGATCCGCTCCAGCCGGGTGCTCTGCACGCGCAACCTGGTGGAGGCCATGGGCCGGCGGCCCGGGGACGCCGCCCCGGCGGTGCTGGTCTCCGCCTCGGCGGTGGGCTATTACGGCCCCCGGGGCGACCAAGAGCTGAGCGAGGAGGCCCCGCCGGGCAGCGACTTCCTGGCCGAGGTGTGCAAGGCCTGGGAGGACGAGGCCGCCCAGGCCCGCCAGCACGGGGCGCGGGTGGTGACCACCCGCTTCGGCATCGTACTGGGGCCGGGGGGCGGGGCCCTGGGCCAGATGCTGCCCCTGTTCCGGCTGGGCCTGGGCGGCCCCCTGGGCAGCGGCAAGCAGTGGTTCTCCTGGATTCACCAGGCCGACTTGGTCGAGGCGCTCTTGTTCTGCCTGGAAAAGGAGATGAGCGGCCCGGCCAACTGCACCGCGCCCCAGCCGGTGCAAAACCGCGAGCTGGCCGCCAGCTTGGGGCGGGTGTTGCACAGGCCAGCCTTCTTGCCCGCGCCCGGCTTCGCCATTCGCCTGGCCATGGGCGAGATGGGCTCCATCGTGCTCACCGGGCAGAGAGTCGTCCCGCAGGCGCTGATGCGGGCGGGCTTCACCTTCCAGTTTCCGGAATTAGATGGCGCGTTAAAGGACCTGCTCGGCAACTAGGGGGATCGCATCATGCTCAGCTTCTTGGCGGGCCTCATCTCCGTGGCCGCCCTGGGGGTCATCGCGGCCGGGGTGCTCAACCAGTGGGCCCTGGTGGGCTTCCATCTGGCCGCCTGGCAGGTGAGCGCCAGCCTGGCAGCGCTGTATATGCTGGGCTGGTTGCTACGCGCTCAAAAGGCGGGGGCCTCGTCCAATCCGGCCCTGGCCTGGCTGGCGCGCCTGCACGGCGCCCTGGTGCTGCTCATCGGCCTGGCCCTGTTCGCGGCCATTCCGGCCATGTGGTGGGGAGTCATTAAAAGGCTGGCGTCGGGAACAATCAAGGGCGGGTAGCAGGACCGGCCGGCTTCGCCAGGCAGCCATATACTGTGTCGCGGTCGGCGCTCGTTTCCTCGGCGTATTGGCATATACGCCTGCGGAACTCGCTGGCCCGCGCCTTGTCTATGGCTCCCTGGCTGTGCCGGGGGTGTCGGGTGTCGTCCAAAGCTTCATTGGTGTCGTCACGCCTCTGGCTGCCAAGGGGCCGCAAAAAACCCCCGCCCGGCACGCGCCGGACGGGGGTTCGCGATTTCTGACGGTTCGGGGGCCTAGAGCTCTTCGGCCACGCCCTTGCCGTAGTCCTGGCCGGCCTTGATGCCGTCCGGGGTGTCGATCATGTCCTCCACCAGGTTCATGGAGCCCAGCTCGGCGGGCTTCATCTTGAACACGTACTGCATGGTGTCGAAGATGATGCCCGGCGCGTCGCCGCTGTGGGTGTAGGAGCCGAAAGACCCGGCCAGCTTGCCGCCCAGCCCGGCCTGCTCGGCCTTGAACAGGAACTGCTGCATGCCGCCGGTCATGTTGCGGTGGTAGGTGGGCGAACCGAAGATGTAGGCATCGTAGCCCTTGAGCTCCTCGGCGTCCTTGATCTCGGTGATGGGCTTCACCACGGCCTCGGCGCCGGTGAAGCGCACGCCCTCGGCGACGTAGCCCGCGATTTTCTCGGTGTGACCGGCGCGGCTGGCATAAGCGATAAGAACCTTGGCCATTCAGTTTCTCCTTTGTGGGCTGCCACGCCCAAGCGGCGGTGTACGGCAGGTCTGCGGCGTGGCGTGGTGATTAACGACTTAGCTTGATAATAATTACTATAACTATAAGGCGTCGCAGCCGGTAAGCAAGCTCAAAACGGGCCGCTCTTTCCATAATAAGCGCACATGGCCCGGCCAAACAACGAGGCCCGGCCCGAAAAGGCTAGATGAGGCTCAGCGGGTCCACGTCCACGATGAGGCGCACCCCGTCCGGGGGCGGCCCGGCCTGGTGGCGGCCCAGGCGTAGGATCTCGGCGGCGGCCCCGGCGGTGGGGCTTTTGATGAGCACCAGCCAGCGCCAGCGGCCGGCGGCCCTGGCGATGGGGGCCGGAGCCGGGCCCAGCACCGCGGCGCGGGGCTCCACCTTGGCCCGGGCGCGCTCCAGGGCGCGGGCCAGGGCCTCGGCCGCGCGGCCGGTGGCCGCCTCTGAGGCGCCCTCCAGGCGCAGGCCCACCAGGCGGGCGAAGGGGGGGTAGCCCAGGGCGCGGCGCTCGTCCAGCTCCTCGGCGTAGAAGCCTTCCGCGTCGTGGGCCAGGGCGGCGACCACCGCGTGGTGGTGGGGATCGAAGGTCTGCACGATGACCCGGCCCGCCTCGCCCTCGCGCCCGGCCCGCCCGGCGGCCTGGGTGAGCAGGATGTAGGCCCGCTCGGCGGCGCGGTAGTCGGGCAGGCTCAGGGCCTGGTCGGCCAGCAGGATGCCCACCAGACCGATTCCAGGAAGGTGGTGGCCCTTGGTGAGCATCTGGGTGCCCACGATGACGTCCAGCTCTCGCTTGGCCACGGCGCTGAGCACTTGGCGCAGCTTGGCCGGGCTGGAGGCCGCGTCGCGGTCCAGCCGCCCCAGGCGCATCTCCGGGAACACCTCGCCCAGCACCTCGCTCACCTGCTCGGTGCCCAAGCCCAGGGGCTTTAGCTCCGCCTCGCTCTGGCCACAGGAGGGGCAGGCCTGGGGGACAGGGGCGCTGTGCCCGCAGGTGTGGCAGATCAGGGCGTTTTTGCGCTTGTGCAAGGTAAGGCTCAGCGAGCAGGCCGGGCAGCCCACCCGCCGCCCGCAGGCCGGGCAGATGAGCGCCGGGGCGAAGCCGCGCCGGTTCAGGAACAAGATGGCCTGGCGTCCCTGCTGCACGGTCTGTTCAATTGCTTGCTTTAACTGAAGGCTCAAAAAGCCGCCAACCAGCCTGCCCGCGCTTTTCAGGTCCACCACCTCCATGACCGGCAGCACGGCTTCCTTGATGCGCTTGGTCATGGGCAGCACGGTCAGGCCGCCGGATTGAGCCCGCTCATAGGTGGTCACCGCCGGGGTGGCGGTGCCCAGCACCACCGGGCAGGCCTGCTCCTGGGCCCGCAGCAGGGCCAAATCGCGGGCGTGATAGTGCAAGCGGTCGTTTTGCTTGTATGATTCGTCCTGCTCTTCGTCCAGGCAGATCACACCCAAATCAGCCAGGGGAGCGAACACCGCCGAGCGGGCCCCCACCACGATGGGGGTCTCGCCCCGGGCGATGGCCAGCCATTGTCCCCGGCGCACCGCCGGGGAGAGCCCGGAGTGCAGCACCGCCACCTTGTCCGGACCGAAGCGCTCCTTGAGCAAACCCTCTAAGCGCAGGCAAAGGCCGATCTCCGGGGCCAGGACCAGGGCCGAGCGCCCCGCCTCCAGGGCGGCGGCGCAGGCGGCCACATAGACCTCGGTCTTGCCGCTCCCGGTGACGCCGTAGAGCAGAAATGGCTTAAATAAATGATCTTTTATGGCCGGTTGGATCTGGTCAAGGGCGGCGGCCTGCTCCTCGCTGTAGGCCTCGGGCACCGGCTCGGGCAGGATGGGTCGCCCGATGAGGTCCTTGACCACCGGCCGGTGGCTCAGAGAAAGCCAGCCGCCCGACTCCAAACGGCGGGCTATGGCGGTGATGCCCGGAAACTCGGGGCGCAGGGTGTCCAGGGCGGTGGGGCCTTGTTCGAGTAAAAGCTCCAAGACGCGTGCGCCCTGGGTGCCGGGGCGGGGGGCCTGCTCCGGGTCACCCTCGCGCCAGGCGGCCCAGGCGGCCTGGGCCTTGCCCGGGGCCTTGATGGCCGCCGGTTCGGAGCCCCCCAGCCCGCCGGGCAAGGACCAGGCCAGGGCCTGGCCCAGAGGGGCCTGGTAATAGGCCGCGAGGCGGGTGAAGAAGCCAAGTAATTCAGAAGGGATAAGCTGTGGGGTGCCCGCCTCGTCCAGCACGTCGGAGATGGGCTTGAGGCCCGTGGTGTCGCCTTCCTGGGGCTTGCCCAGGGCAAAGGCCAGGCGGGGCCTGCCCCTTAGGGGCACCAGCAGACGGGTGAGGGGCTGGATCAGGGGGGCCAGCTCCGGGGCCACGGCGTAGCTCAGCGGCCGCCAAAGGGGGGCGGCCACGGCCACATCCAATCTTAGGGCCAAGGCCCCTCCTATAGCTTGAGCCCGGTAAGCTCGCTGGCCCACTCCAGGAAGCTGGGACGCTTCTCCTGGGTGGCCATGGCTTGCAGGGCCGGGATGGTGTTGGCGCCGGATTTCCAGGAATGAATGGGCTTTAGGTTGGCGCGCCGCACGTAGGCCGTGGGCAACAGGAAGTTCAGGTCGCCCTGCACCGGCTGGAAGTAGAGGAAGCCGTCCTTGACCGCCATGGGCATGGCCAGTCCCTGCTCGCGGGCGGTGCTCAGGGCGATGGCGGGCGAGGGGTAGTGGTTGATGTTCTTGTTCAAGTAAATGATCTCACTATTGTCGATATCGCCGAGCTGGAACGACTCGATCATCACGTTGCGCCCCAGCTTGGAGTCCCAGAAGCAGGCCCCGCCCTTTTGGGGGTTTTCCGGGTGGTTGGTCACCACCTCCATGACCATGCGGTTCCCCTGCTCGCCCAGCTTGAGGGCCGTGGCCAGGCCGGTCATGTCCAGCGATTGGCTCAGATAGTCCAAGTCCTCGATGTTGAAGGATATCTTGTCCTCGAACCCCTCCAAGAGGGTGCGGAAGGTGGTCCAGGGCAGGCGCTCCTTGTTGCCGTCCTCGTTGCGGTAGACCTGGTTGTCCATGGTGGACTGCAAGAGCATCTGGCCGTGGTTGTGCAAGCGTAGCGGCGAGGAGATGTCGTAGAACCAACCCTTCTTGCCCAAGCTGAAGCCGTGGAAGGACTTCTGCACCATGAACAGGACCTTGCCCGGATCGAAGCCGTAGAAGTTGGCCTGGTGGAAGTCCATCTCCACGCTGGTCACCGAGGCCTCGTTGACGATGATCAACAAGGTCTGGCTTTGCAACACCTTGGCCGGGTCGCGTTTGTTGTCCTCGGCCAGGTTGCTCAGGTCCCAGGCCAGCTGGAGCATGTGGCGGCGGCCCAGGCTCATGGAGGTCAGCTCCATGGGGTCCACCGGCCAGGAATTCAGGCCGGTGAGTCGCTGCATCACCTCGCCGTTCAGGTCCAAACGGGGGTTGATCAAATACTTGGTGCCCAGCCCCAAACGGGTGGCCTCCCCGGCGCAGGTGTGCTCCAGGAGCACCTTGCCCGCCAACAGGGCCGAGGTGGCCGCGCCCAGGTCCTTGGGGCCGATGCTCTCCTCGTCGATCACGAAGATGTCCTTGGGCGGCTCCAGGCTTTTCAGGCGCGGGTAGGCGTTGAGCTGGTTCTCCGCTTCGGCCACTCGCTCCAGCGTGGTCAGGCCCTTGAGGCGGCTCTTGGCCATTTCCTGGCAGGAATTGATATAAGTAGCGAAATCGCTCAGGTCGAGGGCTTGGGGGTGGGATGGGTCCAGCATGGCTTCCGAATACGTTTGGGGGTTGGCGGGCCGATGATGCTATGGGGCCAGGTGCGTCACGCCCTAGTGCATATATAGCATAGTATGCCCGCGCGCCCAAACCGGGCCGCGCCGCCCAAAAAGAAAGCGGGGCCCCGCAGGGCCCCGCCGAGGTGGTTTTGGTATGGATTATCCGGCGTTTAAGGCACGGCGGTCCGCCATGTCCACCAGCACGCGCTCGTCGCCCTTGTCCAGGCCCAGGGCTTGGCGCTTCTTCTCGATGTGGGTGATCATCTTGGTGGCGATGTCGTGGGGGTCCAACGCGAAGTCCCACTTGCCCATGCCCCGCTCCTCCAGGCCGTTGAACATCAGGTCGTGGAACTTGGTGCCTTCGATCATGGGGAAGGTGACGCCGAAGATGGTGTACACGCCCGAGGCCACGAAGTACTGGCCGATGGCGATGGCCTTCTCGCTCATGTACTCCGGGGCCGCGCCGGCCACGGGCAGATCGGCGATGGAGTTGCCCAGGCCGCCCGCCTTGACCATGGAGCACACGGCGGTGAGGATGCGGCTGTTGTCCACGCAGGCGCCCAGGCCCAACACCGGCGGGATGCCCACCGTCTCGCAGACCTCTTGCAGGCCCGGGCCGGCCAGGTGGGCCGCCTCGGGGGTCAACAGCCCGGCCTTGGCCAGCGATATCTGGGCGCAGCCGGTCATGACCACCAGGATGTCGTTCTTGATCAGCTCCTTGACCAGCTCGGTGTGCACCCAGTCCTGCTTGACCCGGGGGTTGGTGCAGCCCACCACCCCGGCCACGCCACGGATGCGGCCGTTGATGATGTTGTCGTTGAGCGGGGTGTAGGAGCCGCGGAAGCTGCCGCCCAGCATGTAGTTGACGTACTCGTCGGAGAAGCCGAACACGCCCTTGTCCTTGCGCTTGGGGATATCGATGGGCGCGCTGCGCTCGGCAAAGCGCTTGATGGCCATGTCCACCACGGTGTCGGTGCACTCGCGGGGGTAGGTCTCCTCGAACTCCACGTGCATCACGCCCTCGATGTGGGCGCGGGGGTTGGTGGTGAACAGCTTGGTGCCGTAGCAGTCGGCCACCTTGGCCAGGCCCTGCTTGATGCACTGCACATCCACGGCCATGGCGTCCACCGCGCCGGTGACCAACACCGCCTCGGTGCTCATGAAGTTGCCCGCGTGGGGGATGCCCTTGCGCGAGAGCATCTCCAGGCCGGAGCAGCACATGCCCACCAGGTTGATGCCCTTGGCGCCGGCGGCCTCGGCCTTGGCGATCATCTCGGGGTCACTGACCGACATGAGCATGGAGTCGAAGAGGTTGGGCTCGTGGCCGTGGATGATGACGTTCACCTCGTCGGCCTTCAAGACGCCCATGTTCACCTCGCCCACCACGGGGTAGGGGGTGCCGAAGAGTATGTCGCCGATCTCGGTGGCCACCATGGAGCCGCCCCAGCCGTCGGACAAGGCACAGCGGCTGATCTGCTTGGACAGGTTGTCGTAGTCCTGGTCCATGCCCATGTGGGTGCGGTTCATCAGCTCCATGATCTCGAGCATGGCCCCCCGGGGCACCACGCCCTCGTTGCGCCAGGTCTCCACCGTCTTGGCCGGAGCCCGCTTGATGAAGGGAATCTCGCCCTCGGTCTGGGTGTAGGTCTTTTCCAGCTCATGACAGAGATCCATGGCCACGTCGTGGAACTCGCGGTCCTGGGTGCGGATGCCCAGCTCCTCGGCCACCTGCAACAGCTTCTCCGGGTCGCTGATCTCGTAGTCCGGGATCTCGCCGGTGATCACGCCCTTGAACAGCTTGAGCATCTCGAAGCCGTGGTCGGTGTGCGAGGCGGTGCCGGTGGCCACGGCCCGGCCGAAGTTGCGCGACTGAATGGTGTCGATGGTGGCCCCGCATACGCCCACCTTGCCGTAGGGGTCCTTGGCGTTGAGGCGGCAGGGGCCCATGAAGCAGTTCTTGCAACAGGCGCTTTTTTCGCCGATGGGGCACGCCTTCATGGCCTGGGCGCGGTCAAAGGCCAGCTCCACCCCGTCCTCGCGGGCCTTGGCCAGCATCTTTTGGGTGGTTTCGCAGATGGTGAGGTCCTTAGGGTCCAAAAGTTGGCTCTTTTGGCTCTTGTCATCCTTACTCATGGCGCATCCTCTTCCCGGTGGCCAGGCGCGGTGCGGCGGCAACCGGCATTTAGGGGAATGAATTCTATTACTGTTGTAATTCTAAGTCCCCGCGCGGAGCCACGCCAGCTAAGTAAGCGATATTTTTATGCTTGATTGGCTTCGTCCGAAATAGAAGCCAGTGAAAACAAGCCGTTGGAAGGGGTCGAAAATAAATAGGTTTAGTGGGAGATAGGCTCCGCCAGCCAGCAAAAGGGGTCGCGCTCGGTGAAAACGTCCCGGCCCGCGCCATGGGCCACGGCCAGGCAGCCGCCGCACACCTCCCGCAGGGAGCAGGGGGCGCAGGCGCTGGGCCCGGCCCGGTAGCGCCGGGCGAGCTCGCCGTCATACAGCTCGCACAGGGGGGTTTCGAAGAGGTTGCCCAGGGGCGAGGGGAACTTGCGGCAGGCGTGCACCTCGCCCTCGGGCAGCAGGGCCAGGAAGTTGAAGGCCGCGCCGCAGCCGTAGCCGGTGCAGCCGCCGCCGGGCGGGCCGCCTTGCTCATGGGCCAGCAGGTTGAACAGGTTGTCCTTCAGACACATGTGGGGCTGGCTTTCGGCTTCGGCGGCGTACTCGGCCAGGAAGTCGCGGAAGCCGCCTTGCCCGGCCATCACCAAGGAGGCGCCCTCGCCCACCAGGGTCAGGCGGTTGAAGTTGAACTGGTCCGTCTTGTCGGCCAACAGCCGGGCCAGGGGGATCACCTGCTCCTGGTTGTCCCGGCTCAGGGTGAGCATGACCATGGAGTAGACGTTCAGCTCCTTGAGCAATTCCAGGAACTTCAGGGTGCGCGCGAAATGTCCCAGCCCCCGCATCCGGTCGTTGTGTTCGGCCAGGCCCTCCAGGCTCACCTGGAAGAAGGCCGGCGGCGCGATGGCCAACAGCCTCTCCAGCTGCTCCCGGCCACAGGGGTTGGCCAACAGGGCCACGGTCAGGCCCTGGTCCACGGCGGCCTGGTAGAGCGCGGGCAGCTCGGGGTGCAGCAGGGGGTTGCCCCCGGTGAAGGAGATCTGGCCGCGCACCCGGCGCTCCCGGCAAAAGGCGGCCATCTGCGCAATGACCTCTCGCCCCCGCGCCAGGCTGACCGGCGGGCGGTCCGAGCGGTCGTAGCAGTGGGGGCAGCGGAGATCGCAGGCCTGGGTGATGTGCCATTGCAGGGTGAACCAGTCGCTGGACAGGTACTCATCCGGCGCGGCGGGCCCGGCCTGGGGCGCCTCGCGTTGCAGCAGCGAGGGGGGGTTGAGCAGCAGGCCCGCCCGGGCCGCGGCGGCCAGGGCCTCCAGCACCGCGCCGGGCAAAACGCCGCCCTGGCGGGCGGTCTCCCGGGGGTCGCGCCCCTCGGCCACCACCTTGAGGGCCAAGAGCTCACTCTGGCTCAGCTCGGCCAGGGCCGCCTCGCCGTCCGGGGCCTTCCAGGCCGCCGCGAACACCGGCTCTTCGGATGGCGCGGGCTCGCCGCCCTGGCCGTTGAGCAGGGTGGCCAGGCCGCTCCAGGCCACCGGCTCCACCACCAGGCTGGGGTTCAAATGCCAGTCCCCGCCGCCGGGGTGGCGCGGGGGCTCGGCCGCCCGGGCCGTGGCCCAGGCCCGCTCCAAGCGGGCCAGGTCTTGGCTGTAGGGTTGCTCAGCAGACATGGATATAGCTCTCGCCCAAAAGCAAGGCGCCCCGGCGGGGGATAGCCCCCCGGCGCGCCCTGGGGCGCCGCGCGCCGGACCGCGTGGGCCCGGAGCCGACTATTTGGTGGTGCCCTCGGCGGGCTTGGTCTGGGTGGCGCTGGCCGGGGGCTTGGGCGCGGGCGCCTTTTCGGGGGCAATGCCCTCGCAGGCCGCACCGCCGCCGCAGCCCACCAGGCCCACGCCGCTCACCAGCCCGGTGATGCACAAGCCGGCCAGGATCTTTTTCAACTGCTTGCCTTGCATGGCCATCTCTCCTCTCGCCTGGTTGGGGGCCGGGGCAGGCCCGCCGGGCGGGTGCATTATCTCGCCCGGATCGCCCTATATTTTGGATAAGAGCAGGCGGCAAGGCAAGGACCTTGGGCAAAAAACCGCCCCAGCCTCGCGGCCGGAGGCGGTTGCGGTCTTGTTTGGGGGGCGCGAACCGCGCCCCGTGGGGCTAGCTTCAGCCGCTTTTGGGCAGCTTGGGCGGGGCCGGTTTTTCCTGGCCGCTGGGAGCGGCGGGCATCTTGCCCTGCTCCTTGGCCTTTTCCATGGCCTCCTTGGCCTCCTGGGCCTTTTGCTCGGCCTGGGTCTGAACCTGCTTGGCCTGGTCAGCGCCTCCGGCGCTGGGTTTGCCGGCTCAGCCGCTGCCCGCCATCACCGGCCCGGCGCTGAGCCCCGAACCGGCCACCAGGCCGGTCAGGCACAATCCGGCCAGTATTTTCTTTACCTTACGCTCATCCAAGGCTCGCCTCCTGGTTGGGGTGTCGGGCCACGCGGGCAGGCGGGTCAATCGGCAACAATGATGCACAACCACAAAAGCTATTCGTAATTACTATTGTGCATGGCCGGGAGAGGCGAAACAAGACCAACTGGGTATGGATGGGAAAACGTCACATCCACGCGCACCGCCGGCGCATGGGCGGACGACCCCGGCGGTCCGGTGGGGGCGGAAACCGGCCGGGCGGTTCTGGCTTGGATGCTCAGTGGGGGACCCGTGGAGGCTTATGGAGAGGGGGCAGAAGTTCGCTGATTGGATGTGCTGATGCTACCGACCACAAGCCATGACCTAAAACAATTATGAACGCTATTCATTCAAAGAGTCAAGCTTGTCGGCGGAGTGCGAAAAATGTACCCTGGAACCGGCGGTTATGATTGAAAGGACGAGGCCCGCCCCGAGGGTCTCGTTGCTGGAACCCCGGAGGGCCGGACACGGCCGCCCGGGATGGGAGGGCCCCCAGCGGGATGCACGTCAACTACATAGTCCTGGCTTCGGCCGGGCCGCTGATGTTGGCCACGGCGGCCCTGCTCTTTTGCTTGTTCCAGCTATGGCTTTATTTCTGGCGCCTGGCCCAGGAGTGGAACCTGTGGGCTGCGGCGGTCTCCCTGGGCATCGCGGTCTATGCCGGGGCGGTGGTCTTCGACTACAACCTGGGGGCCGGGCCGGGCACCGTGGTGGTGGAGAAGCTGGAGTACACCTGCCTGGTGTTCCTGGCCCACACCCTGTTCGGCTTCACGGTCAGCTACCTCTCCCTGCCCTACCGGCGCTATCACTGGTTCGCCGGGCCGCTCAACCTGGTGCTCATCGCCACCGTCTGGCTGACCCCCTGGATGGTCTCCAACCACTTCGTGGCCCACGATTTCTCCCTGCTTTCCGCCCCCTTCGTGGAGCCCGAGCCCGGGCCCCTGGGCCCCTACCTCCTGCTCTATCTGCTGCTCACGGTGGTGGCGCTCTATGTGCTCTGGTTCCGCCAGCGCCGCGAGCACCCCCGGGAGCACCGCTATTTCCTGGTGGCCTTCACGCTGTGGCTGGTGCTGGCCGTGCACGACTTCCTGATCACCCTGGGCGCGGTGCCCCCCACCCTCTATCTCATGGAGTTCGGCTTCCTGGGCTTCATCGTGGCGGGCATGGGCTTCACCATGCTGCGCTACCGCCGCATGAACCAGGCCATGGGCCAGTCCCAGAAGATGGAGGCCATCGGCACCCTGGCCGGGGGCGTGGCCCACGATTTCAACAACATCCTCCAGGTGCTCCTGGGCCAGGCCGAGGTGATGAAGGCCCATCCCCGCCTGCCCCCGGACCTGCGGCCCGGCCTGGACAACATGATCTCTTCCCTGGAGCGGGCCCGCGACCTGGTGCAGCGCCTGCTGACCGTGGGGCGCAAGCTCACCGCCCGGGTGGTGCCGGTGGATTTGAACCACGAGGTGCGCCTGGTGGTGGGCATCCTGGAGAGCACCTTGCCCCGCATGATCGCCATCGGCCTGGAGCTGGCCCCCAACCTCAGGCCCATCAAGGGCGACCCCGGCCAGCTGGAGCAGTTGCTACTCAACCTGGCCTCCAACGCCCGCGACGCCATGCCCGAGGGCGGCCGCCTCAGCCTGAGCACCGCCAACCTGCGCCTGGGGCCCAGCGGGCTGCCCGGCGGAGGCAAGCAAAACCTGCCCCAGGGCGACTACGTGGTGCTGGGCGTGGCCGACACCGGCACCGGCATGGACCCCGCCGCCCTGCAACGTTGCTACGATCCCTTCTTCACCACCAAGGAGGTGGGCAAGGGCACCGGCCTGGGGCTCTCCACGGTCTACGGCATCGTGGAGGCCCACGGCGGGATGATCCTGTGCGACAGCGCCCTGGGCGAGGGCACCCGCTTTTCCATCTACCTGCCCGCCGCCGACGTCCAGGTCTCCCGGCCCGCGGCCGCTCCGGTGCTGGCCGCGCCCGCGCCGGTGCAAAGGGGCGGGGTGCTGGTGGTGGACGACGAGGCGGGCATCCGTGACTCGGTGGCCGAGTTCCTGCGCCACATGGGCTACACGGTCCTGGAGGCGGGCAGCGGCGAGGAGGCCCTGGAGGTCTACGCCGCCCACCGCGGCGAAGTCGACGTGGTGGTTTTGGACCTGTCCATGCCCGGCATGGGCGGCAAGGCCTGCTTGCAGCGCCTGCGGGCCATGGACGGCGAAGTGAAGGTGCTGGTGGCCAGCGGCTACGCCGGCTCCGACGTGGCCGAGGAGCTGGACGGCCTGGGCGCGGCGGGATTTATCAGTAAGCCCTTCCGCCTGACCGAGCTGGAGAAGTCCCTGGAGGCCTTGAGCTAGCCTAGATCAGGCTTAGATCAGGTGCAGCTCCTTGGCCGCCTGGGCCAGCTCCTCGCGGTGGTCGGGGTGGGCCAGGCCGATAACCGCCGAGGCCCGCTGGTGGGTGGACTTGCCCTTCAAGTTCACCGACCCGTACTCGGTGACCAGCCAATGCACGTCCATGCGCGGGGTGGTCACCGCCGCCCCGAACTCCAAACGCGGCACCACCCGGCTCACCGTCCCGCCCTTGGCCGTGGAGCGGAAGGCCAAGATCGAGCGCCCGCCCTCGGAGTCGTAAGCTCCCCGCACGAAATCCAGCTGACCCCCGGTGCCGCTGATCTGGTGCCCGGCCAGGTATTCCGCGTTGCACTGGCCGGTGAGGTCCACCTGGATCAGGCTGTTGATGGAGACCATGCGCTTGTTGGAGGCGATCACCGCCGGGTCGTTGACGTAGTTCACCGGGTAGGAGGCCATGGCCGGGTTGTCGTTCATGAACTGGAGCATGTCGTCCCCGCCCTGGGCCACGGTGTATACGTGCAGGCCAGGGTGCAGGTTCTTCTTGCGGCCGGTGATGACCCCCTGCTGGATGAGCTTGACCATGGCCGGACCGAACACCTCGGTGTGCACCCCCAGGTCCTTGTGGCCGCCCAGATAGTCGGCCACCGCGCCGGGCAGGCTGCCCACCCCCAGCTGGAGGCAGGCCCCGTCGGGCACCAGCTCGGCCACCCGGCGGCCGATCTCGTGGTCCTCGGGCTTCAGGGGGGCCTCCAGATAGGGCAGCATGGGCCCGTGGTTCTCCACGATGTGGCTCACCTCGGATATGTGCACCAGCCCCTCGCCAAAGACCCGGGGCATGGACTTGTTCACCTCCACCATGAGCATCTTGGCCTTGCGCGCGGCGGTGCTGGTGTAGTCGTTGGCCGTGCCGAAGCTGAAAAAGCCGTTGGTGTCCATGGGCGATACGGTGGTCAGGCAGGCGTCCAGGGGCGGGCCGTCCAGGATAAGGCGCGGCACCTGATGGAAGTGGCAGGGGATGAAGTCCTCGCGGCCCTGGTCCACCAGCTCGCGCTCGCAGGCGCTCACGAACCAGGTGTGCACCGTGACCTTGTCGCAGAGCTCGGGCGAGAGCACCGTGGAGCAGGAGGTCTTGGTGGGCAGCAGGGAATAGACCGTGAGCCCGCTGAGCTCGTCGGCGGCCACGCGGTCGGCCACGGCCTGCAGCAGGGCCGGGGGCTCGGCCATGGTCAGGCCGGGGATGATGGTGGCGCCCTGGGGCAGGGCGGCGGCCGCCTCGTAGGGGGTCTTCAGCTTGCGTTCATACTCGTCGCAGTACATGGGGCCTCGCTGGCTGTGGGGTGCGGGTTGGTTCGATGGCTATTCTAGCACGGCCCAGGCGCGGTCTTTAAGCCACTCGCCGGACCCGGCCAATGCGGGGCGGGGCGGAGGCATGGTCTGTGCGGAGCCGGCCGGGCGGCGGCTGCTCCAGAGGGCGCGCGGAATTGTTTGAGGGGCGGTCCAGCGGCGGCTAGGGCAGGACCAAGGTCACGCCGAACTTGATGAACCAATCGGCCGCTCCTTCCGGTTTCACCAGGTTCCAATAGGGGCCCGCGTTCAGGTCCAGGCCGTAGCCGCCGCCCAGATCGAAGGTGCGGCCCACCACCATGCCCAGGGGCACGGTCCACCTGTCGCCGCTGTCCTCGGCCTTCCAGTCGGCGGTGATGGTTGCGGTGTAGCCGATGCTCGCCCCGGGCACGGATTCAATGTTGTAGAAGAGCATTGGCTGGATGGTGGTGGTGCTGAAGTCGCCATCATAGGACCAAAGGTGCCCCACGATGCCTGCCAAAACCACCTGCTCGCCCAAGCCCCCCACCAGCACCCCCACCGGCCCGGCTCCCCAGTCCGGCCCCTTGAGAATTTCGTCGCTGTGGGTGCCCCAGGAAAGCTGGGGGCCCAAGCCCCACTTCCACGCGGAGGTGGTTTTGGGCGCGAAAAAAAACTGGGTGACGATGTCCGACAGGCCCCAGGTTGTGCCGCCGCCGCCCGGGAGTCGATCGCCCAGCTGGGGCAGGTCGGCCAGGGGCGCGGCCCCCACCACCGGGATCACCGCACGAGGAATGAGGGTGAACCCTTTTTCCGGAAAGTCCATGGCGTGCACCGGTTGTATCTGAAACTGATAGCTGGTGCTGCCATCGCCGGTCTTGAACATGATGTCGTTCTCGGTCATGACCGCCGAGATATTGGCCAAGGGGTCTTGCAGCTTGCGGGCCATTTCAACGGCCTTGGCGCCATCCGATGCAAAGGCCCCAAAAGGGCAAAACACCAGGCCCGCGGCTACCGCCGCCAAACAAAGCCGGGCGAGGCCAATGAGGGGCATGACTTGGTCCTTCTGGTCTGGGGCGATTGCCCATAAGTTTCCCGCGGCAACCAGACCTGCACCAATAATAGGGGAGACAAAAGCAGGGAATCAACTTGGCTCGGCGGGATGGGTCCGAATCAACGGCGCTCCAGGGGCAGGCGCAGGGCAAAAGGCGTGCCCAACAGGCCCAGCAGCGCGGCGATGGCAAAGGCGGTCTGGAAGCCCAGCAGGTCCACCAGCCAGCCCACCAACACCAGCACCAGCGAGGAGGTGGCGAAGGCAATGCCCATGTACAGGCCGTTGGCCGCGCCCCGGCGGCCCGCGCTGTGGTCCTGCACCAGGGCCAGGATCACCGGGTTGGAGGCGAAGACGCACAGGCCCAAAACCGCCAGCACCGGCCAAAGCAGCCAGCCGCCGCTGTAGTTGAAGGCCAGCATGGCCAGGGGCGCGGCTATCATCACCGTCACCAGCACCGGACGCCGCCCCACCCGGTCCGAAAGCCAGCCGCCCAAAAAGGCCCCGGCGATGCCGGCCAGCTCCATCACCGCCAGGCCCGTGCCGCCCAGGGCCACGCTGTAGCCCCGCCCCACCAGGTACACCGGCAGATAGATCATCAGGCTCCACAGCACGAAGCTGCGGCAGGCCACGAGGCCGATCAGCGGGAGCATTAGGCCCTTGAGGGCGTGCCACACCTTGATAAGCGATTCGGGGTCGCGGCCGGTGGAGCCCACCGTGGAGGCGTTGCGGAACACCAGCCACAGATAAACCGAGCAGGCCAGGCCCACCACCATCACCGGCCACATGCCCCGGAAGCCCAGCCAGCTCACCGCGCCCACCGCGGCCAGGGGACCCAGGGTGCGGGCCAATTCGCCGCCCACCATGAAAAAGCTCATGCCCCGGCCCAGCTTTTCGCCCGAGGCCCGGGTGATGAACACCGGGCCGATGGTGTGGTAGCTGGCCGAGCCGATGCCCGAAAGCAACAGGAGCAAGCACACCGCCCCATAGGACGGGGCCGCGCCGATGAGGCTCATGCACACCGCCACCAGGCCCGGCGCGGCCACGAACAACAGGCGCAGGTTCACCCGGTCCACCAGCATCCCCAGCAGGGGGTTGAAGTAGAAGGCCAGCACCGCGAAGACGCTGAGCACCCCGGCCTCAAACATGCTCAGGGAAAACTCGGCGATTATCAGGGGCAGCAGCGGCGGCAAAAAGGCGGTGAAAATGTCGTGCACCATGTGGCCGGTGGAGGCGGCGATCACCTGGTTGGCCCGCCGGAAATCCTGGGCGGCTGGCTGCGGAGAGGTTGCGCTGCTAACGTCGGCCACTGGTCACCTCAAGGGCTGGATGGATTGATGATGCTGGGGATTATTGTCCCCCATGCCGCGCCGCCGCGCATCCCCCAGGCGGGGGACAGGGGTTTGCTCAGGCCGCCAGGCCGGAATCCAGGCCCAACGCGCCGCTCATCAGCCCGAAGAGCCCCTCGATATGCTCCGGCTTCTCGCCGGGCTCGGGCAGCATCAGGGCCAGGGCCCCGCTGGGGCGGTGGGTGCCGGATAGATGGCTTAGCCCGAAGACCCCGGCCCGGTCCAGGCCGCCGCGCAGGCTGTAGCCCGGCGCGGCCTCGGCCACCAGCTCGGGCGCGGCCTCGGCAAAGGGTCCGCTATACAGCTCGCTCCCGCGATGCACCCGCGCAATGGGCCGCTCCTGGCTTATCTCCGGGCCGCTGGGCCCCATCACCACCCGCGAGAAGCTGAGCGCTTTCAGCTTGGCCGCGATCTCGTGGCCCAAGGCCTCGGCCTCCGGGCCGGGGGCTACCGCGCCGCCGGGGAAGCGAGCGGTGTGCAAACAGATGCGCCCCGGGTCCAGGGCCAGGGCCTTGGTTCCGGGCAGGATGCGCTCGTGGGGCGGCTCGCCCTCGATGAACAAATAGCCTTCCTGTTTCAGCCACTGGTTGAGGTACACCTCGCTGACGATGGGGCCGAAGGAGTGGTCCGCCGCGATCATCAGGGCCGCGTCGCCGCGCTCGATCTCGCCGCCGAAGCGCGCCAGCACCTGGCCGATGAAGTCGTCCACCTGCTTGTAAATGCCCAGCGCCGCCTCGGCCAGGGGATGGGCGTCGTCCCACAGGGCGGGCCAGGCAAAGTGGTTCACCCGGTCGGTGTCGCTGACCACGCCGATGAACAGCTGATCATCGCCCGCCAGCATCTGCCCGAAAAACTCCAAACGCACCGCCAGGGCGCGGCTCACGTCGGCCAAGAGGGCGGCCGGATCCTCGCGCCCGGCCTCCAGCTCGGCCTCGGGGCGATAACCCAGGGCCTCCAGGCGGGGCAGCAGCTCGGGCGGGTGCACCCCCCGGCTCAGCTCGGGGCACACGAAGCCCGCGACCATGCTGCCATGGATCGGCGCGGCGGGATAGGTGAGGGGGACGTTGAGCACCGTGGAGGAAAGCCCGGCTTGCCCGGCCAAATCCCACAGGCGCGGGGCGCGCACCATGGTGCTGTCGGCCGGGACGATGCCGTAGGCCCCTTCGCGGGGCGCGGCAAAACCGAAGATGCCGTGGCCGCCGGGCCCCAGGCCGGAGAACATGCTGGTCCAGCACACCGGCGAGACCTCGGGCAGGGGCGAGCGGGTGGCCCAGGCCTTGGCCAAGAGTGAGCCCAGATGGGGCATGATCCCGCGCCCGGCCAGGGAAACGGCCAGATCCAGCCCCACCCCGTCCAGGCCGATAAAGATCAGCCTGGATATTACATGAAGGCTGGGTGGCATCAGATAACGAACCAAAATAAACGAGGCGATTAATAAAAAGGCTCTCACATAATCAAGGCATAGCCCGCACCCCGGACCGGCACAGCCAGCCGCCGGAAGACAAGGCGTCTGGCCAGCGAGGGCCGAAGGCGTAGCCTGAGCTACGTCGAGGCACGAGCGCAGCCAGCAACACCGTATGCCGGTGGCTGGCGCAGCCGGACGCGCGGCCTTTGTGGAATATCCAGGCTAGTCTTGCTCGGCCCACCGCGCCCCGGCCTCTTGCCAGATGGCGTAGCCGCTGCTGGTGCCCAGACGGGCCGCGCCCGCCTCGATCAGCTCCAGGGCCCCGTCCAGGTCGCGGATGCCCCCGGCCGCCTTGACCGCCAGGCCGCCGCCGTGCTCGCAGAGCAGCTCCACGTCGGCCACCGTGGCCTCGCCGAAATAGCCGCTGCCGGTTTTCAAAAAGGCCGCCCCGCTGTGGGCCAGGGCCTGGGCCGCCGAGGCGCTCAGCTCCGGCCCCAGGCGGCTGGTCTCCAGGATCACCTTTAGCCGCGCCGGACGGATGGCCTCGGCCAGCTCGGCCGCCTCGTCCACCGCCCGGGCCATGCGGCCGCTGTGGGCCAGCCCCCGGTTGAACACCATGTCCAGCTCCGTGGCTCCCTCGCCGGCCAGCTCGATGGCCTCTTGCAGCTTGGTGCGCCCGCTGGGGGTGCCCAGGGGGAAGCCCACCACCGAGCACACCGCCACGCCGGAGCCCTCCAGCCCGGCCACGGCCAGGGGCACCATCCAGGGCGAAACGCAGGCCGCCACGCAGCCCATCTCGCGGCACTGGGCCAGATGCGCCTCCAGCTCGGCCTCGCCCGCCTCGGGGTCCAGGAGGGTGTGCTCGATCACCCCGGCCAGGGCCTCGGGCCCGGCCAGGGGGTCGGCCGCCTCGGGGCTCAGGGCGCCCACCAGCATCTCGGCCCGCTCCTTGTCCGCCTCCTCGACGTAGAACACGCCGAAGCCCTTTTGGCTCACGTAGAGCCCGTCGTAGGCGGTATCGGCAAAGGTGCGCAGCCGGTAGTCGATGCCCTCGGCAGTGAGCGCCTGCTCCCAGACGTCGGCTTGGAAGCGGTTGTCGACGGCCTTAAGTTTCACCATGGCCATGGGGATTCCTTTTTCAAAAGTGGGCGGCTTCGCCAGACAGCGGGATACTGCGTTGCGGGCGTCGCTCGTTTCCTCGACGTATTGGCATATACGCCTGCGGAACTCGCTCGCCCGCGCCTTGTCTGCCGCTGCCTGGCTGTGCCGGGGGCTAGGCGGTTCTTGTCCCGGCCTGCGCAGCGGGTTTGCGGGCTGTCCGGCTGGTGCTCGGCCTATTGCCCGATGCGCCAGGCCCAGGTTTCGGCCAGACCGGCGGCCAGGTCGTATTGCGGGCTCCAGCCCAGCTCGGCCTTGGCGCGGCCGCAATCCAGGGCGCTGTAGCGGATGTCCCCGGCGCGCACCGGCCCGAAGCCGTGCCCCAGCTCCTTGCCCGCCGCCCGCTTGGTCTCCTCCCACAGGGTCAGGGTGTCGGTGGCGATGCCGGTGCCGATGTTCACCACGCCCCCGCCGCGCTCCAGGGCCATCAGGTTGGCCCGCACGATATCGCCCACATAGGTGTAGTCGCGGAGCATGCCGCCGGGCAGGTCCTCGGGCCGGTAGATGGTGGGCTCTTTGCCGTTGACCAGGCAGTCCATGAAGATGGCCACCACCCCGGCCTCGGCGTGGGGCACCTGGCGGGGGCCGTAGACGTTGGCATAGCGCAGGACCACGGTGCCCAAGCCGTGCTGGGCCGCGTAGTAATCCAGGTACAGCTCGCCCGCCCGCTTGCTCACCGCGTAGGGGCTCATGGGCCGGGCGGGATAGCTCTCGTCCACCGGCTCGCCCTCCAGCTCGCCGTAGACCGCGCCCCCGCTGCTCACGAAGATGAAGCGCTCCAGGGATGCCTTGCGGCCCGCTTCCAAGAGATTCAAGAGGCCCAGCACGTTGCTTTTGGCGTCAAAGGCGGGGTCTTGCATGGAGGCGGGCACCGAGATCTGGGCGGCGTGATGGTCGATGACCGAGAAGCCGCCGTCAGCCACCAGCTCGGCCGCTTCCGGCGAGGCGATGTCGGCTTTCACGAACTCGGCCTCGGGCGGCAGGTTGGCCTCCTTGCCGCTGGAGAGGTCGTCCAACACCGTTACCTGGTGGCCCTGGGCGATGAACGCCGCCGCCACCTGGCTGCCGATGAACCCCGCCCCTCCGGTGACCAGTATCTTCATGCCTTTCCTCCCGAGCCTGGATGATCTCTGGGGCGATTCTACCACAGCCCTCCGCGAGGGAAAGGCGGCGCTCATTTTGCGAGACCCCTCCCTGGGCCACGGGCGCGGGGCCGCGATACAACCGCACCATGAGCGAGACGAACCGCGATATGAGCCTGGTGGGGCACGACGAGCGCCTGAGCCTGGAGCTGGGCGGGGCGCGGCTTTTCTATCGTCGCCTGTCCCTGGGGGCCCTGGCCGCCATCGAGCGCCAGCAGATGCGCCTGCTGCCCGGGGCCCAGGGCGCGGGGCCGCGAATATGGCTGCCCCCCGAAGCGCTGAACGCGGCCATTGCCGCCCACGTGCTGCTGGGCTGGGAGGGGGTGCGCGGCCTGCGCGGCGAGCCCGCGCCCTATTCCCCGGAGACCGCCCGCCGCCTGCCCGCCGGGGCCCGGAGCGCGCTCATTGAGCGGGCCTTTGCCATCGACACCAACGGAGAAGAGCCATGAGCCACGGCATTCAGATCATCGACCCCGAGGAGCGCTTCACCCTGCGCCTCGAAGAGGCCTGCTTCACCCTGCGCCGCATCGACAGCGCCGCGCTGCTGGCCCTGGAGCGGCGGGGCGAGTTGCCCAAGGCCGCGCTCAACGACGAGATCCTGGACTACATCCTCTTGGATTGGGAGGGCGTGACCAGCCCCCTGGGCGAGGCCGAGGTGCCCTGCACCCGCGAGAACAAGCTGCGCCTGCCCGGCGCGGTGAAGCTGAGGCTCCTGGGCGCGGCCCAGGGCCTGAGGGCCGAAAGCGAAACCGTGCACTAAAGCTTCGCGGCGCCGGCCGGGGCGGGCGCAACCCCGCACCCCCCGCGCCCCGGCCCTCGGCCGGCGCCGCCTCTACTTGCCGGTCAGGGTCTCGATGAGCGAGGTGACCAGCTGGTTGGCCGGGGCCGGGATGCCGTGCTTGGCGGCCAGCTCCACGATGGCCCCGTTGAGCAAGCCGATCTCCGTGGGGCGGCCCCGTTCCACGTCGGTGCGCAGGGAGGGGATGTTGGCGCTGTTGAGCATGGCGTTGAACTTGGCCACGGTGAGCTCCAGCTGAATCCCCTCGGCCGAGGCCACGGCCTTGACCTCGGCCAGGATTGCCTCCTTGGCCGGGTCCAGGGAGGCCCGGGTCAGCTCCTTGCTGGTCAGGTTCAACAGCCCCGCCAGGGGATTGGCCAGGCAGTTGACGGCCAGCTTGCCCCATTCCGCCTGGCGGTAATCATCCACCAGCTCGAAGCGGGGCGTCCCGTCGGGCAGCAGCTCCCTGAGCGCCTCGCCGGCCGCGCCCGGGACCATCACCACGCGCCCCGGCCCGAAGAATCTCACCGTGCCGGGGCCGGAGCTGTGCGCCCCGAAAAAGGCCACCCCCGCCTCCACCGGCCGCCCCAAAAGGCGCTCGGCCTGCTCGCGCACCCCCAGGCCGTTTTGCACATTGAAGATGCCCGCCTCATCGCCCAGGCGGGGGCGCAGCTTCTCGGCCACCTTGGCCATGTCCGTGGCCTTGCCGGTGAGCAGCACCAGATCCGTGGGCCCCAAGGGCGGCAGATCCTCCCAGGCGCGGGTGGCTATGGGCAGTTGCTCCACCCCCTGGCCCACGGTCTCGAAAGTCAGGCTTTCCTCGCCCACCTTTTGCCAGTGGGGGCTGGCGCCCACCAAGTAAGCTTGGGCCTTGCCGGTCTTGTGCACCAGGGCGGCCAGCACCGAGCCCATGGCCCCGGCTCCCACCACCCACACCGTCTGTATCTGATTCATGTCCGCTCCCAAGTTGGCGATTGTTTCCCGCGCGGGTCGCTTTCAATTATGCCCCAAAATCGCCGGGCGTCACCCGGCCCGGCGGCCCCTTGCCCCGCGCGCCCCGCGGCGATATCTTGGGGGCGGGAGGTCGCCCATGCCGCAGATCGGCAAAATGCTGTTCATCGTGGGCCTGGTCATCGCCGGGCTGGGCGCGGTGCTCTGGCTGGGGCGGGGTTGGGGCCTGTTCTCCTGGCTGGGCAAGCTGCCGGGAGACTTCTCCTACAAGGGCAAGAACTTCTCCTTCTACTTCCCCCTGGGCACCAGCATAGCCCTCAGCCTGCTGCTGACCCTTCTCTTCTGGATTTTCCGCAAATAATTTAGGAGGCGCTAGGAACCGGCTTTGGCCAGGAAGCGGTCCAGCTCGGCGCGGCGCACCGCCACCCGGCCGGCGTAGAGGCGGGAGCCGTTGTAGCGTAGCATCACCTTGTCCATGTCCACGTAGGCCGGATGCCGCTTGCCCGCGCGCACCACCGCGTCCTGCATCAGCTCGCGCAGATGGAAGGCGGCCAGCTCGGTGGCGATGGTCAGGTGGTGCTGGAGGTTGATGCGCTGGGGCGGCGGCGCGAAACCGGCGGCGCGCATGGAGCGGATGATGCGCGGCAGGGTGGGCCGCCAAATCTGGAAGGGGCTGGCCGAGCGGTTGTCGTCGCCCAGCACGTTGGCGTAGAAGGTCTCCTGGTGGGCGATGGTGAGCAGGTAGCTTACCGGCACCCCGAACTTCTTGGCCGCGGCGTACATGTCAAAGGCCAGGTCGCGGGCGTAGCCCTCCAGGTCGGCCTGGGCCCGGCGGCCCATCAGGGCCAGGAAGGCGCGGCAGCGGTCGGCGATGTAGGGGCTCAGGCGGGCCAGGAACTCCTCGGCGCCCATGCTCTCCAGGGAGCGGATGGGGCGCACCCGGCCGTAGTAGCGCGAGGGCAAAGGCTCGCTTTTCACCAGCTCGGTCGCCGCGCGGCGGCTGGCCGCCACGGTGGTCAGGGCCTCGCCCCGGCCGTAGCCCAGGCGGCGGTAATCCTGGTAGAGCCGGTCGGAGAAATGATCCAGGGCCGAGGGCGCGGCGGGCGAGGCGGCCACCAGCTCGCCGAACCCGGCGGGCAGCCCCCCGCGCCGCATATCCGCGAAGATGCCGGGGTGGCGCTCCTTGAGGGCCTTGGCCTGCTCGGCCAGCTCCTCCAGACGGGCGCTGTCCACCACGGCCAGGCCGGGGCGGTCGCGCCGGGCGCTGTAGTACAGGGAGTAGGGGCTCATGCCCGCCTGGTCCGCCAGCCCGGTGAAGGCCTTGTCGTCCAACAGGGCCAGGGGCATGAGCTTGCTGGTCAGGGGCACCAGGTTCAGCTCCAGGCGGGCCTCCGGGGCCGGGGCCAGGGCGCTGGCCGAGAGCCGGGGGGTGCTCACCCGGAGGATGTGGTCGCGTAGGGTGGCGGTGGCCGGCAGGCCGGGCAGGGCCAGCACCAGGCCGCAGCCCAGGGCCAGGATCAAGGCCAACTGGCCCAGGGTGTGGCGGCTGGCCTTCGCCAGACGGCGGCTGGCCTTGCCCACCCGCGCCAGGAAGCTCTCCACCTGCTCGGGATCCAGAACCACCACCCGCGCCACCGGCTGCTCGCTCCGGGGCGGGGCCAGGGTGGCCATGAGCGCCACGGTGCTGAGCTGCCCGCTGAGCCGCTCCACCTGCTCCCGCAGGCTCTGGGCCTCGGCTTGCAGGACAGCGAGCTCGGCCCGGCCCTCCCGGCGGGCGGCCTCCTCGCCGGCCTTTAGCCGGGCGGTCAGCTCTTGCAGCCGCCGGGCCTCGGCCCGGGCCCGCCGCAGTTGGTCGCCCCAGTCGGCGGCCTTGCGCCGCAGGGCCCGCACTTCTTCTCGGTGCCGATCTTCGGCCTCGGCCCGTTGGGCGGCGGCTTCTTGCTCCTTTTGGCGGGCGGCCTCGCTCTCGGCCCGCGCGCGGGCCAGCTCGGCCTCGGCCGCGCGCCGCTCCTGTTGGCGGGCAGCCTCGTGACCGGCCTTGATCTCCGCCACCAAGGCGTGCAGGCGGCGCGACTCCAGGCGCGCCTGGCGCAGCTGCCC
This sequence comes from Desulfarculaceae bacterium, assembly GCA_020444545.1. Classification (NCBI taxonomy): domain Bacteria; kingdom Pseudomonadati; phylum Thermodesulfobacteriota; class Desulfarculia; order Desulfarculales; family Desulfarculaceae; species Desulfarculaceae bacterium. Next base: position 34,665 of record JAHLKT010000008.1, on the reverse strand, counting down.
GGCCCACAGCCCGGCCCGTTCGCGCAGGCGCTCCCGTTCTTTTTCCCGGGCCTCACGCACTGCCGCGCGTTGGGCTTCGGCCAGGTTGTCTGCCTGTTGGCTCAGCTCGGCCAGCCCGGCCAGATCCACCGGCGGGGCCTGGGAGGCCGGGGGCTTGCCGTCCTCCTCATCGGGCAGGGGCGCTGGCTCCTCGTCGCCCTTTTGCAGGCGCAGGGCCTGGGCCTGTTCCTGCTCGGCGGCCTGGCGCAGGGCGCGGGCCTTGACGGCCAGATTTTCCAGTTCCGGGGCCAGCTCCGCCGGGCGTAGCGGCCAGAGCAATTCGCCCAGTCCCTGGGCGGCGAGCTCCAGGCTCTCGGCCCCGCGTCCGCGCTCCCGGGCCAGGGACAGGGCCTGTCCGGCGGCTTCGCTGCGCCGGGCGGCGTGCTCGCTCCAGCGCTCCCGCGAGGCGGCCCAGGCCTTGCTCACCTTGAGCAGACGCTGGTGATGGCGCTCCAGGGCCTGGTCGTTTTCGCGGCAGCGGCGGTTCAGCTCGCGGGCCGCGCCCACGGCCCCGGCCAGCCCGGCGCGCAGGGCCTCCAGCTCGGTGGCCTCGCTTTCGCCCGGGGCCAACATGAGGGCCGCTTCTTCCAACTCGGCCAAACGCTCGCGGCGCTGGGCCAGGTCGCGGTTGAGCTCGGCGGCCTGGCGGTGCAGCTTGGCGGCGCGATCCTCCAGGCGGGGGCGGGCGGCGCGGATGCGCCGGGCCAGCCCGGACAGGCGGGCGCAGCGTCCCTGGGCCCGGCGGGCCTCGCGGTGGGCCTGCCAGGCCAGGTCCAGGGCCTCGTGGGCCGGAGGGGCGGGAAGGGTCAGCCCGGCGGCCAGGTGGCTGCGGGCCTGCTTGATTATCTGGGGATATAGCTCGGAGGCCTGGTCCAGAAGCTCCAGATGGCGGCGGGCTTCGCCCAGGCGCTCCAGAAGTCTTTGCAGGGCCCCGGCGGCGCCCTGGCGGGCCCGCCGCAGGGCGGGGGCGGTCTTGCCCGCGGCGCCGGCCATGGCGTCGGCCTCGGCCAGGGCCTCGCGGGCCTTCTTCACCTGGGTGGCCAGCTCCAGACGGCCTTGGTCCACCTGGGCCCGCAGGGCGGCGAGCTCCCCGGCCGCCAGCTCCAGGCCTTCTTGGCCTATCTGCTCCGGCGGGGCCCAGGGCTCCAGCAAGCCGCACAAACGCGCGGCCAGGGTTTGCAGCTCAACCATGGCGGTCTCGGGAAGCGGACCCAAAACGACTCCCTGGCTTCCGGCGCCCACCCCGTGGGGCCGGGCCTATTAATACACAATATCAATAAAGTATGGCTTTGCTTTCGGGCATGTCAACCGTTTTCGCTTTATTCACAACAATGTAGCGTCCGCTACCGCGCCCGAAGCCGGGCGGCGGTAGGATAATATAGGACTATGCGCCACTTGCGCGGCGGGGCCCGCCCGCCGCCGGAGCGGGAGAACCTTATGGGCAAATGCCTTTGCCAGCAGATGGCCGGGCCGGACATGAAGCTGGACCCCACCTGTCTGGGCAATCTGGACATATTCAGCGGGCTGGAGCCCGAGGAGATGGAGGCCCTGGCCTCCCGCGCCCTGCGCCGCCGCTACGAGCCGGGCCAGGCGGTGTTTAGCCAGGGCCAGGCGGCGGACCACATGTTTCTCATCAAGGCGGGGCGGGTCAAGCTGACCAAGCTCAGCGAGGCGGGCGACGAGGTGATCCTGGACATCCGGGGCGGGGGCGACGTGCTGGGCGAGAACCTCTTGAACAGCGAGGGCGAGCGCTTCCCGGTTTCGGCGGTGTGCCTGGAACCCACCCTGACCTGCGGCTTCTCCCAGGCGGTGTTCGAAAAGCTGGTCCTGGCCCACCCGGCCATCGGCCTGAAGGTGATCAAGAACCTCAGCCGCCGCATCGACCGCCTCACCCAGCGGGTGGGCAGCATGTCGGCCACCCACCTGGAGCAGCGGCTCTATCAGGTCTTGTTGCAGGTGGCCCAGGAGCACGGCCGCCAGGCCTCCGGCGGCCTGGAGCTGCCCATGCCCTTCACCCACGAGGAGCTGAGCTTCCTGGTGGGGGCCCACCGGGTCAGCATCACCCGGGCCCTGAAGGGCCTCAAGGAGGCGGGCAAGGTGGTGCAGCGGGGCAAGAGCCTGGTGGTGGCGGTGGGCGGAGCGGGCTAGGACTTGTTCTCTTCGGCCAGGGCCACCCGGTTGCGGCCCCCTTCCTTGGCCCGGTACAGCGCCTCGTCGGCCCGGCCCATCAGGGTCTCCAGGTCCAGGCCCTCGCGCCACACCGCCGCCCCGATGCTCACCGTGAACCTTATCTCCTTGCCGCCCGCGCGCACCACGGTTTCCTCCACCGAGGCCCGCAGGCGCTCGCCCGCCTTGAGGGCGCCTTCCGCGCTGGTCTCGGGCAAGGTGACCATGAACTCCTCGCCGCCCACCCGGCCGAAGATATCCACCTCGCGCAGCACCGCCTGGCAGGCCTTTACAAAGGACTGAAGCACCAAATCGCCCACTTCGTGGCCGTGGGTGTCGTTGACCGCCTTGAAGTGATCCAGGTCCAGCATAAGCAGGCTCAAGGGGCCGCCGTAGCGCCGGGAGCGGGCGATCTCCTGCCCGGACAGCTCCAGGAAACGGCGGCGGCTGAACACCCCGGTGAGGGCGTCGGTGTTGGCCAGGCGCTTGAGCTCGCGCTCGTAGTTCTTGCGGTTGCTGATGTCGCGCACGCTGCCCCCGGCAAACCACTGGCCGTGCATCTGGAAAGCCGACACCGCTATCTCGGCGGGGAAGCTGGTGCCGTCCTTGCGCCGGGCCATCACCTCCCTGAGCCCCGACAAGACCGCTCCTTGGCCGGACTGGGCGAACAGCTCCATGCCCTTGTGGGCCATGGCGCGCACCTCGGGGGTGGAGACGAGGTGGTGCAGCTCCTGGCCCATGACCTCCTCGCGGGAGTAGCCGAACAGGCTCTCGGCCGCCCGGTTCCAGAACTGCACCTTGTCCTGGGAGTCGATCATGGCGATGGCGTCCTGGGCGGTGTTGCTCACCGCCTCCAGGCGCTGCTGCTGCTCCTGGACCTCCATTTCCGCGCGCGCCCTGCGGGAGCGAGACAGGGCCCAGAACCACACCAGCGCCGCCATCAAGGCCAACCCGCCCAGCACCAGACCGATCTGGGTGGCCCGCCAGGGCAGGATCAGGGCCTTGGAGGGCACCCGCGATACCACCCACCACAGGTCGTCCAGCTTGCCTTGGGGCAGGGCGGAGCCCAGCTCGCCGGCCTGGTTGAGCACCCGGACCATCTGGAAAGTGAACAGGCCGTTGGGGGTGAAGACCTGGCCCTCGGGGTGCGAGGCGATGTCCTCCCAGGCCTTGGGAAAAACCCTGCTCATGTTTTGGGCGGAGCGGGACACGATCTGGAAGCCCCACTCCTTGTCCGGCGAGGGCCCCACCAGCCACCAGCCCTCCCGGTTGACCAGGTACATATCCCCCCCGCCGGCCTTGCCCGCCCGGCGCAGCCGTTCCAGCAGGGGGTAGCCCAGGAAGTTGAGCACCACCAGGCCCGCCTTGCCGCCCTGGGGCGAGCGCACCGGCGAGGCGAAGCGCAGGGTGGGCTTCAGGGGCCGCTCGATCTGGTGATGCTCCACGTTCAGGTCGAAGGGCGATATGTACACCTGGCCCGGCTCCTGCTTGATGCCGTCGCTGAAGTAGTAGCGGTCCTTCTTGTCCTGCAACTTGTCCGGGGGCACCACCAGCGGCCCCTTGAGGCTCTTGTTTATGCGCACCCGCTCCTTGCCCTGGGCATCCAGGAAGCGCACCTGGTCGTAGACGCTCTGCTCCCGGCTGAAGTAATAGAAGGCCCGCTCCAGGACCTGCTCCGGAGTCATGGCGGCGCCGGGGTTGGCCAGGGCCAGGGAGGTCAGGTCGGCCAGGTACACCGCATCGCTGATGTGGGCCTGGATGTCGGTTTGCAGCACCTCGCGCTCCAGGCGCACGTGCTCCACCTGGTTGTGCCGGATTTCGCGCACGTGGCGTTCCTGCAACAACAGGCCCACCACGATGGCCGTGCCTACCATCAAGATGAACAACGGTATGAACAGTTTGAGGAAATAGACTGTGGGGCTGGTGCGGGTCAAGGGTCTGCGAGCTTGGCGGATCATGGAAAAAGTCTCCCGGCTAAACCAAGGGCAGGTTGGGTTGCCTGGATGTCTATGCTTCCAGATTACTTCGGACTATTGCCCCAGGTCCAGGGCCGTGCGCACCACCTGGGCCAGCTCGTCCAACGAAGCCGGCTTGCCGATCACCTGCTTCACGTTGGGCGGGGCGTTTCTGGTGTCCAGCTCGTGGCCGTAGCCGGTGACGATGATCACCGGCAGCTCCGGGGCGATGCCGCCCACCCGCCGGGCCAGCTCCTCGCCGGAGATGCCGGGCATGGTCAGGTCGGTCATCAGAAGGTCGAAGTTCTGGGGCGCGGCGGAGAAGACGCTCAGGGCCTCCTCGCCGGAGCCGGCGGTCTTCACCCGGTAGCCCAGGCGGCTCAGCCGCAGGCTGGCCACGGCCAGGAGCTGGGGCACGTCGTCCACCAGCAAGATGCTTTCGCCTCCGCCGGGCTGGCTCTGTTGGGCCGGGGCCTCGGCCTGGGGCGCCTGGCCCTCCGGCGAGAAGCTGGGGAGATACACCGTGAAGGCGGCGCCCTTGCCGGGCTGGCTGCGCGCCGTCACCGCCCCATGGTGGGCCTTGAGGATGCCGTGCACCACCGCCAGGCCCAGGCCCGAGCCCTGGTCCACCTCCTTGGTGGTGAAGAAGGGCTCGAACACGCGGCGGCACACCTGGGGACTCATGCCCGGCCCGGTGTCGCGCACCTCCAGGCGAAGGTATTCGCCGGGCTCCAGACCGCCTTCGACCGCGGCCCGCACGGCGGACATGCTCACCCGGCGCAGGCCGACGGTCAGCTTACCGCCGTTTTGCTCCATGGCCTGGGAGGCGTTGGTCACCAGATTCAACAGCACCTGGCGCACCTGGGTGGCGTCGGCCATGACCGCCGCCCCGGGGGCCTCCAGCTCGGTCTCCAGCTCGATGCGCCCCGGCAAGGAGGGACGTAGCAGTTCCAGCTCCTCGGCCACCAGATCCTGGAGCACCAGGGAGTTCCGGTTGCCGTCCTTCACCCGGGAGAAGGTCAGTATCTGGCGCACCAGGTTGGTGGCCCGCTCCCCGGCCCGGACCACCTGCTCCAGCTGGGGGCGATGGCGCGAATCATTTTCCATGTCATCCAGAACCAGCTCGGTGTAACCGATCATCACCGCCAGGATGTTGTTGAAGTCGTGGGCGATGCCCCCGGCCAGGGTGCCCACGGCCTCCATCTTTTGGCTTTGCAACAGCTGGGTCTGGAGCTGGCGCACCTCGCGGCGGGCCTGGATGCGCTCGGTCACGTCGCGGCCCATGCCGCTGATGTAGGGTTCGCCATCCTCGGGGCGCACCAGGGCGCTGCGGTACTCGATGTAGCGCCGCTCGCCGTGGCTGTCCAGGTATTGGCTGGTGCCCGCCATCTCGCCGTCCTGGATCATTTTGGTCAGGTACCTCTCCTCGAAGGACCGGCGGTGCTCGGGGAGCATGAAATCCGACCCCTTCTTGCCCACCAGCTCTTCGGGGGCATAACCGAACAGCTCGGCCGTGGCCCGGTTCACGCTCAAAAAGCGTCCCTCTAGGTCCTGGGTGTAGATGATGTCGCTGATGGAGTCGAACAGGTCGCGGTAGCGCCGCTCGGAGCGCTCCAGCGCCTCCTGGGCCAGCTTGCGCGCGGTGATGTCCCGCGATACCCCCAGCACGCCGGCCGGCTTGCCGTTTTCGTCGCGCATGAAGCGCACCGGCACCTCGGCCCAGATGTAGCTGCCGTCCTTGCAAAGGTGTTGCAGCTCCAACAGGCGGGAGCGGTGCCGGGGGACGGGGCCGTCGTCCTGGGCCAGCTCTTCGCCCAGGGTGTCCATGGCCAGCCGCAGGGAGTCGGGGGCGAGCAGCTGCTCCAGCTTCAGCCCGCGCATTTCCTCGGGGCTGTAGCCCAGGGTGTGCTGGGCCGAGGGGCTGACGTAGCTCAGGCGCAGAGTGGCCAAATCCAGCACCCAGATGGCGTCGCTCACGTTCTCGGTGACCAGGCGGTAGAGCTTTTCGCTCTCGGTCAGAGCCTTTTGGGCCCGCCGCCGCACCGCCACCTCCTGGGCCAGTTGGACCCGCCCTTTCTCCAATTCGTGGGAGATCTCGCGCTGGTGCTCCACCGCCTTTTGCAGGCTGTCCACCAGCATGGCGGTGGGCACGGTGGTCACCGCGTTGAGCAGCATGAAACTCAGGGCGATAACCGGCCAGCGTTCCAGGCCGTAGGGCACCATTCCGGCCCAGGGCAGCAGCCCGTTATAGGCCACCAGGCTGATCAGGCCCAGGGCCAGGCAGTTGAGCAGCAGGCAGGCCATGGCGGCCCGGATGCCCAGGAGGATGCCGGCCATGATCGGCACCACGAACAGCCACAGGGCCCCGCCGCTCACCGGCCCCATTTTTAACAATAAAACCGTTCCCAGCCCGTAGGCCAGGGTCAGCACCGCGCCGGAACGCAGCCAGTAGGGCAGGCGGCGGGCCAGGAAGATCGTCGCCGTCCCGATCGCCACCAGACAATCCATGAAGACCACGTAGTAATGGCCCTGCCGCAGGAAAAAGGGCAGGGCGATCAGGAAGGCCAGGATGCCCAGGGCCAGACCCGGCCCCAGCAGAAAGTAGAGAATGCGCTCCCGCCACTGCGCGCTCCCGCCGTCGGGGTGCACCGGGGGCGGAGACAGGGCCCGGCGCAGCGCTTGCCAAAGGCGGGAGGCGGTTTTGGAGGGTGGCTGTTTCATGTCCTGTCCGTTGCCTGGGCCGGATGATGCGGCAAAGGCCGCACCTAACCATGCCCGCGGTCGGGTACAGGATGCCGATGCAAGTTGAACGGGCAGGTAGACTAGCGAAAAACTCAGAAAAAACTAATCCGCATAATAGACTTTTTTGCCGCCGGGCTCAATGGGGCGGCGGCGAATTCATGGTTAAAGATCAAAGGTGGCGAGCACCTCCTCCTGGGGCCGCCGGGTGGAGCGGAACTTGGCCCCCGGCGCCTCCAGTTCGCCATGGCCCAGGGCCACCCCCACCACCAGGGCCTCGTCCTCGGGCAGGGGCACCACGGCCCGCACCTCCTCGGGGAAGCGGGCCAGGGCGGCCAGAATCACCGTGTTCAGGCCCTCGGCGGCGGCGGCCAGGCAAAGCCCGTGCACAAAGGCCCCCGCGTCGTAGAGGACATAGGCGCTCTGGCCCTTGGGCACCGTGATGAACAGCAAACAGGGCGCGCCGAAGGCGCCGAAGTTGTTCTGGTAGTGGGCCTCGCGCTTGGCCGGGTCCTCCCGGGTGATGCCCAGGGCCGCGAACATGCGCCGCCCCTGGTCCTTGTAGCGCCCGGCCATGCCCGCCTCGAACTCGGTGGGCATGCCCAGGTCCGGGTCCTGGGGCCGCTCGGAGAGCATGGCGTCCACCAGGCGGCGGCGGATCTCCTTGGCCTTGTCGCCGCCCACCGCGTAGAGCCGGGCGGGCTGGGTGTTGCCCCAGGAGGGCGAGCGCTGGGCCAGGGCGGCGATGCGCTCCACCGCCTCGCGGCTCACCGGCTTGTCTTGGTAGGCCCGGCAGGAAAAACGCTTGTCCAGCACTTCCCGGTAGTCCATGCTCACTCCTTCTTGCTCCGGCCGGGGGCCAAAAAGCGGCGCACCCGGCGGGCGAACTCGGGGTCGTCGGCGGCGGCGATCACCGCGCGGCGCTCGTCTTCCAAATGAGGGTCGATGGCCCCGCGCAACGAGGCGTTCAACAGGCGCTTGGTGGCGGCCAGGGCCGCGCTTGGCCCTTGGGCCAGCTCCCCGGCCAGCTCCTTGGCCACGGCCAGGGCCTGGCCCGGCGGGGCGATGCGCTCGATGAGCCCCAGCTCCAGGGCCTGGTCCGGGCGCATGGTCTTGCCCAGCATCAGGCTGTGGGCCGCCCGCTGGTTGCCCACCAGGCGGGGCAGATGCCAGGTGGCTCCGGCCGCCGGCACCAGGCCCGCGGCCACGAAGCCGGGCACGATGCGCGCGTCCTGGGCGATGACCACCAGCTCGCTGGCCAGCATCCAGGCCAGGCCCGCCCCCGAGGCGGCGCCCTCCACCGCGCTGATCACCGGCTGGGGCAGGCCGATGAGCGCCTGCACCACCCGCACCACGAACTGCAAATAGCCCGCGAAGAGCCCGCCCGCGCCCGAGCCGGGGTGCTCGTCCAGATACTCCCCGGCCCGCTTGAGGTTGCCCCCGCCGGTGAAGTTGCCCCCCGCCCCGGTGAGGATCACCACCCGGGCGGCCTCGTCGCTGGCCAGGCCCTCCAGGGCCCGGGCCAGGCGGGGGCCCATCTCGGTGTCCATGGCGTTCATGGTGGGCGGGTTGTCCATGGTCACGACGGCCACGGGGCCGTCCCGTTCTATGCGTACGTATGCCGGGCTGGGGGTCATGGGCGGCTCTTTTGCTTTGGTCGAAATCGGTGTCCCAAAGCTTGCCACAGGCGCTCTTGCCTGGCAAGGCGGCCTTGACCGTCCGCCTCCCCGCCCCTAGACTTGGGGCCAAAGAGACCATATCGAACCAACCCGGAGAGACCCATGGCCCCGGCCCCCGCCCCGGACGCGGCCCTGGCCGAGGTGGCCGCCCTGTTGGCCGACCCCGACCCGCCCAGCCGCAACCGCAACTTCGCCCGCTTCGCCGGGCAAAGGGGCGGCCGGGTGTTCCGTCTCTACCGCCTCTACCGGTCCCTGGCCCGCGAGGCGGCCGAGCTGGCCCAGCGCCCCGGGGCCAGCGCCGAGCTGGTGCGCCAGCGCGGCGGCCTGTGGCTTTTGCTCAGCGACCCGGAGATGTCCTACCGCCGCATTAGCCCGGTGCCCCCCGAGCTGGCCGGCTTCTTCCGCCAGCGCCTGGGGCAGGGGGCGTGAGCCCGGCCACCAACCCGGGCGAGCTCTTGCCCGTGGTGGACGGGCAAGACCGCGAGGTGGGCCTGGCCACCCGGGGCGAGATCCACGCCCAGGGCCTAAAGCACCGCGCGGTGCATGTACTCGTCTTCACCCCGGACGGCCGCCTCTGGCTGCAAAAGCGCAGCGCCCTGAAGGACACCTACCCCCACATGTGGACCTCCTCGGCCAGCGGCCACGTGGACCCCGGCGAGAGCTACGAAACCGCCGCCCGCCGCGAGCTGGGCGAAGAGCTGAGCTTGGAGCTTGAACTCATGTTTCTGGGTAAGGTGGAGGCCTGCGCGGCCACGCAGAACGAGTTCACCGGGGTCTACCACGCGGTGAGCGCCGCCGAGCCCGCGCCCGACCCCGAGGAGATCAGCCAGATGGGCCTGTTCTCCCTGCACGAGGCCCGCGCCCTGGCCGGAGACCACGCCGTCTCCGCCCCCTCCCTGGAGGCGGTGCTGGCCCTGCTGCCGGATTAAAGCAATCTGAAATTTAGAAGCGTGACATGAACTCGCTCAGCGCCGCGTTAACCTCGCGGTGCTTTTCCAGCTGGGGCATATGCCCCGCGCCGGGGATGAGCTTCAGCTCCGCGCCGGGGATGGCCTCGGCCAGCTCTTCGCCCAGGGCCGGGGGAGTCATCTTGTCCTTGTCGCCCACCAGCACCAGGCAGGGCATCTTCAGCTCGCCCAGGCGGGAGGACAGGTCGCAGCGGTCGCAGGCCACGAAGTCGTCGTGCATCACCGTGGGGTCGCCCTGGCACATCTGCTCCACCCCTTGGGTGAGCAGGGCGGGGTCGGCCTCCGGGCCGTAGCACCATTTGACGATCATATTCACCGTGCCGGTGAAGTCGGCCTTGAGCCCCTGTAACAGGGCCGGGTTGACCGGCAGGCGGGCGCCGGTGCTCATCAGCACCAGGCCCTTGATCAGCTTGGGATGCTTCAGAGCCAGGGTCATGGCCACCACCCCGCCCATGGAATGGCCCAAGAGCACCGGCTTGAGCGGACCGCCGGCCAAGAGCCCGGCCACCCAATCGGCGTAGGCCTCGATCTGGTCGCAACCCGGCCCCGGCGTGCCCCTGTGCCCCGGCAGGTCCAGGGCGGCTGTGTTCAATCCGTCCAGCCTCGAGAGCTGGGGCAAAAAGCCCTCTCCCCGGCTGCCTGCGCCGTGCAGCATGAGCAAAGAAGGCCGCGAGGGATCGAAGCCGCTCCGCCCCTGATAAAAACCGATCTCACCGTTGGTCATGCCCTCGGGCCACATGGTCGTTCGCTACTCCTTGTGTGGGGGATCGCGGGCTCAAGCTATCATGCGGTTAATCAAACATTCAAGGCCGCCACCACGTTGAGCGGTAGCGGCCTTTGCCTCGTGCCAGGGGCAAGGGGAGGCGCTTACGAGGGGCTCGGCGAAGCCTCCTCGTGGACTTGCGCTAAAGCGGCACGGGGCTGCTTGCGGCCGTTTCCGTTGGACGATCTCAAGGGGACTCGCAGTTCATAAACTGTCCCGCAACGGGACTCCCCCCTGATGATGGCGGTCTTTCGAGGTCGGTCAAATTCCACGCCCCGGAACCAGTCTCCGTGGGTATCCAGCGCCGTCTGCATAAATGGCCTCCCGATCAATTCCTATCTTTTAGGTTATGGCCCGCCTGCCGCGAAGTCAACGCCAGGGGGTCCCGTCAGGTCCTGAAGATCCGACCTTGGGGCCGGGGGGCCTGACGGTAGACGTTAATGACCTTTATCCTTCCAAGGGGGGTTGCACCCCCACTTCTTCTTCCGTGTGGTTGTCTCGAAGCCTGGCAATAGTGCTTATTACGGGGAAGGCGGCGTTGGCCCACACCGAGCCGGCATAGGCGTCGACGTTTTCGTCGAACGCATCCCGCTCCGCACAACGCAGGCACAGGAACCCGACCAATTCGTAATGGTACCTTGGCCCTTCATTTTCGTTGTGCCCCATCCAACGAATGGGCCACACGATGGTGGACAAGAAGTTGCGGGGGCCACCGTTGGTCCGTCCGTTGCTGTACTCTTTATTGATGTAATCGCCTCTTGACAGGTCGTTGTTGAAATACCAGCCATGGGCCGGCCGGTTGGCGAAAAAATCGAAATCAACGTTGGTGACAACCCTGTCTTCCGCGCCCATAGGCAACATCCACGGCAAGGCGTGGCTGTTGCAGAGATGGTCCACCATGAGCGACCTGGCCCCGCCTGGTCCTTGGCCATCGAGATAGTAAGTTGTCTTTAGCTGAACCAGGCAGGCCCGTCCGGTGGCCAGGCTGAAACAGGCGGCCAGGTTCTGTATGGAGGTGTTCAAAAGCTGCATGGCCCCCATGGAATCGCCGTCGTCGTGGAGCATGTGCCAGCAATTGCGCAGGTTTTGCAGGGAAAGCCGGAAATCGGGCATTGCGTCAATGTAGCGCCCCTGCTTTGCGATCACCTGGCGCAGCTCTTTCTCCTTGCTAAGATACATTTCCTGCATGGCCAGCAACTCGGCCGTGGCCTGGTCCTTACAGTCGCCTATCTGCTTCGCGTGCCGCTGGTTCAACTCACCGCACTTGTTCTCGTGCTGGTCGTCCCTGGCCTTGAGCGCTCTGACCACCCAAAAACTTTGGATCGAGATGATGGCCCATGCGAGCACCAGCAAGACGCCCACCGTAATGATCAAGATGACCATGTTGGGTTCGCGGCCTTGGTAGTAGTTGTAGAGGGCGTATGGCACGCCCAACGTGGTCACCGTCGCCGCGACCAGATTAATCCCCCGGAAGAATTTTTCGCCCATGAAGCCTCTCCTAAATTCGCCGCCTCTGGAAATCCTTTCTCAAAAATTTTTGGCGAGTCATGGCCATACCGCTGGGCTCCACCTTCCCTAAAAACGAGGGAGTGCGTCGCGACCACAGCGGGACATAGTCCCGCTCGGCGCCAGCCAATCATGAGCTGGAGGGGATTGCCGATCATGGGCAAGCGGCTCCGGAGGAGCCAGGGAGAAATCTAACAGCATCGCCGGGGGCCTGTCAATAGTCCCCCGGCGGGCAGGCGGTTCTTATTCTTGGGTTTTGCCCCGGTCGCCGCCCCGGTAACGCACCTCGCCCAGCTTCTTGAGCTTCTGCACCAGGGTGGTGCGGTTGAGCCCCAACAGCGTCGCCGCCTGGGCTTTCACGCCGTCAGCCTTTTCCAGGGCTTGGGCGATGAGTCGGGCCTCCAGCTGCTCCAGGGTGGCCTTCAGGTCCAGGCCTTCGGGGGGCAGCTCCAGGGCGTGCACCTCGCCGTCGGCCCCGGCCTCGGGGGGCATGGTCTCGCCGTCCAGCTTGGGGGGCAGGGCGTCGGGGCCGATCACCTCGCCCTCGGCCAAGACCACCATGCGCTCTAGGAGGTTCTCCAGCTCGCGCACGTTGCCCGGCCAGGCATAGCGCAACAGCCGCTCGCGCACCTCCGGGGCCAGCTCCTTGAGCTCCAGGCCCTTGTGCTTGGCCAGGCGCTCCAGGAAAAAGTCGCACAGCAGGGGGATGTCGCTCTTGCGCTCGCGCAGAGGCGGCACCTCGATGGGCACCACGTTGAGGCGGTAGAAAAGGTCCTCGCGGAAGTCGCCGGATTTAACCCGCGCGGCCAGGTCCTGGTTGGTGGCGGCCAACACGCGCAGGTCCACCTCGATGGTGCGGGTGCCGCCCACCCGCTCGAAGGCGTGCTCCTGCAACACCCGCAGGATCTTCACCTGCAACAGCGGTGGCATGTCGCCGATCTCGTCCAGGAAGATGGTGCCACCCTGGGCCAGCTCGAAACGGCCCACCCGGGTGCGCACCGCGCCGGTGAAGGCGCCCTTCTCGTGGCCGAAGAGTTCGCTCTCCAAAAGCTCGCCGGGGATGGCCCCGCAGTTCACCGTGACCAGGGGGCTGTCGCGCCGGGGGGACTGGTGGTGGATGGCCCGGGCCACCAGCTCCTTGCCGGTGCCGCTCTCGCCCAGGATGAGCACCGTGGAGTCGGTGGGGGCCACCTTGTGGATCAGGCGGAACACCTCCTGCATGGCCCGGCTGGTGCCCACCAGGTTTTCCACGTCATAGCTCACCGTGTCGCGGCGGCGGCGCTCGGCCCGCTGGCGGCGCTGGCGGCGGTGCTCGCGGGCGGTGTTCAGGGCGGCCAGGAGGTCCTCGGCCCCCTCGGGGGCGGGCAGGTAGTTGAAGGCCCCCCGGTGCAGGGCCTCCACCGCGCCCTCGGCGCTGGGCTGCTCACTGAGCACCGTGACCACCGTCTCGGGAAAGGCCTCCACCAGGCGCTGTAAAAAGGCCCCGGTGGACTTGCCGCCCAGATGCTCGGCCAGAAACACCAGGTCAAAGTAGCTCTGGTCGGCCAAGGCCAGGGCCTCGTCCGGGCCGGTGGCCGCGCTCACGGCCAACTCGGGGCTCTCCAGCCACTCCTGGTAGCGCTTGCCCAGGGCCTTGGTGCGGGCCACCAGCAATATGGATAAGGGGCCGGAAACGGCCATGCCTGGTCCTTTCTCGCGGTTGCTTCGCCTCCATTTTGAGTTATGGCCCCGGGATTTACAAGGCCCCGCCGCCCCCCGCCTTGACAACCCCTCTCTCCTGGTTATCTTTTAAACCGATAGCGAACACGGGGAGAGCATCATGCCCATCTATGAGTACAAGTGCGAGGATTGCGGCCACCAGTACGAAGCCCTGGTCATGGGCAGCGAGGACGCGGTGGACTGCCCCCAATGCGGCTCCAAGAAAAAGGAGCGCCAGATGAGCTGCTTCTCCTCGGGCGGCCAGGGCCTCAGCTCCCTGGCCAGCGGCGCGGCGGCCTCCAACCGGGGCTGCGGCGGCTCGGGCTTCTCCTGAGCAGGCTAAGCGGCGGCGCGGTCCGCGCCGAGAATCCTTGCGAGGCCCCTCCCGATCCGGGAGGGGTTTTCTTTTGCCCGCTTTTTCCCCCATCCGACACGGGGCTTGCCAGCCGGCCGGGCGGCAAAGCAGAATGAAACCCTACGGGCGGGAGGGCCTTGGGGCTCCCGCCAAGTGGACGGGGGAATTAGTTTGAGCGAGGCTTCCCACATAGGACGGGCCTGGGAAAGGCTGGGGCGCCTGGCCCGGCGCCCCTGGCGCTCCCTGAGCTTCCAGCTCTCCTTCCCGGTGGGGGTGGTCATCTTCCTGGCCGTGGGCCTGGCCGCCTACTTCAACATCATGCAGCATCGCCAGCAGCTCACCCAGGCCGTGGTGGCCGAGGGGGCCACCTTTGCCGACACTCTCCGGCGGGTCACCTTCCTGTCCATGATGGGCGGCCAGCGGGGCCACCTCTACCAGGCCATCGAGGACGTGGCCCGGCGGCCAGGGGTGGAGCGGGTGCGCATCATGAACGCCGAGGGCCGGGTCATCTTCTCCACCCGCCCGGCCGAGACCGGCTCCCTGGTGGACAAGAAGGCCGAGGCCTGCTTCGCCTGCCACGCCCAGGACCAACCCCTGGCCCGCCTGCCCAGCCAGGACCGTCACCGCATATTCACCAAGGGCGGCCAGCGGGTGCTGGGCACCATCCTGCCCATCTACAACCAGGCGAGCTGCTCCGGGGCCGCCTGCCACGCCCATCCCCCCGCCCAAAAGGTGCTGGGGGTGCTGGACGTGGATCTCTCCCTGGCCGGGCTGGACCAGCGCCTGCGCGCCGAGATGGGCCGCACCCTGTGGTTCGCCCTGGCCCTGTTCCTGGGTATCTCCACCATAATCGGCCTCAGCGTCATCTTCGCGGTGAGCCGCACGGTCAGGCGCATGAGCCGGGAGGTGGACAAGCTGGCCCGGGGCCAGGAGCATTTCGTCACCCCGGTGCCCGCCCCGGCCGAGCTGGGGGTGCTTTCGCGCTCCATCGCCGACATGGCCGGCCGGGTGGTCCGGCGCACCGAGGCCCTGAACCGCCGCTACCGCCAGTTGGTGAGCAACGCGCCGGACGCCATCCTGCTCATGGAGGACGACGGCCGCCTGCGCCTGGCCAACCCCGAGGCCCAGCGGGTGCTGGGCAAGCCCGGCAAAGAGCTGGCCGGGGCCGACCTTACCTCCCTGCTGGTCAAGGAGGACCGCCCGGTGCTGCGCCGGGCCCTGGCCGAGGCCCTGGGCTCGCGGGGGGAGAGCGAACTGATCCAGGTGCGCAGCCGTTGCGCCAAGGGCCTGGAGTGCATCCTGGAGGGGCGCGTCCGCCGGGTGGAGGACCCGGAGGGCGGGCCGGCCGCCGGCCTGGTGGGCAACTTCCTGGACATCAGCGACAAGAGCGCCCTGGAGGAGCAGGTGGCCAAGAGCGCCGCCCTGGCCGCGGTGGGGGCCACCCTCACCGGCCTGGCCCCCTACATCAAGAACCTGTTGCAGGGCCTGGGCAACGCCTCCTACCTGGTGCAGGAGGGCCTGGACGCCAATGACTCCGAGTTGCTCAAAAAGGGCTGGGGCATGGTGAACACCAGCGTGGGCCGGGTGTCCCAGATGGCCCAGGATCTGCTGTACTTCGCCGACTACCGCCTGGGCGAGCTCAGGCCCTTTGACCTGAACCATCTGCTGGCCGACGTATCCTCCCTGCTCTCGGAGCGGGCCGCTGGTCAGGGGGTGGAACTCCAGACGCGCCCCAGCCCGGCCGGCCAGGCGGTGCTTCTGGACCACGTGGCCCTCAAGCGGGCCCTCATGAACCTGGGGGCCAACGCCCTGGACGCCCTGGCCGAGGCCCCGCCGACCCAGGGCGGGAGGGTGGTGCTGGAATGCGCCCCGGGCGGCCGCAATCAGGTGACCATATCGGTGGAGGACAACGGGCCCGGGGTTCCCGGGGAGGTGGGGGAGCGCCTTTTCCAGAGCCTGGTTTCCACCAAGGGCTCCCGGGGTACGGGCATGGGGCTGCTCATTTGCCAGAAGATCGTGGAGGAGCACGGCGGCTACGTGTCCTACTCCTGCCCCCTGGGGGGCGGGGCCCGCTTCACCCTGGTGCTGCCGGTGCGAAGTTGCGTCCCGGAGCCCCAAGAGCCGCCGCGCCCAACCGCCTAGAAGGCGCCTGTTGGGTCTCGGGGCCAGGGCTCCTCTAGCCAACCTAGGCTATTTACATAAAATCATTTAGTTTTTAGTGGGTTGGGTAGAGCGTGGCGAAAGCCAACCGCCCTCCTGATCAGGAGAACAGCCGCCCCGCCCCGGCCAGGGACAGGGCCAGGGAGAACACCACCGGGATGAGGTTGGCCACCAGGGATAGCCGGATGGGGGTCTTGTAGGCGGCGGCCAGGCCGTAGACCAGGATCACCAGGTTCCACACCGCAAAGGCGGCCAGGCCCACGTAGGGCACGAAGGAGATGAGCGCCGGGGCCTGGGCGTAGCAGGCCACCCTGAGGGTGGGGGAGGGGTTCTTGGGGGCCGCGCCCAGGGTGAGGAACATTACATGGATGATGATGGCGTTGAGGGGCATGAAGCCCAACAGCACCAGCCAGGGGGTGAGCCCCGCCGGGGAGGCGCCCAGGGCCAGGGCGATGCCGCCGGGGATCAGGGTGCAGAGCACCGCGAAAATCGCCGCCAGGACGAGGCTGCCCCGGGGCGCGGCGTGGAAGCTCAACCAGGGGTGACGGGCCACGGCCCACGCCGTGGAGGGCAGGCCCCACAGCGGCCCGTGCCGCTCTTCCCAGGCCAGGGGGCGCTCGGCCGTCTCGCTCACTGCATTGCCAGGCCCAGGCTGGCCAAGAGGAAGCCCAGGACGAAAAAGCCCACCATGGGCAGCACCACGGCCAACATGGCGGTGCGCCGCTCCAGGCCCAGGCCGGCGCGCAAGGCCACGGCCATGAGCCAAATGTTCCAGCCGATGTGCACGAAGATGCCCACCATGGGCAAGAGCATGGCCGCGCTGGAGACCTGGCTGTAGCACACCGCCCGGAAGATGAGGGGATAGGGCGGGACGGGCCGGCCGCGCAGGAGCAGGTTCAGGGCCAGATACACCGCCCCGCTGAACAGGGGCAGGAAAATCGCCGCCTGGATGAGCATGCCCACCACGCCCCAGGCCACCATGGCCAGGCCGCCGGTGGCCCCCATGCTCCAGGCCCAGGAGAGCATATAGCGGGCGATGAACACCACGAACCAAATGGCCACGGCGAAGCCCGCCCAGCGGTACCAGCCGCCCCCCGGCGGGGCCGAGAGGGCCCAGGAGGGCCGGGCCATGATCCCGTAGGTGCTCAGGAAGAACTCCTTGATTCCCGCGCCGGGCGCTTCCCAGGGCAAGGCCGAGGGAGGCGGAGGCGGGGGCGGAGTCTCCGGGGAGGGGGCGTCCTGGGGGCCGGGCTCAGGCAAACTTGGGCTTCCTTTTCTCTTGGAAGGCGGCCACGCCCTCCAGGAAATCCGGCTTCTGGGCGGCGCCGCACAGGCTCTGGCGCTCGTTCTCCATCACCGTCTCCAGGTCGCCGAACAACGACTGGTTGAGCAACGTCTTGGTCTGGGCCAGGGCGGTGGCCGGCCCGGCGGCCAGCTCGGCGGCCAGCTTCAGCGCCGCCTCCAGCTCCTGGCCCGGCTCGGTCAGCTCGGTGAACAGCCCGGCCGCGTAGGCCTCCTCGGCGCTCATCCCCTGGCCCAGCATGTAGAAGCGGCTGGCCCGGTGCAGGCCCAGCACCCGGCCCACGAAGGCGGTGCCGCCCCCGTCCGGGGTGAGGGCTATCTTTATATAAGCGGGCTCCAGGCGGGCGGCCCGGCTGGCCACCACCATGTCGCAGGCCAAACACCAGCCCACCCCGCCGCCCGCGGCCACTCCGTTGAGGGCGCAGACCACCGGCTTGGGCAGGCGGCGCAGGGTGCTTATGCTGCGGTGCAAGATGGCCGCCAGGTCCGAGAAGAAGGGCGCGGGGTCCTTGCCCTGGCCCATGATCTCCTGCACCAGGTTGAGGTTGGCCCCGGCGCTGTAGGCCTTGCCCGCTCCGGTGAGCACCAGGGCGCGCACCGAATCCTCGCGCCCGGCCTCTTCCAGGGCGGCGATCAGCTCGGGGCCGCTCTCAAAGTCCAGGGCGTTGAAAAGCTTGGGGCGGTTCAGGGTGATCAGGCGCACCGGGCCCCGGTCCTCGATCAGCAGGGTTTCATAGGAAGGCATGACCCTCTCCTCGGTCAAATACGCACCATAAGAGGCTTCAGCATAGAGTGGCCCGGCGGGGCCGTCAAGCCGCGTGGTCTTGCTAAAGTCCCGGGGCTTTGTTAGCTTTGGGCGACCTGATCATTATAGCGAGAACGTGATATGCCCAAGGTGCTCTCCAGCCCCAAGCTGCCCCCCACGCGCGGGGGCGGCCGCCGCAATTTCCGCCTGTCTCCCCTGGAGATCGGGGTGGCCATTTTGGTGGCCATGGGCGGCATATATCTGCTCTATATCCTCCTGAGCGGGCTCTTCAGCGGCGGCGACCGCGTCGTGGAGAACGCCGGGGTGCCGGCCGACCTGAACCCCGCCCGCCTGGACAAGGTGCTCAGCGCGGCCGAGGCGGCCCAGCGCCGCCTGAGCCAGCTGGACAAACGCCTGATCGAGCTGGACAAGCGCCTGACCAAGGCCGCCTCGGGCGAGGCGCCCCCGTCCGGCAAGGGCGGCGGCGACCCCAAGCTGGCCGCCCGCCTGGCCGCCCTGGAGAAGCAGGTGGCCGCCCTGTCCGCCGCCCCGGCGGGCAAGGGAGGCAAGCCCGGCAAGGCCGACCCCAAGCTGGCCGGACAGGTGCAGGGCCTGGAAAAGCAGCTCAAGGAAATGGAGCAGGCCAACCAAAAGCTGTCCGCCCAGGTGGAAAAGCTGGCCAAGGCCGCCCCGGTTGACCCCAAGCTGGCCGCCCAGGTCAAGGGCCTGGAAAAGCAGGTGGCCGCCCTGAGCAAAGCCAAGCCGGTTGCCAAGACCGACGACAACATGCGCAAGCGCCTGGAGGAGCTGGAGAAGCAGATGGTGCTTCTGGCCCAGCAGCCCGCCAAGGGCGCGGCCAAGGGCGCGGCCGTGGTGCCGCCCCAGTTGGTGCAGCGGGTGGTGGGCCAGGGCGAAGTGCTCTCCGGTGTCACCACCACCCTGGGCAAGATGGAGCGCGAGCAGGAGCGCCGCGAAAAGAAGCTGGAACAGCGTCTGCGCGGGCTGGAAAAGCGCCTGAGTTCCGGGGGCAAGGCGGTGGCCGCCGACGACAAGCGCCTGGCCGCCCTGGAGAAGCAGGTGGCTTCCCTGGCCGCCGCCAAGCCCGGGGTGGCCTCCCCGGCCGAGGCCAAGCTGAACCAGCGCGTGGCCGAGCTGGACAAGCGCCTCAGCGCCCTGGCCAAGGCCGACGCCAAGGGCGACCGCAGTGACGCCCAGCGGGTGGCGGCCCTGGAAAAGGAGCTGGCCCGGGTGCGCAAGGAGGCCGCCGCCGCGCGGCAGGCCGACCCCAAGCTGGCCGCCCGTCTGAAAGCCCTGGAAAAGAAGCTGGCCGTTGACGACCGCCAGGAGCAGCAGGTGGACCGCCGCCTGGACCAGCTCGAGAAGAAGGTGGCTTCCGTGGCCTCGCGCCCCGCGCCCCGCCCCGTCGCTTCGGCCCCGCGCCGCGCCGTGCGCCCGGCGACTCCGTCCGTGCCCCAGCTGGTGCGCATAACTCACGTGGTGCGCCCCGGCCAGACCCTCTACGGCCTGGCCCGCGACTACGACACCACCTTGAACCAGATCAAGGCCTGGAACCCCAAGCTGGCCCAGCGCAACAAGATTCTCATCGGCGAGAAGCTGGTCATTTACGTAAAGAAGTAGGCCGGCCCATGGCCAACCCCTGGCGCGAACTGCGCGAGACGCCCGCCCTGGCCGCCCTGGCCGGGCTGACCAAGGAGGGGCCCTGGGAGGCCTGGCTCTGCGGGGGCACCCCGCGCGACGCCCTTTTGGGCCGCCGTCCGCCGGACGTGGACCTGGCGGTGAGCGGCGACGCCCTGGCCCTGGGCCGGGCCCTGGCCGAGCGCGCCGGAGGGCGCTTCGTGCCCCTGGGCCGCGAGTTCGCCACCTGCCGGGTGGTGCTGTTCGGGGGCTATGTGGACCTGGCCGGGCTGCGCGCCCCGGGCATCGAGGCCGACCTGGCCGCCCGCGACTTCACGGTAAACGCCCTGGCCCTGCCCCTGGCCGCCTTGTGGGACCAAGACCCCGCCTCGGCGGTGATCGACCCCACCGGCGGCCGCGAGGATCTGGCCGCCCGCCTCCTGCGCCCGGCCGGGCCGGGGGTGCTGGCCGCCGATCCCCTCAGAGTGCTCCGGGCCTTCCGCTTCATGTCCACCCACGGCCTGTCCCTGGCCCCGGATACGGCCCATCGCCTGACAGGGCAAGGGCCGGGCCTGTTCCGGGTGGCCCCGGAGCGCCTGGCCACCGAGTGGCTGAGCCTCATGGCCGGACCGGGCGCGGACCGGGCGGTGCGGGCCATGGACGAGTGCTCGGTGCTCACCCGCCTGGTGCCCGAGCTGGCCGCCGGGCGCGGCTTGGCGCAGAATCCCTACCATCACCTGGACGTGCTGGAGCACAGCCTGGCCTGCCTGGAGGCGGCGGTGGAGCTGGCCGCCGGGCGCGGCCCCCTGGCCGGGGCCCTGAAGGACGAGGCCGCCGCCTATCTGGAGCCGCCCCGCCGGAGGGCCTTGTTCATGAGCGCGGCCCTCATGCACGACCTGGGCAAGCCCCCCACCCGCCAGGCGCGCGACGCGGTGTGGGCCACCTTCTACCGCCACGAGTCGGTGGGCGGGGGCCTGGCCCGGCGGCGCTGCCGGGACCTGGGCCTGTCCAAGGCAGACGCCGCCTGGGTGGGGATGATGGTGGCCGAGCACATGCGGCCCTTCCATCTCATGGGGGCCGAGAATCGGGGACAGCTCACCACCCGGGCTTTGCGCCGCCTGCTGGCCGCCACCGGCCCGGACCTGGCAGGCATGTTCCTCATGGCCATGGCCGACACCGTGGCCGGGCGCGGCCCCCTGCGCCCGCCAGAGGCCGAGGCGCGCCTCATCGCCCTGTACGACCAGGTGGCCCGCCGCCGCGACCAGGAGCTGGCCGCCTCCCTGGCCGCCCCGCCGCTGGTCGACGGCCGCCAGGTAATGGACGCCCTGGGCCTGCCGCCGGGCCGCGAGGTGGGCCGTCTCCTGGCCCTGGTGCGCGAGGCTCAGCTCGACGGCGAGATAAGCGACCCCGAGGCCGCCCTGGAGTTGGCCCGCCGGGCGCATAAGTATCGGCTTCCTTGACGGGTGCCAGGCTCGGTGCTAGTTTTTACCGATTCGGAAGTGGAAAGCTCACTGGTGGGGCTCCCGGACTTCAAATCCGGTGTACCGTCTGAGTAAGGCGGTAGGTGGGTTCGATTCCCATGCACTTCCGCCAGAATGATTTCAGTATGTTACGCGAGTAGCATCGAGAAGGCCCGCTCCCGGAAGGGGGGCGGGCCTTGTTATGGGGGTGGTCGTACCCCACATGTACCCCACACCAAGTAAAATCATAGGCTTTTTGGCAGGCAGGTGAGCAACTCTCGCCAAGCATCAGGCGGGACCCAGTAAAAGGTGGCCAAGTTTCCCTGAACCATTCGCGCAGCTTCGAAAATATGAATCGATTTTGAGTCTCTTAATATTGGCCGTCTCTGTAGGGCTTCTAAAATGCCCTCATGATAATCGCCTTCTATGTAGGTGACCTCGCGCCCTTCACATCCAACTTTCTTGAGAACACCCACCAAGGAAATCCTTGGCCTTCTCTTGAAGAGGTCGTTTTGGGGAAAAGCCGCCCTGCTGTTGTGGTAAAAAGCGATGCCTTCCCCTGGCTCTGGTGGAGTTCCCCTGCCAACGTACTTTCCCCATACCTCCGAGGCGAAATCAGCAGTCCCGGCAAAATCCTTGTAGAACGAGTCAACGCCGCCCCAACTGGAGTCAGCTTCGTCTCGGAGGCTCATCATCCAACCGGATTTTCCTAAGCCACGAAGTGTCTGTTGGGTTGGTCTTCTCATCGCTCGCTTCTGGAGGTCAGAAGTCACAGAATCCATGCTACTCAGTTTTCCAGCTCCTCCTGGATGGCCGAGAACTGCTCCAGGGCGGCCTCCAGATTGGCCACGATCTCGGCGGCCAGCACCTCGGGCTCGGGCAGGTTCTCCGAGTCCTCCAGGCTCTCGTCTTTGAGCCAGAAGATGTCCAGGTTGGCCTTGTCCCGCTGCATCAGCTCGTCGTAGCTGAACGCCTTGAAGCGCTCATTCTCGGTGCGCTGGTGGCGGTTGGCGGGGTTGTAGCACTCGATGAAGTCCCTCAGGTCGTCCAGGGCAATCTGGTTCTGCTTCAGGGTGAAGTGCTTGTTGGTGCGCAGGTCGTATATCCAGAGCTTCTCGGTCCAGGCCCGTTCGCTGGCCTCCTTCTTGTCGAAGAAGAGCACGTTGGCCTTGACCCCGGGCCGATAGAAGATGCCCGTGGGCAGGCGGAGGAGCGTGTGCACGTCACAGGAGGCCAGCAGCTTGCGACGCACCGTCTCGCCCGCTCCTCCCTCGAACAGGACGTTGTCGGGCAGCACGATGGCCGCCTTGCCGTTGATCTCCAGCAGGGTGCGCACGTGCTGGAGGAAGTTGAGCTGCTTGTTGCTGGTGGTCGCCCAGAAGTCCTCGCGGTGATAGGTCAACGTCTCGCGGTCAGTCTGGCCATCGCCGTTGACGATGGTGACGCTGCTCTTCTTGCCAAAGGGCGGATTGGTCAGCACCATGTCGAAGCGCTCGCCAGGGTCGCTCATCAGGGCGTCTATGACCGTGACCGGGCTCTCGTCCTCGATGCTCTGGATGCCGTGCAGGTAAAGGTTCATCACGCACAGGCGGGCGGCGCTGTCCACGATCTCCCAGCCCCTGAAGGTGCTGTGCTTGATCTTCTCCTTCTGGGCCTTGTCGAGCTTGAAGCGCTTGGGGTCGGTCATGTAGTCGTAGGCGGCCAGAAAGAAGCCTCCCGTGCCGCAGGCGGGGTCGCAAATGGTCATACCCGGCTGGGGCCGCATGACCTCCACCATGGCCTTGATAAGCTGCCTGGGGGTAAAGTATTGCCCCGCCCCGCTCTTTACATCTTCGGCATTCTTCTGGAGTAGGCCCTCGTAAATGGCCCCCTTCACGTCGGTGTCCAGGCCCACCCAGGTCTCCCCGTTGATCAGCTCCACCAGGCGGCGCAGCTTGGCCGGGTCCTGGATTTCGTTCTTGGCCTTGCGGAAGATGACCCCCAGCAGGCCGGGCTGCTTGCCCAGATCCTCCAGAATGTGGCGGTACTGGACCTCCAGGGCGTCGCCATCGAGCTTCAGCAAGTTGGGCCAGTCGTAGCCTTTCGGCAGGACATTGGGCCGGTTTAGGGGCGGCTTTGTCTGCTCGTCGGCCATCTTGAGGAACAGCAGATAGGTGAGCTGCTCGACGTAGGATTGATAGCTCAGTCCGTCGTCTCGCAGGACGTTGCAGTAGTTCCAGAGCTTCTGGGTGATAGCGGCGTCGGCGGTCATTAAAAGATATCCATTAATTGATTGATGACATAATTAATCCGGGTAAGCTTCCCGGATACAATCTAAGGCGACAGACAATTTTTCTTCAAATTCTTTTAACCCTTCATCTAATTTAAACCAAATATTAAATTTACCTGGAGCTTCTTCCCGAACTCCCGTGATGGTGAATCCGGCATTTTTTAAGCATTGTTCGGTGAGATGTTTTTCTTCTTCATTAACACCAAAGAAACGATTAATTGGCCCAATTAGATTTACCAAATCTAATTGAATTTGATTTATATCTATATCTTTTCCTTGGAATGTACCTGTCAGATTTAAAACTTTATTATTGTTTTTGTCTCGAGAATAGCCTCCGTTAGTGGTTACGAAACCGTGGTTTCGTAAGCAACTAATCACCTCGTCTCTGTTTTTGGTTGCAGGGATGGTGAAGTTATACTCTTTTTTGGAACTAGGCATCATAACCCCCTGTTGTTTGTGTGCGCATTTAACTCCCCGCTTTGTTTTGTTCCAGCAGCAGCGAGGCGGGCTCGTCGTCTGGATCCTGGGGAACCAGCTTGCCCTGGAAGGCTTTTCTTAAAACGGTTTGCCTGGTATTTTTTGCCTGGCTTAAGCAAATAGCGAGGCTTTTGTATATTTGATTTGTTACAGAAAACCTTCTGTCTATATCTGCAACTATACTACATTGCTCTTCAAGCGGAGGAAGTGGGATGGGAAGTGACAATAGTTGTTTTGTGTTTATCCCGTCTCTAGTTGCTCCGTGATTTACTTTTCTCACGTATTTGATGACTTGGTGCGAACCTCGCACATAATTGAGAAAATAAGACGGCAAGAGTGCTTCTTGATTCAACCTCAAGCGCATAATATGGTAGTTAATAAGCGAGCCTTCAAATTCAGGAGTGACGTAGCCTACCCTGCCAACAGTTGCCATTCTCGAAAATAAAAGATCACCTTCATTAACTTTATAGTTATCTAATTCATCTGCTTTTTGGCTAGAAATATAGACAGCTTTTTCAAGGTCTATCCCCTGCTCAGTTAGACATCCAATAGTCAATACAGGAATACCTTTTGATATAAAATCATCTCTCCCAAGATTTGTTCCAAATGGTCCGGTGAGGACTGGCTGCTCGCCTATTGCGCCCAACTGTTCAACCGTCGCCCACACCCACCCCTCGGGCAACTTCGGCAGATCGCTAGTATCAGGCGCGGCAGGCTCTTTGTACTTGGCCATCCACTTGTCGTTCTTGGGGGACTTGCCGGCGCGGACCATCTTGGCCAACTCCGCGCCTTCCCAAGCAGCGCGGCGCTCCTCCAGGATGCGCTCTAGGAGGGCCTCAGCCGACTCGTAAGCACGCTTCTCCTTGCGGGCCAGCTCTGCCTCGGTGGGCACTAGGCGTCCCTCACAGGCGGCCTTGAGCACCGAGGCGCGGTAGCGCTTGAGCAGGGCCTGCGCCTTCTCCAAGGCCGCGACTCCGGCATCTAGCTTACTGAACAGCTCCTCGATCTTGGAAACAATCTTGGGCTGCTCGTTGACGGGAGCGAGAGGAATTTTGTACTTCTTTAGGAGGTTAAATTCAATACTTTCTACCGTTGTGCCGTCCTTCGAGCATGTTTTTCGGATGTTTTCTTGATGAGCTAAGCAAGCATATAAAGCGAATTTACTATTGATGAAATTGTATGGCGTTAACGCTTTTAAATCCTGATTGATAGTTGAATCTACAGTTGTTAATGCTATTGGCAGGAACCTTCGAAGAATACCGCTTCGAACCACAAAAACTATTGACTGGTTAGGAACAATTTTGGCTGCTGAATTTTCCACAGCCTCAAGTGTAATCTTGTCTTGTGTGTCAGCGATGAAGATTGTTTTGACATCCTTTGGTGAAATCCAGAGGATATCTCCGTTTTCCCAAAAATCGGGGTTCGATTTTTTCGGAGTGCCGCCCCCTCTCCATTCGCCCGATTGAGCCAATTCAACCCAGGCCCAAGAGTTTGGCAGACCATTTGACTCTGTTTGATGCTTATTCACGCTGCCAATGCCTCGTTGATCTCACGCAGAATGTCATCAAGCTGACCGCCGAATACCTGGGCCGCCTTGAAGGGCCCACCCCTGCTGGCAAAGGGGGCCAGTTCCAGGTCATCCACGTCCACGGTCAGGCTGGTCACGATGTGGTCCTTGATCATAACCAGCCATTCCACTTGCTCGGTGGTGAAGCCGCGACCCGCCGCCTGCTGAGCCTCCAGCCATGCCGTGAAGCGCCGCTCTATGTCATCGGCATAGGGTTCCAGCACCTCGGCCTCGCCCAGGGCGAAGCGCACCAGGGAGATCATATCAGTGAGCAGGCGCTTGGGCCCGGCTCCCCGCACCCAGGCTTTGTCCAACCGCTCGTAGGCCTTCCAGATGGTCTCCTCGCGCAGGTTGTAGGGCGGCTCCTGGATGGCCTTGGCAAGCTGGTCTATGGCCGCGAAGGTCAGGCGACGCTGGCCGTAGGGCTGGCTGTAGATCATTTGCAGGGCGCTCAGCTCGTCCTTGTTGGTCTCGATGAACTGTTCGAACGACTCCACCACGCCCTGGGCCTTGTCCTTGGCCTCCTGAGAGAAGCCCGTTTCTAGCAGCTCGTCCACGCTGACCGTGTCGATGACCTGTTCCTTGCGCTTCTTGATGGCCAGGATGGTTTCGCGCAACTCGGGCAGATTGAAGGGCGCGGAGGCTGTCTCGGCCAACTCGGCCTGGGCTTGAGAGAGCTGCTCCTTGTCGGGCTCGTCGCTCCCGAACATTTCCCGCGCCTTGGCCTGCTGCTTGTCGGAGTCCACCGCGTCGAGGAGATAGTTGATGATGGCGTTGAGCGTCTGGCCGCCTGCGGCCTGCTTGATCTCGTCCTTCTCCTCGGGCTCCAGGCTGCGATCCAGCCGGGCCAGCCTGCCCGCGATGGTTGCCAGGGTGTCGGGCTCCCGGCTGCCCATGGCCACCGCAAGGAGCAGCTTCTCCAGGGAGATGCTCTTCTTGCGCTCCAGGGGTCTGGTGTCGGTGCGATCGCCCTCGCACACGCCTACCGCGTCCACGATGACGAAGTGGTCCTTAACCTCGGCGTCGGGGGTGACGGCTTTGAGGTCGGTGGTCGAGATAACCCTGGTGCCCCGCCCCTTCATCTGGTCGAAGTAGACCCCCGACTTTACGTCTCGCATGAACAGGAGGCACTCCAGGGGGCGGATATCGGTGCCGGTGGATACCATGTCCACGGTCACGGCGATTCGCGGGTTGTAGGAGTTGCGGAAGCTGGCGATCAGCTCCTCGGGCTTCTCGCCGGTGGTCTTGTAAGTGATCTTCTTGGCGAAGACGTTGCCCTTGCCGAACTCCTCCCGAATGATGTGCACGATGTCCTCAGCGTGGGAGTCGTCCTTGGCGAAGACGAGCGTCTTGGGCACCTCGGTGCGTCCCGGGAAGATGGCCTCGAACAGCTTGTCGCGGAAGGCGCGTATCACCGTCCTGATCTGGTCCTTGGCCACCACGTCGCGGTCGAGCTGGCTCGACCCATACACCAGGTCCTCGTCCAGCAGATCCAGACGCACCTGGCGGGTCAGACGGTCCCGCCGGTCCACATGGTAGCCCGCCTCCACGGTGCTGCCTTCCTCGGTGATCTTGGTCTTGATGCGATAGACCTCGTAGCCCACGTTGACCCCGTCGGCCACGGCCCGCTCGTGGTTGTATTCCATGACCAGGTTCTTGTTGAAGAAGCCGATGGTCTGTTTGGAGGGCGTGGCGGTGAGGCCGATCAGGTGGGCGTCGAAGTATTCCAGCACCTGGCGCCACTGGTTGTATATCGACCGGTGGCACTCGTCGGTGACGATGAAGTCGAAGGTCTCGATGGGCAAGGCCGGGCTGTAGGACACGTCCTTGGGCGCTTCGTCTAGTGGCGCGTTGGCGAAGCCCGAGCGTTCCTCGAGGTCGTCGTCGGGCTCGCCTCCGTTGCAGAGCATGGAATAAACGCGCTGGATGGTGGAGACGCACACCCGGCTGACCAGGTCCAGCTTGTTGGAGGTGAGATGCTGGACGTTGTACAGGTTGGTGAAAAGGCGCCCGTCGTCGGGGGCCCGGTATTGCTGGAACTCGCGTTTGGTCTGGCGGCCCAGGGTGCGGCGGTCGACCAAGAACAGCACCCGCCTCGCCCCGGCGAATTTGATCAGGCGATAGATGAAGCTCACGGCCATGTAGGTCTTGCCCGAGCCGGTGGCCATCTGGATCAGGGCGCGGGGACGGTCGGCGGCGAACGACTCCTCCAGGTTGGTGATGGCCTCGACCTGGCAGTCCCGCAGGCCGGCAGTGATGAGCTCGGGTAGGTGCCCCAGGCGCGCCCTGAGCGTGTCGTCCTGCTCGAGCCAGGCGCCGAGCGTCTCGGGATGATGGAAGGTGAAGACGCGTCGGGAGCGAGGCTCGGGGTCTCGCTCGTCGCGGAAAAGGGTCTCCACCCCCGTGCTCTCATAAGCGAACGGGGGACGCTCTGGCACGTGAGGCAGAATGTCGGGGATGCCGTCTTGGTATTTGCCGCTTTGTTCGGCCACGCCGCTGAGGGTGGTGCCCGCCTTCTTGGCTTCCAGCACCCCCACGGGCTTCTTGTCCACGAACAGGACGTAGTCGGCTGGGCCCTTGCTGGTGGGGAACTCGCGCACCGCCACACCCAAACCCGCGGCCAGGTTGAGCTGCTTGACGTCCTGGATCAGCCAGCCAGCAGCAGTCAGCTGCTGGTCGATCTGCTCCCGGGCTTGGGCTTCTGGCGTGACCATCGAATAGCGACCACCCCACGCGGGCAGGCTGTGGGTCGGCATACCCTCGACGAAAAGGCCCGCTGTCTGGGCCCTCGTCGGTTAGCTTGGATTTCGGAATCAGGTCCGAGGATAGCCAGTCTGTCGGGGCCAAGTCAACCGATTGGATCCGTTGGCGGAAATGAGTACTAGGTCCTGGGCGCAGTTCCTCGGTTTTAGCGCCGGCGTTGATCAGACGCGGTGGATTGATCGTCGACGGAGTTCCTCTCTTTTTTTATGTGTCTCCCTTTTCGGCCATGTCAGCCGACCGCGAATCGGAAGAGTTATAATTATTTGCCATAGTTAGCCTTGAGGCCACGTTGGTTTGGATGAGACACTTTTCTCCGGAAATACTGAGGAACAGATTCTCCCCCCAGGACGCACGAGCCGCTGAACCCATGCCCCCCACTAGGGTCTGGTCAAGCCGGGCCCTCTACGGGGCCGTGAGGGCCTCACAGCCCCAATTCCTCGACCAGCCCCAACCTGACCTCGCCCTTCTCGTCGCATATCTTGTCAGCGATGTCCTTGTGGTACTTCTTGACGTAATCCAGCGGCAGGGAGCCCGCCCGAACGGCCTCGTCGAAAAGCTCATGAGCTGGGCGGCTATTCAGTTTGGCCACCGCCTTGAGTTCCTCGCAGAAGTTCTGGAACGTGCTGATCTGGATGGGGCAGGTCAGGTCATGCTCGTCCTTGCTCCAGATCGGCCTAAATAGGTCACGAGTTCCGCCCAGGTAAAGGTCGGCGTAGTAGCCGGCATAGATTTCCGCCGCCTTGGGCGTCTTGAAATATTTTGGCGTGGGGGTGGCACGATGCGGCAGGGGGTTATCGCGGTAGCGTTTGAAGATGGCATCGACCCATTCGTCGTATTTGGCGTTGTTCCTGTCGGCCTGACGGCGAGCTTCCACCAGGTCGGGCCAGAAGGCGCTGTCGGTGAACTTTTTACCCAGGATCGCCTTTTCGCCGAGGCAGGGGATTCTTGGGAGGAAGTTCTCCCAGGCCCGAGCGTATTCTTCGCAGAAGCGTCTGGTTCTCAGGAAGGGGTCGGCGCCGTAGGTCTTGTAATAGCCCGCGTACATGGTGTTCAGGCAGGCTTGCTCGAGGCGATGGATCCTGGCGAATTCTTTTGCGCTGGAGGGGAGTTTTCTTTCGAGGCGCTTGTAATCGATCTCCTTGAACCAAGCGGAGAGGACAGGGCCTTTCTGGAGAGGCCCCTCCTCACCTTGTTTTAAATTTAAAACATCTTCAGAAACGCTTTTTTTATTCTTATATAAAAGTGTTGTGGTTTTGGTTGCTTTAGAGCAACTCGCCTTCCCTGCCAAGGAGAGTAATCCGGAGAAAAATTTAGTAATTTCATTAGCTTTTGCCGCCTTGAATACCGTGTGGTCAGGTTGCTCTATCGCAACCTCAGGAGTTGCCCTATCGCAACCGCTGGATGTGGGCAGAACACGTTCTGCCATGCCCTTTCCCTCCAGCGTTTTAAGGGTTCTCGAGATGGAGCCTTTATTGGTTTCAGGCAGACGGGCAGCCAATTGCCCAAATGTGACGCCATCACCCGCGAGGGTTGCCTTGAGCAGTTCGCCCCAAACCAAAAGTTGCACTTCACTATTAGGGAGTTCTCCAAGTAGGGTCTTCAGCTCCTTCATGCTCCCGTCCTTCCGAGTTGAGTTCAGGGCCGACGATTCCTAGGAAACAACGATATTTTCGGGCCCAATGGATACTACAGGAACGAAGTTGATGAACTGGATTCAGCGGGCAGTTTTTTAATTGAGAGGCAATTTTTTTGCAGCATAGACAGAGCGACTCTTCTGCTGGCAATAAACTCTGTGGGGGTCTTGGTAACGGCGTCTTTGTATAAAACGGCTTTCTACAAACGTTTTGTTCATAGAAAGCCGTTTTATGCACGTCAGGAGGTTTGCACCTCAATGCCGACCCTGCATCCTAGAGGCTGATATGGCAGGGCCCAGCATCAGGTAACGAGTCGCCTATTCGCCCCACGCCTTGAACAGTGGACCGTCGTGGTCGCAGAGGCTCTTGCCCGTTTCCGTATTGATGATCCATTTGCAGGCGGTCCAGCCGTAGACCAGGGACCGCTTGCCTTCGATCACCATCTTCACCTGGACGATGCTCCGGTCGACCGTGTCGGCCAGCCAGCCCTTCTTCTTGAAGCCACGCTGGACCCATACGATCTTGGGCTTTTTCTCTGGAATGGCGCAGCGGCGCTCGGTGATGAACGGCAGGGCCTTGACCACATCGACTTGTTCCCCGAGTTCCTCGTTGGCCTTGGCCGCATCCTGGGGGAGTTGGCAGATGACACCGACGGCGAGCCAGTCGGCGTTGGCGGTGCTAGCGACGGCCAACAAGGTGATGGCCAAGATTAGGGTGCTCATCGTTCGCAGCGGTCTTTTCATGAATTCCTCCTATGGTTGCTTGCGGGTCCCAGGTCATTTGATCTCGCCGTTCACGAGCATGTTGGCGAACTGCCAGTTGCGGCAGGTCGCGTAAGCCTTCTTGTGAAGGTGGTGCTTGGCTAGGCAGCGTTCGGGGTCGACCTCATGGATCGGGACTTCCCTGGCGCCCAGGATGCGAACCTTGATGCCGTGACGCTCGATGTCGATCTCGCTCTCGGGGTCGTAGACGAAGGCGAGGTGGAAGTTGTCGGCCCAGCGGTAGGGGAGGGTGACGCCGCAGAGGTAGTAGGCAAGGGCCTCAGCTTCGTTCAGAGCGGCTTTTGGGTTGGCTCCCATGGTGGGGCCTACCTTTTCGGAGAAGGGCCCCAAAAGCCCACTTGAGCAATGCTGGTCGAGGTCGACGCCTTGGATGTACTTGAGCCACATGTAGCGGAAGGAACCTGACACCACGATTTGATCCAAGACGGGCCAGCTTTGCTTCTCGACGATCTCCCGCGGCAGGCAAGGTCCTCCATCCATAGGGTGGTGAGAGCATCGGCTACCCCTGGCTGGCGGCATCGACGGCCTTGAGGGAAACAGTGTGCGTGGCGTCAAGCACGGCCACCGACTTCCGCAGGGTGTCCTCGGACAGGTGGGCGTAGCGTTCGGTCATCGCTAGGGTGCAGTGCCCCATGAGCTCCTTGATCGTGTAGAGGCTCACCCCGTTTTCGGCCAGGCGGCTAGCGTAGGTATGGCGGAGGCTGTGGAAAACGACTTTTTGCCTGGGGTCCGTGATGCCCTCGTTGAATTCCAGGGTCTCCATCGCGCTGCCGAAAGCTCGTTTTATGGCCTGAACTCGGGCGTAGTCGCTCCCGGGGAAAACCAGCTCGCCCACTGATGACCCCGCCCTGCGGGTGAGCATTGCCCTGGCGCGCTTGGTCGGGAAGGCCATGCGGCTACGCCCGTTCTTGGTGTTCCGCAGGGTCAGGAAGCCGCCCTTCAGATCCACATCGGCCCAGGTGAGTCCAAGGATTTCGCCCTTTCTCAACCCGCAGTCGACGCTCAGGAGGGCCATGTCGTGGACCTCGGGGTTCCTGGTGGCCAGGTCGGCTAGGAGTCTGGCGACTTCCTCGACAGTTAGGAAGCGAAGGCGGCGGTTGTCGCTGTTCGGGAACTTGACTTCCTTGGTGGGCGGGTCTCCGCTAAACAGCCGGTTGCGGCGGGCGAAGTTGAATACTTGCCTGACCACCGCCAGGGCGTAGCAGATAGTTCGGTCATGCCGGCCAACGGTCCGCATGTTCTTTTTGACTCGTTCGAGATGGAAGGGCCTGATCTCAACCAGGGGGAGCTTCTTGAGAACGGGGGCCAGCCAGAGCCTGTACAAGCACTCCTCTCGCTGACACGATCCTTTGGTCTTGTTTTCCTGGGCATCGGGAAAGTACAGGGCCCAGGTGTCTGCGAAGGTGAGGCGCTTGAGCTGGTCTCGTTGCTCCTGGGCCCGCCTAGCTTCGACTTCCTGCCGTTTCAGCTGCCTTTCCTCGCCCAGGGTGCTAGGCCCCTGGCCCGTGACCCTCGCGGATTTGAGGCGGGCCAGTTCGAGGCTGGCCTTTTCGGGCGTCCACCCCTCGGAAGCCCAACCCAGGCCCTCCTCCTTGAGCTTTCCATCCACCCGCAGACGGATGGAGTAGTAACGGTCGGCCTTGCCGTTGTAGCGAGGTCGTCCTTCTCGTTCGTAATATCTGACGCCGGGGAACTTGGTGGGGCCTTTTTGGATATTCGACAATGATTACCCGTAGTTGGATTCTACGGCTACTCTAAACCACCTGTGCTTCACAATAAAGCTCTAAAAGGCAATTTTTGTGGAAAAGTACCGGTGGGTTGACTTCCTGAAAATTGAATTAACAAATTAATATATAGAACGTTTCTATAGAGCTAGATTCGGTATTGTTCGAAACCGTAGCAACGATAAACGGTGGTAGCTGTTGCAACCTCTTGCTGGGCATTTTCAATAATGTTTTTGTTGCTTATTCTAACAAAATATTCGCTTGAAATTAGATGTTAGCATTAAAATGCATAAAATAAACAGTAGATTTAATAAACAGCATAATTATTGAGTAAAAATCATTTGCTATTCGTAGTTGTTTTTGTCATAGAATCACCGGAGATTGATTCAATGTTATGGATCATTGTCAGCGTAAGCGCATTGAAATACCCTTCATATATTGCGCCTAACGGGATCATTGACAAAGGAAGCTGGATTATTTTTATGATCATTTTATCCTTTTCTTTGTCCAACATGTTTTCAACTTTACCTAAAAGTATCGTGTCGTGGCAATATTGAAGGTACTCATTTATTAAGTCAAATGATTCACCAGGATATTTGGCGCCATCACTAGCAAATGAAAAAATTTGTGATACCAAAAATGGTAATAGTTTGGAATATTTAGTGAACCGGTCGGCCCTTTTTCTTTTTTCGCTATATGTTTTGTCTTTTAAATGTTCATTCCAATTTTCCTGCTGGTCTGCTATGCTGTTTTTTAGTGATTTATTGTAATGTCTAATATTGTCAAATATCGAAAGAAGTTGGGTATCAAACGATTTTGATATGTATTCAAGCGTTGTAAATAATTCTGACATTTCAGTGGGTATATCTGCTTCAGGTGGAAGGCTTTTGGGGTGGGTTTTTTTTACAAATAGATCATAGTAAGTCTCATATAATTTTTCAAGCAATTCGATGGAGTCGCATATAGAATCGCCTATTTTTAATGTAAATTTATTAAGAGATTCATTTTTTTGTATCAGGTAAGGTAAATCAGACATTGCTCTTTCACGAGAAAAGCCACGCACGATTTCAAGTCCTTCAAAACAACGGCCAGCAATAATTAATTTGATCCTGTCTTTCTCCTCTTGTGAAAGCCTCTCGAATGTTGATATGTTTTTAAAACTTTCTTCGAGAGATGAAGCCGTTAAGCTGCACAGCTGGCCCATATTTTTAAAATAGCTTTCTACTAGTGATACATTGTTGGCATCCATTAAGTCTTGGTTTCTAAGCGAGAAAGCATTTTTTGACAATCTAGTAAAATCAGCTGCTAGACTGCGGTATCTGTCGACCATATCGTTTGGCAAATTTTCCATTCTACGTGATCCTTTCCCACTTATTGATGAGAGACAAGTAATTTCATACCTCTCGTCAGGTAGCGTTGAAAAGTCATAATAATGCTCCGCAAAATGATCATGCACTGACGTATAATAGTGACGGTCATTATAAAAAAATTATTATGTGCCGTCAATCTATAGAGGAGCGATTTTACTTTAGTGGTTTGACATTTCTCCTTCCTAACGTAATACACATCAGCGGGGACCAGGTTGCCCGGGGACTCGTGCGCCCGTCGGTGGCTGTATTAATCAACGAGGCTACTAAATCAGGTGTTTTAGGTTCCGGTGCAGATAGTAGTTCTCCTATTCGGCCCTATTCTTAGAGGCCTGCTTGATCGGTCGATCTTGCCCTCGCCTAAGGGATGGTATGTTTTCTTCCGGGCTTGGCTGATGCCATGTTCGATAAGATACGGCCTCATCTTTCCAGCAAGGTTTCAGGGCCCTTTGCCCGACTGCAGCTTTGGTTGCTGCGCCTGAGACCTCGATGCCAACATGGAATTTACCCGATTCCCGGGCAACGATTAATATTCCTGAGCAGGCAACCTGTGACTAAGCAATGTGGTTATAGGGCATTGCTTGTACCCCACATGTACCCCACAAAAAATCTCTAAATGGCAATTTTTGCGGGAAAGTCGCGGCGGATATCTTCTGGGATGACATATTAATATCTTATAGTTAGACTATGGCAGCCGAGGAGGCTCGGAGCCATTTTAACGACTTCAAATCCGGTGTACCGTCTGAGTAAGGCGGTAGGTGGGTTCGATTCCCATGCACTTCCGCCACAATGATATCAGCATGTTACGCCAGTAGCATCGACAAAGCCCGCCCCCGAAAGGGGGCGGGCTTTGGCTTTGGGCCTGGACTGGCACGACTACGTGGAGATCGACCCGCGCTACTTCCGCCCGGC